>JAXDMK010000192.1:0-5277 GCA_034666105.1 Actinomycetota bacterium | reverse complement strand
CTGCCGGCCCAGTTCGCCGACGACAACTACCAGCTGCTGGCCAACCCCACCGGCAGCTTCGTGCTGGGCGGGCCCCACGCCGACACCGGCCTCACCGGGCGCAAGATCATCGTCGACACCTACGGCGGTGCCGCCCGTCACGGCGGGGGGGCGTTCTCGGGCAAGGACCCGTCCAAGGTCGATCGCTCCGCGGCCTACGCCGCCCGGTGGGTGGCCAAGCACGTGGTCGCCGCCGGCGCCGCCCGCAAGTGCGAGATCCAGGTCGCCTACGCCATCGGCGTGGCCCGGCCGGTGTCGATCATGGTGGAGACCTTCGGCACCGAGACCGTCGACCCGCTGAAGATCGCGGCCATGGTCGACGAGGTCTTCGACCTCCGGCCGGCGGCCATCATCCGCGACCTCGACCTGCGCAAGCCGATCTACCGGCGCACGGCCGCCTACGGCCACTTCGGGCGCAGCGACAAGGAGTTCACCTGGGAGCACCTCACCCGCCTCGACGACGTGAAAAGCGCCCTGAGCCTGTAGCCGCGGCCCCGGGTTAGCCTCCGCCGGGTGATCGCCCGGGTCGCGCCCGACGTGGCGGGCATCGCCAAGGTGTTCGACTATCTGGTCCCGCCGGCGCTGGAGGCCGACGTCCGGATCGGGACGATGGTGCGGATCCCGCTGGCCGGGCGGCGCATCGGCGGCTGGGTGGTGGAGCTGACGGACGAGGCCGCCACCGCCGCCCTCAAGTCCGGCCGTCCCCTGCAGCCCCTGGCCAAGGTCACCGGGTGGGGACCGCCGGCCGACCTGGTCGACCTCGCCCGCTGGGCCGCCTGGCGGTGGGCCGGACGCCGGACGGCTTTTCTGAAGACGGCGTCGCCCCCGGGTGCGGTGCGGGGGCTGCCGCCGGCGGCTCGGGCGGGGGTCGCCGCCCCCGGCGCCCGGCCCGGTTCGCTGGCCGCGGCCGCCTTCGCCGTCCGCGCCGGCGTGGCCGTGGTGCGCACGCCGCCCGCCGACGACCTCCTCCCCTTCGTTCTCCAGGCGTGCACCCGGGAGGACGCGCTCGTCCTGGCCCCGTCGCTGTCGGCGGCCGGGCTCCTGGCCGCCCGGCTGCGGCGGGAGGGCGTGCGGGTGGCGGAGGTTCCCCGGGACTGGGCCCTGGCCGCGGCCGGCGGCTGCGTCGCCGTCGGTGCCCGGGCGGGGGCGTGGGCGCCCCGGCCCCGGCTGGGGGCGGTGCTCGTGCTCGACGAGGGCGACGAGGCCTACCAGGAGGAGCGGGCGCCGACGTGGAACGCCCGCGACGTCGCCGTGGAGCGGGCCCGGCGGGCAGGGGTGCCGTGCGTGCTCACCTCGTCGCACCCGTCGCTGGACGGGCTGGCCCTGCCCGGGGGGCAGCTGCTGGCGCCCTCCCGGGCCGAGGAGCGGGGCGGGTGGCCGATCGTGGAGGTGATCGACCGGCGGGACGAGCCCCCGGGGTCGGGTCTCTACTCGTCCCGCCTGGTCACCCTGCTGCGGGAGGCGGAGCCCGGCCGGCGGGTGGTGTGCGTTCTCAACCGCAAGGGGCGGGCCCCGCTGCTGGCCTGCGTGGCGTGCGGCGAGCTGGCCCGGTGCGAGGTGTGCGCGGGCCCGGTGGCCGACGCCGGCGAAGCGATCCTGGAGTGCCGCCGTTGTCACGCCACCCGTCCCGCGGTCTGCACCGCCTGCGGCGCCACCCGTATGAAGGCGTTGCGGGTGGGCGTCACCCGGGCCCGGGAGGAGCTCGAGCTCCTCGCCGGGCGGCCGGTGGCGGAGGTGACGGCCGGCGATGGCGGTGGCGTGCCCGACGGGCCCGTGCTGGTCGGCACCGAGGCGGTGCTGCACCGGGTGGCCGGCGCCCAGGCGGTGGCTTTCCTCGACTTCGACCACGAGCTGCTCGCCCCCCGCCACACGGCCGGCGAGCAGGCCCTGGCCCTGGTCGCCCGGGCCGCCCGGCTGGTGGGGGGCCGCCACACCCACCCCGGGGGACGGATCCTGCTCCAGACCCGCCTGCCCACGCACGAGGTCGTCGACGCCGCCGTCCACGCCGACCCGTCCCGCTTCGCGCTGGTGGAGTCGGCCCGCCGGGCCGCGTTGCGGCTGCCCCCGGAGACGGCCCTGGCCGTGGTCTCGGGCGAGGCCGCGCCCGTCTACGTCGAGGGCCTGGGTCCGGAGGTGGAGGTGCTGGGCCCGTCCGACGGGCGCTGGCTGGTGCGGGCGGCCGACCACCGGACCCTGGCCGATGCGCTGGCCGCGACCGCCCGTCCCCCGGGACGGTTGCGGGTGGAGGTCGACCCCCGGCGCGTGTGACCCTTCCCGAAGCGCGGGTAGATGGGTACCGTGGTTCGACGGTGGCGTGGCCTCGAGCATTGGGGGACGTCGGTCGGTGCGAGCAGGGAGAAGCTCGTGGTGGTGGGTAGTCGGCCGTTACCCGACGCCTTCCGGGCCGAGGTGCTGCGTATGGGCCCGGCGGTGTTACTGGCCGTCACCGGTGAGCTCGACGTGGCCACGACGGCCGAGTTCCGGGCGTCGGTGGAGGGTCTCGACGACCCCGAAGCGCCGGCGCACGTCACCGTCGACCTGAGCCGGCTCGACTTCATCGACGCCGCCGGCATCGCCGCCCTGCTCGCGTTGCGCAACACGATCGACGATGCGGGGGGCAGCATCCGCGTCCGATCGGCGAAGCCGCATGTCCGGCGGGTGCTGGAGCTGGCGGGAGTGATCGACCTCCTCGACGCCGGCAGCTCGTCCTAGCTCGCCGCCGGACCGGTGCGCCGCCGGCGGTGCGTTGGCGGCGCCGGACCGGCGGGTAGCCTCGACCGGGATGGCTCTCTTCCCCATCCGCACCTTCGGCGACCCGGTCCTACGGCAGCCCGCGCTCCAGATCACCGAGTTCGACGCCGACCTCCGCCGCCTGGCCGACGACATGCTCGAGACCATGTACGAGGCCCCCGGCGTGGGCCTGGCCGCGCCCCAGGTGGGAATCCAGAAGCGGATGTTCGTCTACGACATCAACGACGGGTCGGGCTGGGGGATCGTGGTCAACCCCACCCTCACCGACCACCACGGGGAGTGGGAGTACGTCGAGGGGTGCCTGTCGGTCCCCGACCTCCACTGGCCGATCCTCCGCCCCAACCGGGTCCTGCTCAACGGCTTCGACGTCGACGGCAAGCCCATCACGGTGGAGGGCGACGAGCTCCTGGCGCGGATGTTCCAGCACGAGGTCGACCACCTCGACGGCATCCTCCTGCTGGAGCGGCTCGACCCGGTCCAGCGCAAACAGGCCATGCGGGCGCTGCGCCAGCGCACCCTCGGCCTCACCGGCGTCTGACGGCGTAGGCGGCGAACCTCCTGCGCCTCGTCTTCCTGGGCACGCCCGAGGTGGCGGTGGGCCCCCTGCGAGCCCTGGTCGCCGCCGGCCACGACGTGGCCCTGGTGGTGAGCCGCCCCGACCGGCGCCGGGGGCGAGGGGGAGCGCTCCTCCCCAGTCCGGTCAAGGCGGCGGCGTCGGAACTGGGCCTGCCCGTCACCGACCGGGTCGCCGACGTCCTCGACGTCGGCGCCGACCTGGGTGTCGTGGTCGCCTACGGCCGGCTGATCAAGCCCCCCGTGCTCGACGTCCTCCCGATGGTGAACCTCCACTTCTCCCTGCTGCCCCGGTGGCGGGGGGCGGCACCGGTGGAGCGGGCCATCCTGGCCGGCGACCCCGTCACCGGCGTGTGCCTGATGGCGTTGGAGGAGGGGCTCGACACCGGCCCCGTCTACGCCTGTCTCGAGCACCCGGTCGGGGCGGAGGACACGTTGGACGAGCTGCGGTCGGCCCTGTCGGCGGAGGGGACGGAGCTGCTGGTCCGGTTGCTGGACGAGGGCCTGCCCGAGCCGGCGGCGCAGGTGGGGGAGCCGACCTACGCGGCCAAGATCGACCCCGCCGAGCACCACCTCGACTGGACCCGGCCGGCGGAGCACCTGCACCGGGTGGTGCGCCTGGGCCAGGCGTGGACCACGTTCCGGGGCAGGCGCCTGCTCGTGCCCCGGGCCGCCCTGGCTGCGGTCGAGGGACGGGGACTGGCCCCCGGCGAGCTCGACCCGTCCACCCTCGACGTGGGCACCGGCGGGGGAGGGGCGCTCACCCTGGTGGAGGTGCGACCGGAGGGAAAGGGTGCTCAACCGGCCCCCGCCTGGCGCAACGGGGCCCGCCTCCAAACCGGCGACCGCCTCGGGAGCTGACCGCCGACACGTACGATCGGCGGCGTGAACCTGCAGGCCAAGGTGCTGACCGTCTCCGACGGCGTCGTCGGCGGCACCCGGGAGGACAAGTCGGGCGCGGCCCTCGTGGCCCGCCTGACGGCGGCCGGTTACGAGGTGGTTTCGCACGACGTCGTCGCCGACGGCACCGACTCGGTGGCCGGCGCCCTCCGCCGCCTCACCGCCGGTTTCGAGGGCCTGGTCGTCACCACCGGCGGCACCGGCTTCGGACCCCGCGACCTCACCCCCGAGGGCACCGCCGCCGTCCTCGACCGCCCCGCACCCGGCCTGGCCGAGGCCATGCGCCTGGCCAACCCCGACAAGGGCCGTCTCTCCCGGGCCGCGGCCGGCACCGTCGGCACCGCCCTGGTCCTCAACACCCCCGGTTCGACGGCGGGCGCGGTGGAGACCCTCGAAGCCGTCCTCGACGTCCTCCCCCACGCCCTCGAGCTCCTCGCCGGCCGGCCCACGGAGCACCCGTGACGCGGCCGGCGGCCTCTAAGTCGTGACGGCCGTCGGCGACGAGGAGGCGATGGGACGGGCGATACGCCTGGCCGCGGGGGTGCGTCGCAGCACGTCGCCCAATCCGTGGGTCGGATGCGTGATCGAGCCGGCCGATGGGGGAGCATCGTTTGAGGGCGCCACCCAGCCGCCGGGGGGGCGCCACGCCGAGATCGTGGCCCTCACCGCAGCCGGCGAACACGCACGGGGAGCCACCCTCGTCACCACCCTTGAGCCGTGTTCCCACCACGGCCGCACCCCGCCGTGCGTCGACGCCATCGTCGCCGCCGGCGTGGCCCGGGTGGTGGTGGCCGTCGAGGACCCCGACCCCAATGTCCAGGGCGCCGGCGTCGCCCGCCTGCGGGCGGCCGGGATCACCGTCGACGTGGGCGTCCTCGCCGACCAGGTGCGGGCCCAACTGGCGCCCTACCTCAGGCACCGCACCACCGGCCGCCCGTACGTCGTCCTCAAGCTGGCCGCCACCCTCGACGGGCGCACGTCGGCGGCCGACGGGTCGAGCCGGTGGATCACCGG
>JAXDMK010000191.1:0-14339 GCA_034666105.1 Actinomycetota bacterium | reverse complement strand
CCGAGATCGAGGGGGAGATGGGCGACAGCCACGTCGGCCTCCAGGCCCGGCTCATGTCCCAGGCCCTGCGCAAGCTCACCGCCACCCTCAACAAGACCGACACCATCGCCCTGTTCATCAACCAGCTCCGGGAGAAGATCGGGGTCATCTACGGATCACCCGAGGTCACCCCCGGCGGACGGGCGCTGAAGTTCTACGCCTCGGTCCGGCTCGACATCCGCCGCATCGAGTCGATCAAGGACGGGGTCGAGGTCATCGGCAACCGCACCCGGGTGAAGGTGGTGAAGAACAAGTGCGCGGCGCCCTTCCGCCAGGCCGAGTTCGACATCATGTACGGCAAGGGCATCAGCCGCGAGGGGTCGCTGCTCGACGTGGGCGTCGACATGGGCTTCGTCAAGAAGTCGGGTGCCTGGTACACCTACGACGGCGAGCAGTTGGGCCAGGGCCGGGAGAACGCCAAGGCCTTCCTCCTGGAGAACCCCGAGATCATGGTCGAGATCTCCGAGCGCATCCGCCAGAAGGTCAAGGGCGTCGACCCGGTAGCCATGGCGGTGCCGCCCGAGGCCGGCAACGGCAACGGCTCGGCCGCCCCTGGTTCGGCGACCAACGGGTCCGCGGTACGGGTCGACTGACGCCGGCGGGGAGCGGTCGGGGAGCGCCGTCACCGGCTGCCCGACCGTTTCTGTCCTTATATATAGGAGCGGTTTCGCAGTGAGGGCGCCCCCACCGGGGGGCGCCCTCATCACATCCCCCCTTCCCCCTACGGCAGCGGCATGGTAGATGTCTCACTCACGGTCGTCGTGTGGGTCAAGAAGGAGTGACAGCGGCCGCCGTCGAACGGTTAAAGGACACAGCGCGGTATGGGGGGGCACGTGGTCGAGGTGTTGAAGGTTTCCAGTAAGTCGAACCCGAACTCGGTGGCGGGGGCCCTGGCTGGGGTCCTGCGTCAGACGGGAGCGGTCGAGGTCCAGGTGGTGGGGGCGGGCGCCCTCAACCAGGCCATCAAAGCCATCGCCATCGCCCGGGGTTTCGTCGCGCCCTCGAACCTCGACCTGGTCTGCATCCCCACCTTCGCCGACATCCTCATCGACGGCCAGAGCCGCACCGCCATCCGCCTGGCGGTCGAGGACCGGTCCCGGCGCAAGCCGGAGGTCGTTGCCGTCACCCCCGCGGCCAGTGCTGACCCGCCGGCCGTCGACGGTGGGGCGACCGAGGGTGTAGCCGTCGACGGGATCGCCGCCAACGGGATCGCCGCGGACGGGGCGGCCGCGCACGGTGTGGCGCTCACGCCGGCGCCGGCGCCGGCATCGACCCCGGCGCCGACCACCACCATGATGCCGCCGCCGCCTCCCGGCGCCACCCCCGCCGTCGCCCTCACCACCGGTGCCGTCCGGGCTGGTGCCGCCGCCGGGCTGGCCGTCGATCCCGCGGCCACGTCCGTCACCACCGTCGACATCGTGGCGCCGACGAGCTCGGAGCCTGTCCTCACCTGACGGGCGAGCGCCGGCCGGGGCCCCGACCCGGGCGGTAGGGTGGGATCCACCGGGCGCGTGGTGGAATTGGCAGACACGCTGGCTTTAGGTGCCAGTGCTTCGGCATGAGAGTTCGAGTCTCTCCGCGCCCACACTGGTCCCCGACACCTATCCGGGGGGCAACGAACGAGGCCGGAATGGGCCGGAAACCCAACGGGGGACGAACCGCTACCGTGGGACCAGCCCCAGAATGCAGCCCGGCAATCGCGCCGGTAATCGCGCCAGAACCCCGCAAGGAGCGTGCATGACCTCCGACCTCGTCGTCCCCACCTACAACGCCCAGACCTACGTGGGCGACCGGTCGAGCGAGGTGTACTCGCGCCTGCTCAAGGAGCGCATCGTCTTCCTCGGCTCCCAGGTCGACGACTCGTCGGCCAACCTCATCTGCGCCCAGCTGCTGCTGCTCCAGAGTGAAGACCCCGACCGCGACGTCTACCTCTACATCAACTCCCCCGGCGGCTCGGTGTCGGCCGGAATGGCCATCTACGACACCATGCAGTACATCAGCTGCGACGTGGGCACCATCTGCCTCGGCCTGGCCGCCTCCATGGGCCAGTTCCTCCTGTGCGCGGGGGCGCCGGGCAAGCGCTACGCCCTCCCCCACTCCCGGGTGCTGATGCACCAGCCGTCGGCCCAGATGCAGGGCACCGCGGTCGACATCGCCATCCACGCCAAGGAGATCATCTACACCAAGAAGATCATGGCCGAGCGGATCGCCTTCCACACCGGCCAGTCGGTGGAGCAGGTCCTCATCGACTCCGACCGTGACCGCTGGTTCACGGCCGAGGAGGCCCGCACCTACGGCATCATCGACCACGTGATCGAGCGCTCCCGGCAGGTGGCGGCCTAGGCCGTCGGGACCTCGGAGCCGGTATGCGCATCGCCGTCACCGGCTCCAACGGGCTCATCGGCACCGCCCTCGTCGCAGCGTTCGAGGGCGACGGCCACCAGGTCACCAAGCTGGTGCGGGGGGAGCCCCGCGGCCCGAACGAGCTCAGCTGGTCGCCTGCGTCCGGCACCATCGACGCCGCCGGCCTTGAGGGGCACGACGCGGTCGTGCACCTGGCCGGCGTCGGCATCGGCGATCATCGCTGGACCGACGAGCACAAAGCGGCCGTTCTCGACAGCCGGGTCCAGGGCACGACCCTGCTGGCCACCACCCTGGCCCGCCTCGACCGTCCACCGACGGTGCTGGCCTCGGCCTCGGCCGTGGGCTACTACGGCGACACCGGCGACCGGGTCGTCACCGAGGTCGACGGTCCCGGCACCGGCTTCCTGGCCGACGTGGTGCAGCAGTGGGAGGCAGCCACCGCCCCCGCGGCCGCGGCCGGCATCCGGGTGGCCCGGTTCCGCAGCGGGGTGGTGCTCACCGACAAGGGCGGCGCCCTCGACAAGCAGCTGCTCCCGTTCAAGATGGGTCTGGGGGGACGGGTCGGCACCGGCGACCAGTACCTGAGCTGGATCAGCCTCGACGACGAGGTGGCCGCCATCCGCCACCTGCTGGCCACGGCCACCATCGACGGGCCCGTCAACCTCACCGCCCCCAACCCGGTGACCAACGCCGAGTTCACCAAGGCCTTGGGCAAGGTCCTCGGCCGGCCGACGGTGATGCCGGTGCCCAAGCTCGCCCTGAACACCATGTTCGGCAAGGAGATGGTGGCGGAGATGCTGCTCGCCGGTCAGCGGGTGGTGTCGGCGGTGCTCCAGGAGTCGGGCTTCACGTTCGTCGACGACGAGATCGAGGCCGCCCTGCGCCGCATCCTGGGGAAGTGACGGCGGCGGCCGTCTACCGGAGGCAGGACCCGGTGTCGACGGTGCCGGCCCGGGGCTGGTCGAGGACGGCGGTGAGCTCCTCGGTGGCGAGGGCGTAGGCGGTGGCGGGCTGGTCGGGCGCCACCGCGAAGGCCACGCCCACCACCTCGCCGTTGATGTCGACGAGGGCGCCGCCGGAGTCGCCCGGCGCCAGTTGGGCGGCCAGGATGTAGATGTCGCGGCGGGTGGTGGCGTCGCCGTACAGATCCCGTCCGAGGGCGCTGATGGCGGCCTCGATCCGCGCCGGGGAGACCTCGACCTCTTCCTGCCCGCCGGGGTGGCCGAAGACGGCGGCGTCGGAGCCGATCTCGGCCGTCCCGATGGCGAGGGGCGCCTCCCCCAGTCCGGGAACGGAGAGCACGGCCAGGTCGCGCCGGGGGTCGAAGACCTGCACCGTCGCCGGCAGCCGGCGGCCGTCGGGCCGGATCACCGACGGGTTGTCGACGCCGGCCACCACGTGGGCGTTGGTGACGACGGTGTCGGCGTCGGCCGCGAAGCCGCTCCCGGCGAGTATCCGCCCGCAGGCCTGGCCGCTGACCTTCACCGTCGACTCGATCACCTGGGCCACCAGGTCGGGGGCGAGGGCGGTGGCCACCGGCGGGGTGCCCGTGCTGGGCGCCGGCCGCAGGCGGGAGAAGACCTCGGGGAAGTTGGCGTCGACGACCTGCTGGCGCAGGTCCTGGAGGGGACCGGGGGCCCGGGGGGCGGCGGCGTCGATGGCCCGGGCGACGGTGGAGTTGCGGACCTGCTTGGAGATCTCGCCGGGGACGTCGGCTAGCACCGGCAGGAGCAGCCACAACACCACCAGCACGCCCAGGGCACCGGCGAAGGCCCCGCCCACGTGGTCGGCCATGCGCAGTCCACCCAGGGGGAGCAGACCCCGCAGGCGGAACCCGACCATCTCCCCGACGGCCGCGCCCAGGCTGGCCAGCAACAGGAAGATGCCGACGGCCATGAGCAGCTTGACCTGGGGATCGGGCGAGTGGACGAGGTCGAGGATCCGGTGGGAGAACGACGCCGCCAGCGCCAGTCCCAGGATCCAGCCGATCCACCCCGCGACCCGGGCCAGCAACCCGACCCGGTAGCCGCCGAGGGTGGCGCCCACCGCCAGGACCACCACCACCAGGTCGAAGACGTTCACTGCCCGCCGAAGCTACGCCACCGAGCGGGGCGCGCGGGACGCCCTCGGCGACGTCACCATCGGACCCATCCGAGGGTTCAGACGCCTCACCCGCCCCCTGGGTGCCACCCACCGGGGCGCGTCCGCTAACTTTTCCCCCAACAGCCACACCAGCAACACGACGACGCGGGACGACAACTGAGATGAGCGGGCCGAGATGAGCGCTATCGAGCACCTGGTGGGACGGGAGGTCCTCGATTCCCGGGGCAACCCGACGGTCGAGGTCGAGGTCATGCTGGCCGACGGCGGGCGAGGACGGGCGATCGTCCCGTCGGGGGCGTCCACCGGCAGCCACGAGGCCCACGAACGCCGGGACGGCGGCACCCGCTACCTGGGCAAGGGTGTGCAGGGCGCGGTGGCCAGCGTCAACGGCGAGATCAGCGACACCCTGCTCGGCTGGGACGGCCTCGACCAGCGGGGCCTCGACTTCCAGCTCCTCGCCCTCGACGGCACGCCCAACAAGGCCCGCCTGGGCGCCAACGCCATCCTCGGCGTCTCCCTGGCCGTGGCCCGGGCCGCGGCCGACGAGCTCGACCTGCCCCTCTACCGCTACCTGGGCGGGCCCAACGCCTGCGTGCTCCCCCTGCCCATGCTCAACGTCCTCAACGGCGGGGCCCACGCCACCAACCCCCTCGACATCCAGGAGTTCATGCTCGTGCCGGTGGGCGCGGCCTCGTTCTCGGAAGGGCTGCGGTGGGCCACCGAGTGCTACCACGTCCTCAAGGACATCCTCAAGGACCGCGGACTGTCGACGGGGCTGGGCGACGAGGGCGGCTTCGCCCCCCACCTGGGCAACGAGGAGGGGGTGCAGGTCCTCCTCCAGGCGGTGGAGCGGGCCGGGTTCCGGCCCGCGGTCGACATCGCCCTCGCCCTCGACGTGGCCGCCACCGAGTTCTACGACTCCGAGACCGGCGTCTACTCCCTCGCCGGCGACGGCAAGGAGCTCGACCGCGCCGGGTTCGCCGACTTCCTCGTGGGCCTGGTCGACAACTACCCCATCGTCTCCATCGAGGACGGCATGGCGGAGGACGACTGGGACGGGTGGAAGACCCTCACCACCGCCCTCGGCGGCCGCATCCAGCTGGTGGGCGACGACCTGTTCGTCACCAACTCCGACCGGCTGGAGAAGGGGATCGAGGCGGGCGTGGCCAACTCCATCCTCATCAAGGTCAACCAGGTGGGCAGCCTCACCGAGACCCTCGACACCATCGGCGTGGCGTCCCGGGCCGCCTACCGGTCGGTGATGTCGCACCGTTCGGGCGAGTCGGAGGACACCACCATCGCCGACCTGGCCGTGGCCACCAACTGCGGGCAGATCAAGACCGGCGCTCCGGCGCGGTCGGAGCGGGTGGCCAAGTACAACCAGCTGCTGCGCATCGAGGACGACCTGGGCGAGGCGGCCGTGTTCCGGGGCGGTGCCGAGCTGGCCGGCGGCGGGCGCGGCACCGATACCGCGGCGGACGGGTGATCCGGCAGGCGCTGCGCCACCGGGTGGGGGTGGCGATGGCGGCGCTGGCCCTGGTGGGCGTGCTGTTCCTGGCCGTGTTCCCGCTGCGGGCCTACGTCGACCAGCGCCGGAACCACGACCAGCTGGCCGCCCAGGTGGCGGCCCTGGAAGCGGCCAACCAGACGCTGGCCCAGCGGGCGGCCGAGCTCCAGTCCACCGAGGAGATCGAGCGTCTGGCCCGCCTCCACTACCAGCTGGTGAAGCCGGGAGAGGAGGCGTTCGTCATCCTTCCCGACGGCACCTCCCCCACCACCATCGCCCCCGCCCCGCCGGCCGTCCCCGCCGAGCACGAGGGCTTCCTGGGTCGGGTCTGGGAGCGGATTTCTTCAATTTTCTGAGGACTTCTAACGTTGGCCCGTGGCTGAGGGCGCATGGCTGAGGTGAGGGTGGGGACGAGCGGCTGGTCGTACCCCGAATGGCTGGGTCGCTTCTATCCCAACGGCACGTCGGCGGCCCGGATGCTCGACTTCTACGGGCGACGGTTCGCCACCGTGGAGGCCCACGCCACCTACCGGCGGCTCCCGGCGGCGACGGCCCTGGAGAAGTGGCGGACCCAGGTGTCGCCCGGCTTCAAGTTCGCGGCCAAGGCCCATATGGGGATCACCCACCGCCGCGACCTCGACGGGGTGGAGGACCGGGTCGCCGCCTTCCTGACCGCGGTGGCGCCGCTGGGCGACAACCTGGGGCCGGTGCTGCTCAGCCTGCCCCACAAGGATCCCGACCTCGAGCGCCTCGACCGGTTGCTGGCCGCCTTCCCGCCGCCGCCCGACGGGCCGGTGGTCGCCTTCGAGCTGGGCCCCAACTGGTACACCAGTGGGGTGATCAGCCGCCTCGAGGCCCACCGGTCCACCATGGTGGTGGTCGACAACGACGCCGAGCGCGAGGACCGGGCGCCGCTGACGGTGGGGCCGGTGGCCTACGTCCGCCTCCGGCGGGACCGCTACGACCGAGCCGCGCTGGAGGGGTGGGCCGACAAGCTGGCCGAGGTGCGGGCTGACGGCCGCGACAGCTACGTCTACCTCAAGCACGACGCCGAGGGCGACGGCCCCCGCTACGCCCGCCGGCTGGCCGAACTGCTGGCGGGACAGTGAGTCCGAGCGCCACCCAGGACGACCTCGATCTCACTGCGGTCACCGCCCTGTTGGGCCGGCGGCCCCAGGGTGGCTTCGAGGTGGTGGTGCGCGACCACAAGGGCCAGCCGGTGGTGATCCGCAACGCCCCCTTGCTGGGCGACGGCACGCCGATGCCCACCCGCTACTGGCTGGTGCACGCCGAGTTGCGCCGGCTGGTGAGCGGGCTCGAGTCGTCCGGTGGGGTGCGGGCGGCGGAGGCTGCGGTCGACCCGGCCGAGGTGGCCCGGGCCCACGAGCGCCACGCCGCGGAGCGGGACGCGGCCCTTCCCCCCGGCCACGTCGGACCCCGCCCGTCGGGCGGTGTCGGCGGCACCCGCAAGGGCGTCAAGTGCCTGCACGCCCACTACGCCTGGCACCTGGCCGGGGGCGACGACCCCGTCGGGCGATGGGTCGCGTCCCGCCTGGCCGAGATGCAGAACGAGGCATGACCGCACCCCGGGCGGCGATCGACTGCGGCACCAACTCCACCCGGCTGCTGGTGGTCGACGACGACGGCACCCCGTCGGAGCGCCTCATGCGGATCACCCGTCTGGGCCAGGGCGTCGACGCCACCGGCCGGCTGGCCCCGGAGGGGATCGACCGGACGATCGCGGTCCTCACCGAGTACGGGGCCGTCCTCGACCGACTGGGCGTGGCGCGGGAGCGGGGGCGGCTGCGGATGGCGGCCACGTCCGCCGCCCGCGACGCGGCCAACCGGGACGAGTTCTTCGACCGGGCCGAGGCCGCGGTGGGGGTGCGGCCGGAGCTGCTCGGCGGCGACGAGGAGGCCCGGTTGTCGTTCCTCGGGGCCACGGCCGAGCTCCACCCGGCCGACGGACCCTTCCTGGTGGTCGACATCGGCGGCGGGTCGACCGAGTTCGCGGTGGGCACCCGCCAGCCGGAGGGCGTGGTGTCGGTCGACATCGGCTGCGTGCGGATCACCGAGAAGTTCCTCCACTCCGACCCGCCCGCCCCCGAGGAGCTCACCAACGCCCTCACCGTGGTGCGCGACTACCTCGACGACGTGGTCCGCGACGTCCCCGCCGCGGCCGACGCCGCCCGCCTGGTCGGACTGGCGGGCACGGTGGCCAGCGTGGCCGCGGTGGAGCTGGGTATCGACTACGACCGTGACCGCATCCACCACTTCCGCCTCACCCGGGAGGCGGTGGAGGACGTGTTCCGCACCCTGGCCACCGAGACCCGGGCCCAGCGGGTGCACAACCCCGGCCTGGAGCCGGACCGGGCCGACGTCATCGTGGGCGGAGTGGTCGTCCTGGCTGCCATCATGCGCTACTTCGGCTTCGACGAGTGCCTGGTGAGCGAGGCCGACATCCTCGACGGGCTCGTCATGAGCCTGAGCCGTTAGGGTCGGACGGGATGGCCCTCGGTGAGCGCATCCCCACCACCCTGCGAGGCCGGCGGGTGACGCTGCGCCCGCTGTCGGCGGCCGACTTCGACGGCTGGCGGGAGGTCCGCCAGCGCAACCGGGGGTGGCTGCTCAAGTGGGAGCCCAAGCCGCCGCCGGGGGCGCCCGACGACACCGAGAGCAGGCCCGCCTTCGTGGCCCGCTGCGGAGCCCGGGAGCGGGAGTGGCAGATGGGCTCGGGGTACGGATTCGGGATCTTCGTGGGCGGGAAGTTCGCCGGCGAGCTCAACCTGTCGGGCGTGCAGCGGGGTCCGTTCCAGAACGCCTACGTGGGCTACTGGATCGACGAGGCCCACGCCGGCCACGGCTACGTCCCCGAGGCCCTGGTGGTGGCGGCCCGCTTCGCCTTCGAGGAGCTGGGTCTGCACCGGCTGCAGGTGGCGATCATCCCCCGCAACCGGGCCAGCCGCCGGGTGGCGGAGAAGCTCAACCTGCGGGAGGAGGGCATCGCCCACCGCTACCTGGCCATCAACGGGGTGTGGGAGGACCACATCCGCTACGCCCTCACGTCGGAGGACTGGGCCACCCGCCGCGAGGAGCTGCTCGAAACGTGGATCGGCGACTCCCGCCCCCAGGTCCACCTCAAGCCCCGGGGCTGACCCACCCGGCGGCGAGCGGGGACTAGGACAGGTAGCCCATCGGGTCGACCGGCTCGCCGTCGACGCGGACCTCGAAGTGGACGTGGGGGCCGGTGCACGATCCGGTGCAGCCGACCCGGCCGATGACCTCGCCCGCGGTGACCCGGTCGCCCTCCGACACCAGGAACGCGCTCTGGTGGCCGTAGAGGGTGGCCAGGCCGCCGCCGTGCTCGATGATGGTGGCGTTGCCGTACCCGCCCAGGCTGCCGGCGCTGGCCACGACCCCGTCGGCGGCGGCGTGGATGGGCGTGCCCGAATCGGCGCCGAAGTCGATGCCGGTGTGGAGGATCGACGTGCCGTAGATGGGGTGGATGCGGTACCCGTAAGGCGACGTGATGGGCGCGCCAGGGACCGGGTACAGGAACTGGCCGGTGCTGGCGGGCAGGTCGGCCAGGTCGGCGCCGCCGGCGGAGGGGCCGGCGGCCCGGGCCGCGGCCCGTTGCCGCAGCGTCTCGGCGATGGCGGCCGACTCCTGCTCGAGGCTGGCCTGCTCGGCCTCGAAGTCCGCCTTGCGGGCCAGGACCTCGCCCCGCAGCTGCTCCTGCTGGGCCACCTCGACGGCGGCATCGTCGCGCACCGCGCTCTGGGCGTCGCGCGCCACCTGGAGCCGGTCGCGCTCGCCGGCCACCACGTCCCGCTGGCCGACGGCGTCGGCCCGTGACCGCACCAACTGCTCCTTCAGGTCGCTGACCTGGTTGCGCAGGCGCTCGTTGTCGGCGATCACGTCGGCCTGGCTACCGACCACCGCCTTGAGATACGAACGCCGGGTGACCAGCTCGTCGATGCTTCCCGACCCGAGGAGCATCCCCGCGTAGCGGGCCGCCTCCGACTGACCGGTGTAGGCGGCGATGGCCTGCTGGGCCAGCTCGGCCTTGGCCGCCGCCAGCTGGTCGCTGGCCTCTCCCAGGCGGGCCTCGGTGCGGTGCTGCTCCGCCTCCAGGCCGGCCAGGCGGGACTCGGCCTCGTCGACGTTGCCCTGCACGACGGCGATCTGGCCGTCGAAGTCGGCCACCTTGGCGTCGAGGCCGGCCAGCCGGCCCGAGCTCTCGTCGATCAGCCCCAGCAGCCGCTCCTCCTCCGCCGAGGCCTCGGTCACCTGGCCCTTGAGCGACTCGATCTGGTCGTCGATCTTGGACTTGTCGGCCTCGGTCTGACCCAGGGCGGGGGTGGCCGGGCCGCCCAGAAGGGGGACGAATCCGGGCACCACCCCGGAGAGCAGGACGACCAGCGCGGTGGCTGCCACCACCATCCGCCCGACCGTCCGGTGCTTCACTCGGGTCACGCTAGCAACACCAGCAACAGGAACAACAGAACCCACCCTCGCGTACGACGCCTAGACGTCGAGGAAGCGGCTCACCGCCAACGCCGATCCCACCGTCCCCACCAGGACGCCGACGACCAGCAGCAGGATCCCGGTGCCGGCGACATCGCCGCTGGTGACCAGGAACTGCTTGAACAGCTGGATGTCGTTGCGGGCCCCGGTGATCCGCCCCTGGATCAGGTCGCGCCCGATCCAGACGATGCCGTAGGCCAGGGCGGCGCCGGCCAGGCCCTGGATGAGGCCCTCGAGCATGAACGGTATCCGGATGAACCAGTTGGTGGCCCCGACCAACTTCATCACCGCCACTTCCCGGCGGCGGGCGAAGATGGCCATGCGGATGGTGTTCAGGATGAGCAGGGAGGCGGCCGTCAGCAGCACCGCCGCCACCGCCCACAGCATGATCTGGAGGAAGTTGGTGACCGACACCAGGGCGTCGACCTCCTCCTTGGCATAGCTCACGCGGAACACCCCGGCGGTGTCGGTGAAGCGCTGGCCGATGATCTTGGTCTGTTCCGCCTGTTTGGGCACCACCCGGTACGACGGCGGGATCTGCTCCACGGTGAGGCTGTCGCGCACGTCGGGCTCGTTGGCGAAGATCTTGCGGAACTCGTCGAACGCCTCCGGCTTGCTGACGTAGTGGTAGCGCTTGACCTCGGGCATGGCCTTGAGCTGGCGGTCGATGGCGTCGGACTCGGGCGCGGACGCGTCGGGCTTCATGAAGATGGAGAGCTCGACGTTGTCCTTCCACTGCACGGTGGCCCGGTCGACCCCCCGCTTCACCAGGAGGGCGCCACCGACGAGGGTGAGGGAGACGGCCACCGTGAGCAGGGCGGCCGAGGCCATGGAGATGTTGCGGCGCAGGTTGGAGACGGTCTCGCGCGCCACGTAGGAGAGGTTGACTGCCATTCGTTACGTGAACGCTCCGTAGACGCCGCGCGCCTGGTCTCGGACGAGGGAACCGCGGTCGAGCTCGACCACTCGACGGCGCATGGTGTCGACGATGCCAGCGTCGTGGGTGGCCATGACCACGGTGGTGCCGGTGCGGTTGATGCGATCCAGCAGGCGCATGATGCCGACCGAGGTGTTGGGGTCGAGGTTTCCGGTGGGCTCGTCGGCCAGCAGGATGAGGGGCCGGTTGACGAAGGCCCGGGCCACCGACACCCGCTGCTGCTCACCGCCCGACAGCTCGCTGGGGAAGTGGTCGCGCTTCTTGGACAGTCCGACCAGGTCGAGCACCTGGGGTACCTGGGCCTGGATGACGTGGGCCGGCCGGCCGATGACCTCCAGGGCGAAGGCCACGTTCTCGTAGGCCGTCTTGTTGGGGAGGAGCTTGAAGTCCTGGAACACGCAGCCGATGTTGCGCCGCAGGAGGGGCACCTTCCACGACCCGAGCTGGCCGATATCTTTGCCCGCCACCCAGATGCGGCCCGAGTCGGGCTTCTCCTCCTTGAGCAGGAGGCGGATGAGGGTGGACTTGCCCGAGCCGGTGGGGCCGACGAGGAAGACGAACTCCTGCTTGGCGATGTCGAGGGACAGACCCCGCAGCGCGGTGACGTTGCCTTTGTACACCTTGGTGACGTCGCGAAGTCTGATCATAAGGTCCGGGCTTGCCTCCCTTTAGGGGTGCGGCAAGGGAGATGGTAACGGCTCCGGGGAGGCCCGTGCGAGCACCCCACCACCGATCCCCCGCCCAGGGGACGTGGCGGGGGCCGGGGCTCACGCCCGCTGGCGCTGCCTCCAGCGCAGCCAGGACTCCATGAAGCCGTCGAGGTCGCCGTCGAGGACGGCGCCGATGTTGCCCACCTCGTGGTCGGTGCGCAGGTCCTTGACCATCTGGTAGGGGTGCAGGACGTAGGAGCGGATCTGGCTGCCCCAGGCCACATCCCGCTGCTCGCCGGCGAGGGCTTCCATCTCCCGGCGCCGCTCCTCCCGGGCCCGCTCGGCCAGCTTGGCGGCCAGGATCTTCAGGGCCACCTCCTTGTTCTGATGCTGGCTGCGCTGGTTCTGGCAGGACACCACGATGCCGGTGGGCTCGTGGGTGATGCGCACGGCCGAGTCGGTGACGTTGACGTGCTGGCCCCCGGCCCCCGACGAGCGGTAGGTATCGATGCGCAGGTCTCTCTCGTCGATCTCGACCTCGCCCGACAGGTCCTCCAGGAAGGGGACGGCCTCGAACGAGGCGAAGGCGGTGTGGCGGCGGGACTGGGAGTCGAAGGGCGAGATCCTGACCAGCCGGTGGACGCCCTTCTCCGCGCTCAACAGCCCGTAGGCGTGGCGGCCGCGGACGATGAACGTGGCCGACGAGATCCCCGCCTCGGTGCCGGGCGAGACCTCCTCCACCTCCACCGCGAACCCCCGCCGCTCGGCCCACCGCAGGTACATGCGCAGCAGCATCTCGGCCCAGTCCTGGGCGTCGGTGCCGCCCGCGCCCGAGTGCACCTCGCAGACCGCGTCGAGCTCGTCGTGCTCGCCCGAGAACATGGCCCGCAGCTCGACCGCGGCCAGGTCCTTCTCCACCGCGGCCATGCCCGCGTCGACCTCGGCCTCGAAGGACTCGTCGCCCTCCTCCCGGGCCAGCTCGTAGAGGACCTCGACGTCGGACAGGCGCCGCTCGAGGCTGTCGAGCTCGTCGACGTCGTCCTTCACCCGGGCCAGCTCGCCGGTGACCTTGCGGGCCGCGTCCGGGTCGTCCCACAACGACGGGTCGGACGCCTGCTGCTCCAGCTCGGTCAGTCGGGTCCGGCGCCCGGGCAGGTCGAGCGTCTTCTCCATGTCGCCCAGCCGGACGCGCAGGCCGGCGAGGGCGTCAGAAGAATCCCTCACAGGAGTATCAAAGGCATCGACCCGCCTTCGGCGGGGCGGCCTGCTTGTTCTGACAAACCAAGTTCGCTGCGCTCACGGTTTGTCAGCGCCCATGGCAGAGCTTGAACTTCTTGCCGCTGCCGCAGTAGCAGGGCTGGTTGCGGCCGATCTTCTCGTGCTCGCCCCTCACCACCTGGGCCACGGTGGGGGTGTCGTCGGCGGCCGCGGCCACCGGCTGGGCGTCGGGGTTGGCTGCCGCCTCCCGGGCCGCCGCCTGCTGGACGCCGGCCGACCCGGACGACGGGTCGTCGGGGCCCGACAGTTGCACGTTGGTCACCTCGGGCTGGGGCGAGTTCTCGACGACGACTTCGAGGTGCATCACGTAGCGCACGAAGTCGTCGGAGATGGCGTCGATCATCTGGCCGAACATGTCGTAGCCCTCGCGCTGCCACTCCGAGAGAGGGTCCTTCTGGCCCATGGCCCGGAGGTTGATGCCCTCCTGGAGGTAGTCCATCTCGTAGAGGTGCTCGCGCCAGCGCTGGTCGAGGATGGAGAGCATGACCCGACGCTCGATCTCCCGCATGGTGTCGGCGCCCAGCTGCTCCTCCCGCTGCTCGTAGTAGCGCAGGGCCTCGGCCAGCAGACTCTCCCGGATCTGTCCGGAGCTGGTGGCGCCGGCCAGCTCGTCGGCGGTGAAGCCGGTGGGGAAGTAGGTGGCGATGTCGTGGAGGAGGCCGTCGAGGTTCCAGTCCTCGGCGTAATCGGTGGAGCAGAACACGGCCACCTGGCGCTCGATCACCTTGGTCAGGTGGGTGAGGGCCTCGTCCCGCAGGTCGGCCCCGTCGAGGATCTGCTGGCGGCGCCGGTAGACCACCTTGCGCTGCTCGTTCATGACCTCGTCGTACTTGAGGACGTCCTTGCGGATCTCGGCGTTGCGGGCCTCGACCGTGCCCTGGGCCTTCTCGATGGCCCGGGTGACCATCTTGGCCTCGATGGGGACGTCGTCGGG
>JAXDMK010000190.1:0-4388 GCA_034666105.1 Actinomycetota bacterium | reverse complement strand
CATCTCAGGGGAGAGCGCCGCGGAGAATCCAGCACCAAGAACAAATACCGTCTCAGGCACACGAGTACGGTACATCGCTATCGGCCATGCTCCCGTCGCTTGGCTGAGGTGATTGGTAGTGCCGGATCGCGTCGGGCCCTCCCCGCCAGCAGCGCGGCCAATAATGGGCTCTCTGCGGCGTTATACCGCGAGTGGCCGCGCAGGATGGATCGAGTCTGACTATTCCGACGGCTCCCGCCAGCGGTTGACGACACGCCGGAGGCGCATGATGGGGCCAGCGTGATCCGGGCGGAGGTAGCCGCCTGAGAGCTGCCCGAGCCGGTCAAGAAGCGCCCTGATGTAGGTCTCCGCCTGGAGATCAGGCACGTCGCCAAGGTGGTGCCACCGCCGAGCCTCGAAGAAGAGCGCAGCTCGAAGCATCGCAAGATCGTGCGGAAGCTCGCCACTCTTCGTCCAAGCCGCGGCTGTTGCGTTCGCGAGCGCACCCAACCGCTGGACGCCGCCATGCCGGTCGTAGCCGAAGTACGTCGACGACGCGAAACGAAACACCGACTCCAGTGGCGCATCCATCGCCGGCACGGCAACTCGATCCACCCGCCTACCTTGCCTCATGGGTCCGACCACTAACCGGCGGCGCCGACCCGAGACGAACCCGCGAAACGCGTGGAAATGATCGCTAGAACTGGCCCCACCGTGATGGCTTGAAGTGGCCCCACCCCGTGGCACTTCCCCGGCAGGACGCGAACGCTATCCGTGGCGGGACCAACTGGCGACAGATCGTGGTCAGGTCGTTCGCGATCCCTTCTTGGCCCTCGACAGGCGGAGGCGGTAGCTGTCGGTGCCGGTCTCGATGATGTGGGCCCGGAAGGTGAGCCGGTCGACTACCGCCGCGGCCAGGCGGGGATCGGAGAAGGTCTCGCCCCACTCGCTGAAGGGGTGGTTGGACGCGGTGGCCACCGACGCCCGCTCCTCCCGCTCGGTCAGCACCTGGAACAGCAGCTCGGCGCCCCGGGGGTCGACGCTGACGTAGCCGAGCTCATCGACCAGCAACAGGTCGAGGCGTCCGTAGCGGGTCACCACCTTGGACAGCACCCGTTCGTCGGCCGCCTCCGCCAGCTCGTTGACGAGGGCGGCGCAGGTGACGTAGCGAACACGGCGTCCCGCCTCGGCGGCGGCGATGCCCATGCCGATGAGCAGGTGGGACTTGCCCGTGCCCGAGTCGCCGAGCAGCACCACCGGCTCGCCGGCGTCGATCCAGGCCCCCTTGGCCAGCGCGGCCAGGGTGGCCGGATTGATGGACGGGGCGGCGGCCAGGTCGAAGTCCTCCAGGCGCTTGAGGCGGGGGAAGCGGGCCTCCACCACCCGGCGGGCCCGGCGTCGCCCGTCACGCTCGTCGACCTCGGCCGAGAGCACCTCGGCCAGGTAGGCCCGGTGGGTGACACGTTCCTTGGCCGCGCTGTCGGCCAGGGCCGGTGCCTCGGCCCGCACCGTGGGCAGGTGCAGGCACCGGCAGGCGGCGACGATGGCGGCCTCGGCCGCGGGCTCGGTCATGGCGGCCAGGGTCATGACTCGGCCCCCGCCGCCAGCAGCTCGTCGTAGCGGTCGAGGCGGGGCACGGGGCGGTCGTCCCGGGAGCCGGTGCCGATGGGCACCACCGGCGCCGCGGGCCGGCGAACACCCAGGCGCCGGGCCTCGATGGCCACCACCTCGGGATCGACGCTGCCGATGACCAGCGCCGCCTCCATGGCCGCGACGACCACATCGGGGGCCAGTCGGCGCTGCAGCAGCACCACCCCGATGAGGGCCCGGGTGCCGGCCCCGTCGCCCAGCTTTCGCCGGGCCTCGGCCCAGAACCGCTCATGGGTGGCGCTGAAGGAGCCCGACGCTCGGGCCTGGGCCAGGGCGGTGGAGCCGGGGAGAGCCCCGGGCTTGCGCTGGAGGATCTCCAGGTAGTGATCCAGCACCAGGTCCTCGGTGCCCTTGTGCAGGCTGCGCTCATGGCGAGCCACCACCCGACCGTCGGCGATGACCTCCAGGGCCTGAGCCTCGAGGCGCACCGTCACCGTCCGCCGGGCCAGGCCCACGGGCACCGAGTAGAAGCTCTGGCGGACCGACACCCGGCCCTTGGTGTCGACCTTGGCCCCGAGGATGGCGGCGGGGTCGAAGGCCTCGGCCGGCAGCGGGGCCATGGACGCGACCTCGGCCGCGGCGGCCACGCCGACGGGCTCGGGGCGGGACGCGATGTGGCGGGCGTCGTCGACGATGTCGCCCTCGGCCAGCAGGGCGTTGAGCTCGGCCAGCGACGCCACCCTGGGCACCGGGACCAGGTGGCGGCGCCGGAAGCGGCCCACCTCGCCCTCCACGCCCCCCTTCTCGTGCGCCCCGGCGATGCCGGGGGTGCAGTAGAAGCTGTCGAAGCCGTAGTGCGAGCGCAGCGTCACGAAGCGCTCGTTCTCGATGCGGTCCCGGCCGAAGAGGATCTTGGCCACCGCCGCCTTCAGGTTGTCGTAGCGGATGCGACCGGGGACGGCGCCGAAGTGGGCGAAGGCGGTGACGTGGCCCTCGAAGAACGCCTCCTGGGCCTGGTGGGAGAAGGCCACGTGGAAACCCCGGCCCGAGTGGCTCAGGCGCATGCAGAACATCCAGCACTTGACCAGCACCCCGTCGATGAAGGCCACGAACTCGCCGAAGTCGACCTCGGCCTCCTCGCCCGGGCCATGGGTCTGGGGCACCGTCACCACCCGCAGCACGTTGTCCAGCTCGAAGTTGACCTGGGCCACGTAGGCCCGCACCGTCGACTCGGCGAGCTCGGCCCCGTACTCCGCCACCAGGCGCTGGTGCACCCGCCGGGCGGTGTGGCGCTGCTTGCGGGGGGCGTCACGGTCCGCCACCAGCCAGGCCCGGATCACCGCCGTCCACTGCCCCAGTGCGGGCGAGGTCCGTTCGGCCACCTTGCGCGCCGGAGGCGTGGCCGACGCCAGTGCCTCCCGCACGATGCGGCGGTGGACATGGTGACGGGCGGCCAGGGCCCGGATACCCATGCCCGGCTCACGGTTGTCGATGCGAATACGTTCGTAGAGCTCCACCCTCGACACTCCTTCTCCCTCGTTCGGCGGTCGTCAAGCAACCACTGAACGTAGGGGTGGTCTGTTGGGGGTGGGGCCACTTCAAGCCATCACTACGGCTCCAGGTGGGGCCAATTCAAGCCATCATTCCCAAGGGCCTCGCTTCGTTCGAGTGGTGGGGGGTGCTGCCTAGTTTCCCCTAGACATTGCGCCGCCTGCGGCCGACACTGACGCCGCTACGGTCAGGTTCGGGCTCCTGGTCCGCCTTGGTCGGGTACGCGCGCAATGCCATAGCCACGTCTCGGCATCCAGGCCGAATGCCCCGGGTAATGACGGGTGGGTGAGCCCTCCGCCGCCGGGCACGCGGCCGCTACGGTAAGCCCCTGCCGATCCTGCCGCGGCCTAACCGCGGCCTAGATCACAGGGAGTCCCATAGTTGGCGGCGCACGCATAGCCTCTGACCAGGACTTTTGTCATCCCAGCCCTCGTAGCTCAGGGGATAGAGCAACGGTTTCCTAAACCGTGTGTCGCAGGTTCGAATCCTGCCGGGGGCACCACCACCTGGGTCTCGGATCAGCGAGCGGTGAGGAGGCCTGTCGCATCGCTCGCCGCAGCTCCGGGCCAGAATCGCGTCAGTGGCTCGCTGGCCTGTGGGTGATCACACCGTGACGTTCCTCATCGACCGAGGACGCCTGGAGTCCATTCAGGTCCTCGATCCGGCGGCGGCCGCGTCTACGGCCGTCGAGCGCGGCACGCGGCGCCTACGCACCGCTACCGGCGGACTCGAGGCCGGCGACCCCGACGGCGCCTACGCCGCGGCGTATGACGCCTATCGGATGGCGGCCGAAGCATTGTTGATCCGACAAGGCCTTCGGGCGAGCGGCGGCGAGGGGTCACATGTCACCGTCGAGGATGCGGTGTCCGCCCAGTTCGCCGGCGATATCGAGGAATTCGCCAAGCCGACCTTCGAACGCTTCCGGCGGATGCGCCACATGGCTCAGTACTTCGATCCTTCCGCTGCACCGACGACCGTCGAGGACGCGGAGTGGGCGCTAGAGAGGAGCCGTGGGGCGATCGACGGTGTCAGGGAGCTGCTCGCGGCCAATCCTCCGGACCGGTTCGAAGGGGGATGATTAGAGGGCGAGGCGGACCAGCGGCGCGGTGGCAACGGTGTCGTGGAACGATCCCGTACCCGACTCGAGCCAGTCCGACCTTCGGATCGTGACCTCTATTGGCCGGCCGAGGCGTGCCTCTGCGTCGCGTAGCGCGGCGTACAGCGCATCTCGATCCGGCTCACCCAGGACGAGGAGATCGATGTCCCCC
>JAXDMK010000189.1:0-5400 GCA_034666105.1 Actinomycetota bacterium | reverse complement strand
CCGGCGGTACTGCTCGGCTTCGCCCTCGTCTACGGCACCGCCGGCTACGTGCTCATCGAGCACTTCAGCCTGCTCGACGCCGCCTACATGACCGTCACCACCCTGGTGACGGTGGGCTACGGCGAGGTCCACCCCCTGAGCGCCGCCGGGCGGGCGTTCACCCTGACCCTGATCACCATCGGCGTCGGTGCCGTGTTCATCCTGATCGGGGCGTTCACGTCGGCCCTGGCCAGCGGCGAGCTCGGCCTGTCCCTGAAGAGGAGAACCATGCGCAGCCGGCTCGACGCCCTCGACGGGCACTACATCATCTGCGCCTACGGGAGGGTGGGCCGGGCCGCGGCCGAGGAGCTCACCCGCCAGGGCCAGCAGGTGGTCGTGATCGAGATCCTGGAGGAGCTGGAAGCCCGGCTGGCGGAGGACGGGATGACCTACATCATGGGCGACCCAACCGACGACGCCATCCTCGAGCAGGCCGGCATCCACCGGGCCAAGGCCCTGCTGTGCGCGGTCGACTCCGATGCGGTGAACGTCTACATCACCCTCACCGCCCGCTCCCTCAACCCCGACCTGTTCATCGTGTCCCGCGCGTCCCGGCAGGAGTCGGTCGACAAGCTGCGCCGGGCGGGCAGCAACCGGATCATCTCCCCCTACTCGCTGAGCGGGGTGCGGATGGCCTCGCTCTCGATGCAGCCGGCGATGATCGAGTTCGTCGACATGATCAGCGTCGCCCCCGACCTCCGCATCGAGGAGCTGGTCATCGGGACGGGCTCGCCCTTCGCCGGCCGGGAGGTGCGGGACGTGTGCCGGCCCTACCAGGGCGTCATGCTCCTGGCCCTCAAGCGTCCCGGCGGCGAGCTGCTGGTGCCGCCCCTGGCCGAGAGCGTGATCGGCGAAGGCGACGTCGTGATCGCGGTGGGCCAGGTGAAGGTGCTCAACCAACTGGCCGAGGGCGCGGGCTAGCAATTCCAGTGGCGGTCGGTATCGTCGCTGGTAATGGACCTCACCGACCAGGAGGTCGCCCTCGTGCTGAGGAGAGCGGCGGAGCTCGACCTCAGGCTCGACGGGGACGGTTCCGGCCTCGACGTGGCTCTGGTGGAGGAGTCGGCGGTGGATGCGGGGCTGTCCCGCCAGTCGGTGCAGACGGCGCTGGCCGAGCTGCGGATGGGAGTACTGCCGGCGTCGACCGCGACCGTCCCCGCCCGGCGGATCCTGGGCCCGCCGATGCTCGCCGTCCGCCGCACCGTTCCCGGTCCCGCGGCCGACGTGAAGGCCCGGCTGGGTGCGCACCTCGGCCGGGAGCTGTTCCGGCTGCGCCGCGACCGAGGGGACCTGGCGTCGTGGACCCGGCGCGACGACGTGGGGGCGAGCGTCGCCGTTCGCTCGACCGCAAGATCAGCAAGCGGCTGTCCCTGCCGGAGGTGCGCCGGGTCGACGTGGGCGTGACGGTCGAGCCGGGCTCCGACGGGGGCCGGGTACTGGTCGTGGTCCAGGCCGACGTCGGCCGCATCTGCCGGGATCAGGGGGCGTTGATGGCCACGGGTGGCGCCGTGGGCGCGGTGGTGGCGGGCGGATCCGTGCTGCTCGCACTGTTCGGGGACCCGGTCGCGCTGCTGGCGGTGCCCGTGGGTGCGGGGGCGGCCGCCGCCGGCTACAGCATGGGCGTCAGCCTCTACCGCAGGCGGGTGGACGAGGTCGAAGTGGCCCTGGAGGTCCTGCTCGACGCCCTGGAAGGCGGAGGCTGAGCCTCGGCGCTAGCTGACGCGCTTGGTGATCTTGCCCGCCTTGATGCAGGACGTGCAGACCGACACCCGGCGGGGTGAGCCGGCGACGATCGCCCGCACCCGCTGGATGTTGGGGTTCCACCGGCGCTTGTTGCGACGGTGGGAGTGACTCACGCTCATCCCGAAGGAGGGGTGCTTGCCGCAGATCTGACACACAGAAGCCATCGGGGGACACGGTACCAGCAGCACCGATACGTCTACGATCCGGCCGATGGGGGTGCCATTGAGTGTTCCGATGAGGGTGGTGGAGCGGCTGGACCACACCCATCTGCGGGCCGCGGTGGTCGGCTTCCGCGACGCCCTGCGGGCCCACCAGGCCCGGTTGAACCGCCTCAACGTGTATCCCGTCCCCGACGGCGACACCGGCACCAACATGGCCCTCACCCTGGAGTCGGTGGTGACCGCCCTCGACGAGGTACCCGTCGCCGACCGCGACATGGTCGCCACGTGCCGGGCCATCTCCCACGGGTCGCTCATGGGGGCGAGGGGCAACTCGGGGGTGATCCTGTCCCAGGTGCTGCGGGGACTCTGCCACCGCCTCGACGACGCCGACCTGGCCGACGCCGCCTCGTTGGCCGCGGCCCTGGCCGAGGCCAGCACCGCCGCCTACGCCGCCGTCATGCGCCCGGTAGAAGGGACGATCCTGACGGTGGTGCGGGAGGCGTCGGAAGCGGCGGTGGCGGCGGCATCCGAGGTGGGCGGGGCCGGTGAGCAGAGCCTGGTCGACGTGCTCGACGCCGCCGCCGGCGCGGCCCGCGACGCCCTGGCCCGCACGCCCGAGCTGCTCCCGGTGCTCAAGGAGGCGGGCGTGGTCGACGCCGGCGGTGCCGGCTTCGTCCTCTTTCTCGACGCGCTCCTCCAGGTGGTCGACGGCCGGCCCGTGCCCGACGCCCCCGAGGGTGAGGCCGAGCCCACCATCGCCGTGGGTCACCCGGCCGAGGAGGGCGGGATGGACGGGCCCCGGTACGAGGTGATGTACCTGCTGGACGCCCCCGACGAGAAGATCGATGCCTTCAAGGCGGCGTGGATGGACATCGGCGAGTCGATCGTGGTGGTGGGCGGCGACGGCCTGTGGAACTGCCACATCCACGCCGACGACATCGGCGCGTCCATCGAGGCCGGGATCGAGGCGGGCCGGCCCCGCCAGATCCGGGTGACCGACCTGGCCGGGCAGGTGGAGGAGGAGCGGTGGGTCCGTCAGGGTCTGGGCTCGGCGCCGGGCGCCGACCCCGCCGAGCCGAGGCCCCGGGTGACCACCGCGGTCGTGGCCGTCGCCCTGGGCGACGACGTGAGGGACGGCTTCCGGTCGATGGGGGTCCAGGAGGTCGTTGTCGGCGGCCAGACCATGAACCCGTCCACCGCCGACCTGCTGGAGGCCATCGAGGCCACCGACGCCGACGAGGTGATCGTCCTCCCCAACAACAAGAACATCGTGCCCGTGGCGGCCCAGGCGGCGGCGCTCGCCGGCAAGCCGGTGCTGGTGGTGCCCACCCGGGGGATGGTGACGGGGCTGGCCGCGATGATGGTCTACGACGCCGACGCCCCCGCCGAGGCCAACGCCAAGGCCATGGAGGAGGCGGCCTCCCAGGTGGTATCGGGGCAGGTCACATGGGCCGTGCGCGACTCGGGGAGCATCAACGAGGGCGACTGGCTGGGCCTGGCCGACGACGAGATCGTCGTCGTCCACCCCGATCTGGCCACGTGCGCCACCTGCCTTCTCGACCGCCTGGTCGAGGGCGGCCACGAGCTGGTCACCGTCTTCGTGGGGGCGTCCACCCCCGACGAGACGACCGGCGTGGTCGGCGAGTGGCTGGCGGAGAACCGCCCCAACGCCAACGTCGAGGTCCAGCGGTGGCGCCTCCCCCTCTCGGCCTACCTCTTCTCCATCGAGTGACCAAGCGCCGGATCTCGACCCGACCGGCGGGATGACCGGCCGGCGGTTGGCCCAGTTGGCCGCCATCCCGGTCGGCGAGCTGAACGGGGTCGGGGCCAAGAAGGTCGAGGCCCTGGCGGTGATGGAGATCCATACCGTCCTCGACCTGCTCACCCACTATCCCCGGCGCTATGTCGACCGCACCCGCCAGTCCGACATCGCCGACCTCAAGGTGGGCGACGAGGCGGTGGTGCTGGCCACCGTCAAGCGGGTGAAGTCCCGCCGGACCCGGCAGGGGCGGATGATCGTCGAGGTCGACGTGTTCGACGGCACCAGCTACCTGCACGTCGTCTTCTTCAACCAGGGGTGGCGGGCCAAGCAGCTGGGCGCGGGGACGCAGGCGGTGTTCTTCGGCAAGTTGGAGAAGTTCCGGGACCGGCGGCAGATGACCAACCCGGTGGTCGACCTGGTCGGCGACCGGACCGGGCGGATCGTCCCCATCTACCCCCAGTCGGACAAGGCCGGGCTCTCCACGTGGGAGCTGGCCGGCTTCATCGAGGAGGCCCTGGCCCGGGCCGGGCCCTTCGCCGACCCCCTCCCCGAGGCGTGGCTCGACCGCCTCGACCTGGTCGACCGGCGTACCGCCTTCTCCGCCATCCACAACCCGGACTCGATGGAGACGGCCAAGGCCGCCCGCCGCCGGCTCGTCCTCGACGAGCTGCTCCGGATGCAGGTGGCCCTCGTCCTGCGCAAGCGGGCCATCGAACGGGAGTCGAAGGGGATCCGCCACGTGGTGGAGGGCGGGCGGCTCGTGCCCAAGTTCCACCACGGGCTGCCGTTCGCCCTGACCGGCGCCCAGCGCCGGGCCATCGCCGAGATCACGGCCGACCTGGCCGGTCCCCATCCCATGCACCGCCTGCTGCAGGGCGACGTGGGCAGCGGCAAGACGGTGGTGGCCCTCACCGCCCTGCTCACGGCCGTGCAGGGCGGCTACCAGGGGGCGTTCATGGCCCCCACCGAGGTGCTGGCCGAGCAGCACGACGTCAGCCTGCGCCACCTGCTGGGCGAGCTGACCGTGCCCGACGAGCGCACCCTCAGCGGCGACCGGCCCCTGCAGGTGGAGCTGCTCTCCAACCGCACCACCGCCGGCGAGCGGGCCCGGATCCTGGCCGGCCTGGCCGAGGGCGATGTCGACCTGCTGGTCGGCACCCACGCCCTGCTCGAGGAGCGGGTCGCGTTCAAGGCCCTGGGGGTGATCGTGATCGACGAGCAGCACCGCTTCGGCGTGGAGCAGCGGGCCGCCCTCCGGGGCAAGGGCGACGACCCCGACGTGTTGGTGATGACGGCCACGCCCATACCCCGGACCGCGGCCATGACCGTCTACGGCGACCTCGACGTGACCACCCTCGACGAACTGCCGCCGGGCCGCACCCCGGTGACCACCCACTGGGCCCGGGGCCCGTTGGAGGAGGAGGAGGCCCACCGGCGGGTGGCGGACGAGGTCGCGGCCGGGCGCCAGGCCTACGTGGTGTGCCCGCTGGTGGAGGAGTCGGAGAAGATCCAGGCCCGCTCGGCCATCGAGGAGCGGGCGCGGCTGGGGACCGAGGTATGGCCCGACCTGCGCCTGGGCCTGCTCCACGGGCAGATGCCGTCGAAGGAGAAGGAGGCGGTGATGACGTCGTTCCGCCGGCGGGAGCTCGATGTGCTGGTGGCCACCACCGTCATCGAGGTGGGCGTCGACGTCCC
>JAXDMK010000188.1:0-3004 GCA_034666105.1 Actinomycetota bacterium | reverse complement strand
GAAGCTGTTGCACCCGCCGGTGGCCCTCGGCCAGGGCCGCCGGCGCCCACGAGCCGGCGGCGAGCACCACCAGGGCGTCGAACACCTCCTCGTTGAGGCCGGCGGTATCGGCCAGGGCGTCGTGGCGGCGGTCGACGGCGGCCCGTAGCCGGGGGCGCAGCGACGGGTCGACCTCGGCCTGGTGCTCGAGGTGGGCCAGGCCGAAGGCGACGTGGCGGGCCTCGTCCTGCAGGGCCAGGCGACAGACCTGCCGGGTGACGGCGTCGGGTGCGAAGCGCTCGAGGAAGGACAGGAGGTTGAGGAAGGTGCCTTCGCCCAGGACCGACAGCAGGAACGAGGCCTGGGAGAAGTCGGGTTCCGCCACCAGGGTGGCCAGCGAGGCCCGCCCGCCGGCGCCCGAGACGCCGAGGCGGCCGTCGCCGCCGGCGCCCAGGAGGGCCCGGCGGGTGAAGACCTCGACGTGGCGGGCCGCGTCGGCCACCTGTACCGCCAGCAGCTGCACGACCTCCCGGAAGTGGGGGTGGATGCGGCCCAGGAACCGGGCCGGCACCACCAGCGCCGCCTGCTCGTTCTCCACCAGGTAGGTCATCACCTGCACCACCGCCGCCTCCACGTCGGCCGGGTGGGTGCGGGGGGCGTCCCAGTCGACCGCCGTGGCCGGGTCCCACTGGCCGGCGGCGGCCTGGGCGTAGAGCTTGGGGGCGACGTCGGCCCACACCACCCGCCCGTCGTCGAGGGTGAAGTCCATCGCCGGCCCGCCCGCCTCCACCAGGGCGCCCCTGGCGGCCAGGCCCCACGAAGGGGACGGGTGGTCGACGACGCCGCCGGGAACGCCGGCCCGCTCCGCCCCTGCCCAGCGCAGGTCGTCGGCGTCGCCCCGGACGACAACGGCCACCACATCGTCGGCAAGGCCCTCCGGCCACTCCACCCGGTGGCCGTGGGCCCGGCACCAGGCCCGCAGGTGGACGGCCAGGGCAGGGTCACGTCCCCGGACGGCCAGGCGGGCGCCCGCCACCATCGGCGCCAGCGCCCGCTTCAGGAGGAGATGGGCCCCCTCCTCGAAGCCCAGCCCCTCAAGGTCGATAGTCGGCGGCGGTGACATTGCCCTCGGCGTCGTAGAACCCGGTCTCGTCGACGGCCGCCTCGAGGGCCGCGTACCCCGACGTCCGACCCGGCCGCCAGGCGGTGAGCCCCTCCAGGTCGAGGAGGGGGCGCACGACGGGGTCGGCGTACGACATCGACAGGAGGAGCTCCTCGAACCGGACCACCGCGGGGTCGACATCGACGTGGCCGCCCGACCCGATCACCGTCATGTTGCAGTGGTCGTAGGCGCCGGTCTGGTGCAGCACCCGGGTGGCGCCGGCCGCCAGCGTCCCTTCCCGGACGAACAACAGGTGGTTGGCATCGATCATGCAGGCGGCGTCGACCTCGCCCGCGGCCAGGGTCCGGGCCGCCTCCCGTTCGCCACCAATGTGGTCGCCGTGGAGCCCGACGCCGATGTCGAAGCGCCGCACGACGACGTCGCCCGCCCCCGCCGCCCGCAACGAGGACAGGGGGATGAGCATGGCCTGGGGCGAGTCGACCGCTCCCACCGCCACCGTCCGCCCGGCGAGGTCGGCGACCGACCCGATGTCGGAGTCGGCTCGCACCACCACCACCGACGTGAGGTCCTGATCGGTGTCGCGCATGACCAGGGCCCGAGCCGACGGCGCCCGCCGAGTCGATCGCACCCAGGCCAGGGGCGAGTTCCAGGCGGCCTGGATGCGCCCCGCCACCAGCCCCTCGACCTGGCGCTCGTAGTTGGAGTAGAGGAGGTAGTCGAAATCGAGCCCCTGGTCGCGGAACCAGGCCCGGAAGCCGTCCCAGATGGTGACCACCTTCGGGTCGTAGGCCACTGCCCCCATGACGAGGTCGGTCATGCGCCGGCGGGGGAGTCTATGAGGGGCAGGCCGCAGATGGCCCGGCCCACGAAGTCGAGGAGGGCGTCGGTGGTGGGGGCCATCACCCGGGCCGCCCGGGCGTCGCGGAAGCGACGTTCGATGCCCAGCTCCTTGCGGAAGGCGGCGCCTCCACACACCTTCATGGCCAGGTCGGTGACGTTGACGGCGGCCTCGGCGGCCACCGCCTTGACCTCCAGCACCCGCAGCATGGCGTCGGCCCGGCCCCCGACGAGGGCCTGGGTGGTGTCGTCGAGGAAGGTGCGGGTGCGGTCGGTGTCGATGCGCATCCGGGCCAGGTCGAGCCGGGGGACGACCTGCTGGGCCAGCGACTGGTCGAGGTGGGCCAGCGAGCCGGTGAGGTGGGCGATGGACTCGGTCGTCACCGCCTCCGCCAGCCCGAGGCTGAAGGCGGCGTTGAGGACGAGGAACCAGGGGAGGGCGGTGGCCAGGGCCAGATCGAGCCCCGCTCCGTCGTCGCCGAGCATGGCGTCGGCCGCCAGCGTCACCCCGTCGGCATCGACCGGGCGGGAGGCGTTGCCCCGGAGGCCGAGCCCGTCGAAGGGGCCCGCCACCCGCAGGCCGGGAGCGTCGGACGGGACGAGCCAGATCGTCATCGGTCCGTCGGCCGCCAGCGGCCGGCTCGACCACACGTAGACGTCGGCCTCGCCCGCCGCCGTCACCCAGCTCTTGTGGGCGTCGAGGCTCACCGAGCCGTCTTCCAGGGCGGTGGCGGTGCTCAGCGGCGCCCAGAAGTGGCTGCGGGAGCCGACCTCGGAGAAGGCCAGGGTGGCCAGACAGCGGCCGGCGGCGATCGCCTCCCGCACCGCGGTCGGTCCCTGGGCCTCGATGGTGGCGGTGGCCGCGTAGTGCATGAGCACGACCATGGCGGTGGACCCGCAGGCGCCGGCCAGGCGTTCGATCACGGGGGCAACGGCCGGGAAGGCCAGGCCTCCGCCGCCCACGTCGGGCGAGCTGGCCAGGCCCAGCAGGCCGGCCTCACCCAGGGCGGTGACGGCGGCCCGGGGGAAGACGCCGTCGCGGTCGACTTCGTCGGCTGCGGGTGC
>JAXDMK010000187.1:0-16774 GCA_034666105.1 Actinomycetota bacterium | reverse complement strand
ACCATGCGCAGGCCCTTGCGGAACAGGTCGTGGTCGTCGCAGACCAACACCCGGATGGGCTCGCCTCCCGCCATGCGTCAGTCGGCCCATTCCGGTCGCATCGACCTAGTTCGCATCGACCTAGTTGGCATCGACCTAGTTCGCATCGATCAGCCCGACGTCGCCGTCGTTGCGGCGGTAGACCACGGCGGCGGTGCCGGTGTCGGCGTTGGTGAAGAAGTAGAAGTCGTGACCCAGCAGGTCCATGTGCAGCGCCGCTTCCTCGGGGGTCATGGGCTTGATGTCGAAGCGCTTGGTCTTGACGATCTTGGACTCGTTCGACGGGGACTCGTCCGAATCGGCTGCTTCGTCGCCGGTGGGCAGCCGATTCTGGTGCCCCGAGTCTACCGGCCGGCGGGGGTGCGATCGGCTCTGGATGCGCGACTTGAGCTTCTCCATCTGGTGCTCGAGCTTGTCGATCACCCGGTCGACGGAGGCGAAGGCGTCGGAGGAGGCGGCCTTGGCCCGGATGACGTGGCCGTGGCCCCAGACGGTGACCTCGCAGACCTCCTTGGCCGAGATGCGGGGGTTCTTCTCCTCCGAGAAGTGGATCTCGGCGTGCTCCCACCCGTCGAGATGCCGGCTGAGCCGGGTGACCTTCTCCTCGGCGGTCGCCCGCAGGCCGTCGGATACCTCGACGTTGCGTCCTCGAATCGTCACGTCCACTGTCGAGCTCCTTCTTCTAAGGGCCGTTCTCGGGGCATGGCCGTGTGCGGCTGACCTGGTCTTTTCCCCCACACTCGCCTGCCGGAGAGCTCACGGGCTCCAGCGGTGGCGGCCGTCCCAACTGACTTGGGATGCGACCCGGCACCGCCTGTGGGTCCCGTTTTCCTCCCTCTCCCGCCGGTGCCCGCCAATCGGGCACTTGCGAGGCAGGGCTTACTCCTAAGCCGCACCATGCTCAGCAACCACGGGTTGCCTTACGTGGGTCGTTTCGCCTGCGACTGGCCTCGACTTTCAACCACAGACCCACACACGGCCACACGCTGGGAGTGTAGGCCCGGCCACGGGCGGCGCCGACCCGGTGGCGTGCGGGCCACGGCCACCACGTGCACCTCGCCCGCCCCGGCCGCCCTGAGGGTGCGGGCGGCGGCGGCCACGGTGGCCCCGCTGGTGACCACGTCGTCGACCAGGAGGACCCGTGGCGGGCACGGGCGGCCGGGGTGGAACGTGGGCCCGGCCCGGCGGACGTCGAGGGGCTGGCCCGTCTGGGCCCCGCCCGGCGACCGGACGAGGAGCGACCGGCAGGGGACGCCCAGGCGACGGGCGATGGCCCGGGCGAGCAACTCGGCCTGGTCGAATCCGCGCTGCCGGCGGCGGACGGCGGTCGTGGGCGCCCACGTCACGACGTCGACGGGGGTCCCCCGGACGAGGCTGGCCAGCCGGTCGGCCAGGAACGGGAGCGACGAGCGGGCGTTGCGGTACTTGAGGCGGGCCACCAGCTCGCGGCCGGCTCCTTCGTAGGCGAGCAGGGCCAGGCAGGACTCGACGTTCGGCGGCGGCGGGAGCGACGGCGCCCGCCGCAGGTCGGCGGCACACGCCGGGCACGGCGCCGCCCCGAGGACGCCACACACGGGACACGTCCGCGGCAGGAACACGCCGGCCGAGGTTACGCAGGGGGTCGGACACCGGAGGGAGGGGCGACGGGTGCGAGCCTTTTGGAGGAAAAACGACATCCGATGTCGCATTTCCTCCAAAACCTGGGGTCACCGGCTGGAGCCCGCCGCCGACGAGGTGGGGCTAGGTGCCGACCGTCCAGGAGGTGAGGTATTCCTGCTGCTCGGGGGTGAGGGTGTCGATGGTGATCCCCATGGTGTCGAGCTTGAGGCGGGCGACCTCGGCGTCGATCTCGGTGGGCACGTCGTAGACCCGGGTCTCCAGCTCGCCCCGCTGGCTCAGCACCCACTCGGCGCAGAGGGCCTGGTTGGCGAAGCTCATATCCATGACCGCGGCGGGGTGACCTTCGGCCGCCCCCAGGTTGACCAGCCGGCCCTCGGCCACCACCAGCAGCCGGCGGCCGCCGATGTCGAAGGCCTCGACCGACGGACGGGCGGGCTTGCGGCCCCCGGCGGCGGCCGCCATCTCGGCCAGCGCCTCCAGGTCGATCTCGATGTCGAAGTGGCCGGAGTTGGCCAGGATGGCCCCGTCCTTCATGACCTCGAAGTGCTCCCGACGCAGGACGTCGCGGTCGCCGGTGACGGTGATGAAGATGTCGCCCTCGCGGGCGGCGTCGGCCATCGGCATGACCCGGAAGCCGTCCATGGTGGCCTCCAGGGCCCGCAGGGGGTCGACCTCGCACACGATCACGTGCCCGCCCATGCCGTCGGCCCGGCTGGACACGCCCTTGCCGCAGTAGCCGTAGCCGGCGACCACGATGTTCTTGCCCGCCAGCAGCACGTTGGTGGCCCGGATGATCCCGTCCAGGGTGGACTGGCCGGTGCCGTAGCGGTTGTCGAACATGTGCTTGGTGTTGGCGTCGTTGACGGCGACGATGGGAAACTTCAGGGCCCCGTCGACCTCCATGGCCCGCAGCCGGATCACGCCGGTGGTGGTCTCTTCGGTGCCGGCGATGACCTCGCCGACCTGGTCGGGACGCTCCCGGTGCAGGCGGGACACGAGGTCGCACCCGTCGTCCATGGTGACCTGGGGGTGGGCGTCGAGGATGGCGTCGAGGTGGCGGAAGTAGGTCTCCGTGTCCTCGCCCTTGATGGCGTAGGTGGCGATGCCGTCGTCGATGGCGAGGGATGCGGCCACGTCGTCCTGGGTCGACAGGGGGTTCGAGGCGCAGGCGACGACGGTGGCACCGCCGGCCTTGAGCGTGCGCAGCAGGTTGGCCGTCTCGGTGGTGATGTGGAGGCAGGCGGCGATGGTGACGCCGTCCAACGGGCGCTCCTTCTCGAACCGGGCCCGGATGCTGGCCAGCACCGGCATGTGGCTGTCGGCCCACGCGATGCGCTGGCGGCCGAGCTCGGCCAGGGACGCGTCGGCGAAATCGCCGGTGGCGGTGGAGGTGGGCTGGTCTGTCATTCGGTGCTCGTTCCTCTTGGGGTGGTGTCTTCCGGGTCTCGGTTACGCTCGCCGGCCGACGTGGCCAGGGCGTTCTTGATGTGGTCCTGGGCCGGGATTGGACCCGGGTCGATGCCCTCCTGGAGGGCCAGCTCGATCGACGTGACGTCGCCCACCAGGATCAGGTCGAGGAGCTGGGCCAACTCGCCCTCGCCCTCCGCCTGCACCTCCTCGATGCCGGCCACGACCTCGTCGAGGAGCTGGTAGGTGAGTTCGAAACGGTGCATGACCTGGGGGTGCTCGAAGTCGTGGCGCAGCCCGACCAGGGTCATGACCTGGCGGGTCACGTCGCCGTGCTGGCCCCATCCCGAGACTTCGTTGTGGCAGAGCTCGGGCTGGGTGTTCCAGAAGGCGGGGACCTTGGCGTTCTCGTTCATGCTCGACTTCCACCGGTAGGCGGCGGCCGCTCCCACCGGTCCCCCGCCGTGGATGACGGGGATGGTACGGCCGATGGCCCGGGCCAGCTCCTGGGCCACGTTGCCGGGCTTCAGCAGCTGGTCACGGCGGATCTTGAGCTGCTCGACGGCGGCGTGGACCCACGCGGTGGCTCCGGGGAACAGCCCGATGTCCTCCAGCACGGCCAGGGCGGGGATGGAGAGGGCGCCCAAGCCGCAGCGGGGCTGGGGGATGCCGGGCGGGATGCGCACGATGGGCACCTCCCACGCCTCGGCCAGCCGGGCCAGCTCGCCGCCGGTGGTGATGGCGACCACCCTGGCCCCGGCCAGGGCCGCCTCGGTGACGGCTTCCACCGTCTCCTCGGTGTCGCCCGAGAACGACACCGCGAACACGAGCGTGCCGTCGCCCACGAAGGCGGGGACGTTGTAGCCGCGCAGGGCCAGCGCCGGCACGGGCAGGAAGGGTCCGGCCGCGGCCACCAGGATGTCGCCGGCCAGGGCGCTGCCGCCCATGCCCAGCACCACGATGTTCTCGATGTCGTCGTGGTCGGGAAGACCCTCGAGCCCATGGCCGGCGGCCATGGCCTCGGCCACCTGCTCGGGCAGGCGGAGGGTGGCGTGGAGGATGCCCTGGGTGTCGAGCGTCTTGCGGTCGGAGGGCGGGCGGGCGGTGGCTGTCACGGTTGACCTATCACTGCTGAAATGTAGGCCGGATCCCGTCGGCGTCGGCTTTCGCCATGAGCCGGGCGTGCTCGGCGTCATCGACCGCCTCCGCCTCGTCGACCAGCATGATCGGGATTCCGTCGCGGATCGAGTACCGGCGCTGGGTGCGGGGGTTGTAGAGCGAGTCCTCGTCGGCGAAGTAGAGGAGCGGGCCCCGGTCGGCGGGACAGGCGAGGATCTCGAGCAGTCGGGAGTCGAGCTTCCGGGAGTCGGGGGTGGTCGGGCTCACTTCTCTCCAGACATGAGGTTGCGGACCTCGGCCACGTGGGTGTGGCACGACTCGGGGTCGGCCGCCTCCAGGTTGAGGCGCAGGACGGGTTCGGTGTTCGACGCCCGCAGGTTGAACCACCAGTCGCCGAGGTCGACGGTGAGCCCGTCGACCCGCTCCTGGTGGGCGCCGGCGTAGGCCGCCGCCACCCGCTCGACCACGGCCTGGGGGTCGTCGACGGTGACGTTGATCTCACCCGAGGCGGCGTAGCGCTCGAAGGGCCGGCGCAGCTCGGACAGCGGCTGGTCGGCCTTCGACAGCAGCTCGAGGACGACCAGGGCGGCGATGATGCCCGAGTCGGCCCGGAAGTTGTCGGCGAAGTAGTAGTGGCCGCTGTGCTCGCCGCCGAAGACGGCGCCCGTCTCCGCCATCACCGACTTGATGAACGAGTGGCCGACCCGGGTGCGCACCGGCTTGCCGCCCCGCTCGGTGATCACCTCCGGCACCGCCTTGGAGCAGATCAGGTTGTAGAGGATGGTGGCGCCGGGGTGCTTCTCGAGCATCGAGGCCGCGACCATGGCGGTGGTGGTGGACCCGGAGAGGGGCTGGGCCTGGTCGTCGACCAGGAACACCCGGTCGGCGTCGCCGTCGAAGGCGAGCCCGACGTCGGCGCCCACCTCGAGCACCCGGGCCTGGAGGTCCTTGAGGTTCTCGGGCTGGATGGGGTCGGGCGGGTGGTTGGGGAAGGAGCCGTCGAGCTCGGCGTACATCAGCTCCACGTCGAAGGGCAGCGACTTGAAGACCTCGGGGGCCACCAGTCCGCCCATGCCGTTGCCGGCGTCGGCCACCACCTTGAGCGGGCGGAGCACGCCCAGGTCGACGAACGAGCGCACGTGGTCGCCGAACTCGCCGAGCAGGTCGAGGGTGGAGACGGAGCCGGCGGCCGCCTTGGCCCCGGTTTGAGCGCCGGCGCCGGCCAGCGACTCCTCGACCATGGCCTGGATCTCCCGCAGGCCGGTGTCCTGACCCACCGGCTTGGCGCCGGGCAGGCACAGCTTGATCCCGTTGTACCGGGCCGGGTTGTGGGACGCGGTGAGCATGGCGCCGGGCGAGTCGAGGCTGCCGGCGGCGTAATAGATGAGGTCGGTGGAGATGAGGCCGAGGTCGACGACGTCGGCCCCCTCGCTGGTGGCGCCCTCGGCGAAGGCGGCCGCCAGCTCCACGCCGGTGGCCCGCATGTCGCGTCCCATGACGATGCGGGGAGCGCCGGTGAAGCGGGCGAAGGCGGAACCCACGGCCCGGGCGATCGACGCGTCGAGCTGGTCAGGGACGATGCCCCGGATGTCGTACGCCTTGAAAATCTGGGACAGATCCAACGTCACCGGTCCTGTTCGCCCTATCGCCCAACGTGGCGCCGAGACGGGGGCACGTCCCCGCCACAGTAGTTGGGGCAGGATGAGGCCGTGATCTCGGTCGTGATGCCCGCCCACGACGAGGAGCCGTTCCTCGCGGCGGCGGTGGGCGAGGTCGTCGAGGGGCTGCGGGGGTGGGGCGGCGCCTTCGAGATCGTGGTGGTCGAGAACGGCTCCACCGACGCCACCGCGGCGGTGGCGACCAAGCTGGCCGGCGAGTACCCCGAGGTCCGCTCCCTGTCGCTCGACCAGGCCGACTACGGCCACGCCCTCCAACAGGGCTTCCTGGCCGCCCGGGGCGGGGCGGTGGCCATCTTCGACGTCGACTATTACGACCTCGGCTTTCTCTCCCGGGCGCTCGACGCCCTGAATCAGCCGGGGGGGCCGTCGATCGTCGTGGGCACCAAGCGGGGACCCGGATCGGTCGACACCCGGGCCTGGTCCCGGCAGCTGGTGACCAGGGTGTTCAGCACCATCCTCCACTTCGGGTTCGGGCTCAAGGTGCACGACACCCACGGGATGAAGGTGCTGCGGCGGGACGATGTGGTGGCCCTGGTGCAGGGTTCGAAGTTCGGCACCGACCTGTTCGACACCGAGCTCGTCATCCGGGCCGAACGGGCCGGCATGCGGGTCGACGAGCTGCCGGTGGTGGTGGCCGAGACCCGTCCGTCGCGGTCGTCGATCGTCCGCCGCATCCCCCGGTCGATCGTGGGCCTGGCCCGCCTGCGGGTGGTCCTGTGGCGGGAGGGGCGTCCCACGGCTCCGAAGCCCTAAGCGTCTCGAACAGGCGGCCGCGCCCGCCACCACTCCGGCGGATCACGGTTTTGTGGTGGATTTCGTACCTCCCAGGTACACATTCCACCAAAGAACGCCTAGGCGGAGGCGGCCGCCGCCGGCGGGGCCGGCTTCTCCTTCTCCTCGTGGTACTTCTCCTCCACGTTGACCGCCCAGATGTCGTGGGGCGGGTCGGCGCCGAGGATGTTCTCCACCGACCGCATGGCCGTGAGCATGGAGTGGTCCTGGTTGTTGTACTTGTGCATCCCGTTGCGACCCACCGGGAACACGTTGGGCGTGTTCTCCGCGATCCACCGGCGGAGGACGCCGACGTTGGCCTTGTAGTCGGCGTCGTACATGGGGTACGCCTTCGGCATCCGCACCACGTAGCCCGCCTCCACCTTCGACGTGTCGTCGAGCAGGCCCAGGGTGTGGAGCTCCTTCTTGCCCAGCTCCACCAGATCGGCGTCGGCCGAGGTCCACAGGTCGTCGCCCTCGAAGACGAAGTACTCCAGGCCCAGGCACGTGCGCCCCTGCTTCACCAGGTAGGGCGACCACGACCCGAAGTTCTGGATCCGGCCCAGGCGGACGTCGGGCGAGTGCACGTAGATCCAGTTGTCGGGGAAGCCGCACGCCTCGGGCACGACCAGGGCGATGGTGAGGAAGTCGCGGTAGGTCAGGGCCGTGGCCGCGGCCAGGACCTCGGCCGGCGGCGGCGGATCCATGATCTTGAGCAGGGTCGTGATCGGCATCGACGAGATCACGTGGCTGGCCGGGTAGCGGCCCTTGGGCGTCGAGACCGCCACCGCCCTGCCCCCCTGGTGGTGGACGGCCGTCACCGGCTCCTCCATGGCCACCGTGGTGCCCCGGGCCTCGACCAGCTCCCGGGCCCGCTCCCACATCATCCCCGGCCCGTACTTGGGGTACTGGAACTCCTCGATGAGGCTGGTGATCTCCTTCTGGTTGCGCTTGGGCAGGATGGCGTTGGTGATCGCCTTCATCAGGGAGAGGTTCTTGATGCGCTGGGCGGCCCAGTCGGCCTGGATGGTGGTGGCGGGCACGCCCCACAGCTTCTCGGTGTAGGTCTTGAAGAAGATCCGGTAGAGGCGCTTGCCGAAGCGGGAGGTGGTCCAGCCCTCGAAGTTGGTCTGGTCCTTGGGCGGACGGACCCGGGCCCAGCCGTAGGACGCCACGCACATCGTGGCTTCCAGCACGCCCAGGTTCTTGAGCGCGTTCATGGGCTTGAGCGGGTAGTCGAAGAACTTGCCGTCGTAGTAGATGCGGCTCATCCGGGGCCGGGTGAGGAACTCGTCGTCCTCGAGGATCTCGTGCCACACGTCCTCCACCGCCTGCACCTTGGTGAAGAAGCGGTGCCCGCCGATGTCGAAGCGCCATCCGTCCCGCTCGGCGGTGCGGGCGATGCCGCCCACCACCGAGTCCCCCTCCAGCACGGTCGACGTGAGGCCCTGCTTGGCCAGCTGCCAGGCCGCGGTCAGACCGGCGGGGCCGGCTCCGATGATGACGACGTCGAGATTCTGCTTCTGATCAACCACGGGCCGCACCCTACCCGGCGCCCTAATTTGGCCGGTACTGCACCAGACCGGGGCGCTCGGAGGTGTTCGTCGACACCTTGACCACCCTGCGCTCGTCGGGCCGGATGGCGCGGAGATCGGTGAGCAGGCCCTGGCACCGGGTGCCAAAGGTGCGGTAGTTCGGTGCCCACACCACCCAGACGGTGGCGTCGGGACCGGCCAGGTCGACGAGCATGTGGGCGAAGGGAGCCGGGTCGGCCTGGTTGGTCGCCAGGTAGTCGACCCAGTCGACCAGCTGGGGAGGCGTGGCCCGGGGGAACGTGAGCTGGCGGAGACCGGACGTGTGCTCCAGCAGGCGGCTCACCGACGGCCCGAGCTGGTCGGGGCAGTATGCGACCACGTCGCCCGGGCGGGCCTCGGCCCGGAGGGCGGCGGCCACCCGACCCGCCGTCGTGCGGTCGCCGGCCGCGTTGGGGATGGCGGTGGCGAAGCCGAGGGCGACGGCCAGGCCCAACACGACCGGGCCCATCCACGTACCGGCCAGGGTGGCGCTGCCCAGGGCGGCCAGGAGGAGGACGAGGGGGAACACGACCGCCGCATAGCGGATGGCGAAGGCGGATCTGGTGACCTCGCCCACCACCACGGCCATGGCCATGGTGAAGCCGGCGACGGCGGCGAGCATCCGCCCCGGCGGGCGGCCCCGGAGGTCGAGGGTGACGATGCCGGGCTCGGTGCGCCCGGTCCCGGCCACGAAGCCGAACAGGCCGAGGGCGAGGAGGGCGTAGAGCAGCAGGCCGAGGGGCAGGGCGGTGTCGGGCAGGCCCGCCCCGAACTGGAGGACGATGTCGAAGACCGTCCGGGGCTTGGGCGGTGTTCCCCACGGCGTGCCCGTGGTGCGCATCTGCTCCAGGAAAGACGGCAGCCAGGGGACGAACAGCAGCGATCCGACGGCCATGGCCAGCAGGGCCCGCCGGACACCTGCGTCCGCCCACCGGAGGGCGAGCAGCCCCGCCACCGCCGCCACCAGGAAGAACGCCCAGTAGTGGGTGAGCAGCAGCAGGCCGGTGCACAGCCCCAGCCCCACCGCGGCCGGCCACGAGGGACGGCGGCGGACGGTGTCGAGGGCGAGGAAGCCGGCCAGGACCAGCAGCACCACCAACGAGTACATCCGGACCTCGGTGGCGTAGTGGATGGCGAACGGCGACGACGCCAGCAGCAGCACCCCCGCCCACGGCACCCATCGGGCCGAAGGCGGCCCGCTGAGTGTCCCAGTGAGTGTCCCAGTGAGTGTCATCGCACCGTCGCCCACCAACCGGCGCCCGGCCAGGCCCATGAGCGGGAGCGACGCCACCGCCAACAGCCCGGGCAGGGCGCGGGCGGCCACGTCGCCGGTGCCGGCCATGTCCATCCAGCCGTGGAGGAGCAGGTAGAACAGCGGCGGCGACCCGTCGTGGCGGAGGGCGCGAAACATGTCGCCGAGGGGCAGCCGGGCGATGTTGACGGTGAGCGCCTCGTCGAGCCACAGGTGGGACACGGTGAAGAAGCGGGCGACCACGCCGAGGGCGACGGCGAGGCCGATGGCGACGGCCGCCGCCCACCGGCGACGGCGGCTGGCGGGGGAGGAAACGGGGCGGTCGCTCCGGTCGGAGTCGGGGCCCAGCGGGTGGACTCGAAGGTCCTCGACGGTCAAAGGGCCGGGGGCAGGGGTCTCAGGCGCCGCGTTCGGAGACCTGGACCGGCTGCGGCTCCACCGGCGCGTCGCCGCGGCCGGGCCCGCCCGGTGGGGCGGTGGCGCCGGGTGGGCCGGGTGGGCCGGGTGGGCCGGGCCCGTTGCCCGCCGCCGGCCGGGCGGGGCCGCCGGCGCCCTCGCCGGGCGCAGGCAGCAGCGGCACCGGCCGGTCGGGGTCGTCGACGACCATCGGCCCCCGGCGGGCCCATTTCACGGCCAGCCCGAGTCCGACCAGGGTGAGGATCCAGCCGGTGTAGTCGACCGGGGTCCAGCCGTAGTGGAGGCTCACGTGCTTGGAGGTGGGGATGACCACCATCATGTTGGGCGACACCCGGTAGGGCCCGTGTCCGCCCGACACCTTCCAGTTGGGGAAGTACGACGCCTTGACCAGCACCGGCACGCCGACACGGTCGACGTCGAAGGTGATGCGGTTGTCGCTGGTCTTGATCCCGCTCACCGCCACCGGGTCGAGCGGCTTGCGCTGGGCGGTGTCGACCTCGACGTCGGCTCCCACCGTCTTCGAGTCGGTGACCACCTTGTTGACCTTGACCCGCTGCCACTCCTTGGGCCCGGAGGCGGCCAGGAACACGTCGTGGGCGCCGAAGTCCTGGTACCAGTCGGACATGACCGCCATCCACTCCCGCTCGCCCTTGCCCCCGCCGGTGATCACCGCCGGCTGGTTGGCGAGGGGAGAGACGATCTCCGAGCCCTTGACCTCGTAGGCCCGCCAGTCGCCGGTCTGGCCGACGAGGGTGAGATCGGCATTCGAGTCGGCCTGGGCCACGGCCTCGGGCGAGAAGGCCAGGTAGTAGCGGGCGCCCAGCATCTGGAGGTGCTCGACGCCCTTGGCCACGTCGAGGCTGGTGTAGGGCAGGTCGCGCTGGGGGTTGGAGGGCGCCTTTGACAACTCGGCCGCGGTCATGAAGTGATAGGGCACGGTGGCCGACGACTCGAAGTAGAGGCCCTCCATCGACCCGATGCAACCGTGGGTCCAGAAGGGCAGGAGCATGAGGGCCATCGGGGTGCCGAAGCGGTCGAGGTGGGAGTCGTACTCCCAGTGGGTGCGGCCACAGCCGTTGGTGGCGCCGATGGAGGCCATCATGTCGACGACCCGCTTGTACTCGGGGTAGGACTCCTTGCGCTCGTAGCCGGAGTAGTTCCACTTGGCCCAGTCGTCGACGTAGCTGCTGTCGGTGGTGGCCGGCTTGGGCAGCCAGCTCGGCAGCACCCCGAGGGGCAGTCCGACGAACATCCACACCGCCAGCGCGGCCGCGATCGGCGTGATCCGCCGGGCCAGCAGTTGCATGCGGACCGGGTCGGCGGACGTGACCCGGGTGGGGGGCTCACCCGGGTCGGCGGCGAAGATGCGGCCCAGGGCAGGGCCGATCTCGGTGACGGCGACGCCCGCCAGCAGGTAGAGGCTGAGGAACCAGAAGGGCAGGACCCGGGCGTTCCACAGCCGGCCGGCGGGGGCGAGGACGAACAGTGAGCCGGTGATGGCGGCCATCCCGACCAGGAAGAGCCCCACCCGCCGGCGCAGCGCCACCGCGAACACGGCCCCCGCGGGAGCCAGCACCAGCCACAGCCAGGCCTTGTTCTCCGGGAACAGGTTCTGGCTGTACTGGGTGATCTTCTCCCAGCCCATGTTGTTGGCGTAGCCCAGGCGCATGGCGAACGGGAACGACCAGAAGGCGGCGATGAGCGCCCCCGCCCCCAGCATCCCGAACAGGAACTTCAGCCGGGCCCGACCGGGGCGCAGGAGGTAGAGGAGCAGGGCCCCGACCAGGGCGAACACGGTGGGGAGGAGGTGGCTCAAGCCGGTGAGGGCGAGCAGGATCGCGCCCAGGGCCCGGTTGCGGCCGGTGTCGAGACCCCGCGCCACCACCCCCAGGAAGAGGAGGGCGAAGGACAGGCTGATGGAGAAGGAGAACTCGCCGGCCAGGGTGGACGGGATGTTGCCGCCGTAGATGGTGAAGCCCCGGTCGAACAGGAAGGGCATGGTGGCCAGGGCGAGCATCACCGGACCCGGGAAGCGCATCCCGGCCAGGCGGCCGAAGGCGTAGGCGCACAGGGGGAGGGTGATGAGGCCGCTGACGGTGATGAGCTTGAACGCCACCCCGTACGGCAGCACGAAGCTGAGAAGGGCGATCATCAGCGACGGCAGCGGGAAGTAGAAGTGGTAGGCGGGGAAGCCGGAGTACCAGTCGGGCGCCCAGCCGGTGAGGCGGAGGTGGGGCAGCAGGTGGTGGCGCATGTAGTCGGGGCCCCACACGTGGGCTCCCATGTCGCCGCCCGCAGGCGTGGTGTTGGCGAACAGCAGGTTGGGCTGCAGCTGCAGGAAGACGAAGAACATCGCCGCGCCCACGATGGCGACGGTGATGAGGGTCTCCGGCGTCACCTCGCTGGCCCGCAGCTTGAGCTCGTCGACCGACGGCACCCGGAACGTGGGCCGGTGCAGACCGGCTCGCGCCGCGGCCGCTCGGTCCTTCAGCGCGGAACCGCTGAACCTGGGCCCGCGGCTCGGGGGACGGTTCCTGGTGAGGACGCTCGGTAGCTTGACGCGGTCGAGCGCCGCCCGGAGCGGCGGCCGCCGCTGTACTGCCATCTCAGTATCTTGTCATTCCCCGCCGAGCTGGTCGCGTCGGCCGGGGACGGGACAGGTCAGCGGGCGGCCACCAGGCCGAGGACGGTGCGCAGGCCCAACGCCTCGCCGCCCCGGTCCCACCAGCGGCCCTCGCACGTCTGGCACGAGTGCATGGTGACGGTTTCGGCGTGGAGCTGCATGCGGATCTCGACCAGGTCACGCGAATGGCAGTGCGGACACGTCATCTCATACCCCTCCCTAGCGGAAAAGCCCTCCCAGGCACTGCACGTATCGACACAATCGGTTGACCGCTTGAGCAGGTTTATCCACAGATGTGGAACCATGGGTTGCGGCTGAGGGTCTAGGCGGTGGGTGGTCAACCGGAGATGAGCGGAAAATGCGTGGTCTGAGATACGGCGCGGTGCGACGGCCGCTCTTCGGCGCGCTGGCTGCCCTCCTCCTCACCGCCTGCTCCTCCGACGGGTCCGAGATCCGCTCGGCGGCGGCCGACACGTCCACCACCATCGCCCGGCCGACCACGTCGTCCACGATCGTGACCACCACCGCGCCCACCACGTCCACCACCACCGCCCCCGTGGTCGAGGCGGTGAGCTCGGCCGATGTGCGGGCCGTCCAGGAGCGGCTGGCCGAGCTCGGCTACGACGTCGGTGAGCCCGACGGACGCTTCGGCGGACGCACCAGCTACGCCATCATGGCCTTCCAGAAGATCGAGGGCCTGAGCCGCACAGGCGACATTGAAGACGGGTTGCAGGCCGCCCTCGCCGCCGCCTCGCCCCCCGGGGCCTTGGCCGGAGGGCCGGGGACCAGGGTGGAGATCGACCTCAACCGGCAGGTGCTCATGCTCTGGATCGACGGCGTGCGCACCCGCATCCTGCCGATTTCCAGCGGTAGCGGCGAGGAGTACTGCGTCGACGGCGAGTGCGACATCGCCGTCACCCCGCCCGGGTCGTTCCACATCGGGCGCAAGGCCGAGGGCCTGGAGATCGCGCCCCTCGGGGAGCTGTGGTGGCCGATGTACTTCAACGGCGGCATCGCCATCCACGGCTCGCCGTCGGTGCCGCCCTACCCCGCGTCCCACGGGTGCATCCGCATCCCCATGTACGCCGCCCCCAGCCTCTACGACCAGGTCGGACGGGGTACCGCCGTCATCCTGGTGGGACGGGGACCGGGGCCCGAAGGCCTGGCCGCGCCGCCCGAGCCGCCGCCGAACCCGGTGGTGTCGTCGACCCTGCCGCCCGAGACAGACCCCCCGACGATCCCGACCATCCCCACCACCGTCCCCGTCGACGAACCGACCACCACCACGACGATCCCGTCGGCGGACACGACCACCACCGAGGTCACGACGCCCAAGTAGCCCGCCGCCGGTGCGCCCGCCGGTCGGTGGACGCCTCAGGTGTTGAGGGCGACGATCAGGCTGAAAAGGTTGAACGTGGCGTGGGCCACGATCCCCGGTCCCAGCCGGCGGGTCTTGACGGCCAGGGTGGCCAGGACGGCGCCGAAGACGGCGAGGGAGATCATGATCAGGGCCTGGGCCTTGGCCGGCAGGTCCTGGGGGTGGGCCAGCCCGAACATCACCGACGACCCCACGATCGCCCAGACGGAGCCGAAGCGCTTCTCGATCGAGCGCAGGAGCAGGCCCCGGAAGAACAGCTCCTCCACCAGGGGCGCGCCCACCACCGCGATAAGGATGAGTCCCACCACCGCGGGGCCGTTGGCCGCGTCGACCAGCTTGCGCACCGGCCCCGACACCTCGGGCTGGCCCAGCAGCGGCCGCAGCAGGAGGGCGACGCCGGGCACGATCACCACCTGGGCCCCGAGGCCAACGCCGAGGCCGACGGCCAGGTCGATCCGGCGGAAGGCCCAGCCGAAGTCGAGGGTGAGGCTCCCCGAACCCTTGCGCCGGGTGGCCAACACCACGCTGCCCACCAGGCCGGCCCACAGCCCGACCTGGGCGAAGGCCATGCCGCCGAGGCTCAGCTCCTTGTCGTGGCTGAAGGCCATCCAGATCCCGGCCAGGACGCTCGACAGGAACAGGCCGACGACCAACCCGAGGATGACGTCGCCCAACCCCCAGCGGGGCGGGGGGCCGGCCTCGATCCGGGCGACGGCGTCGGGCGCGGGCGGGTCGGGGTTCATCGGCCGCCGAGCCTACGGGCCCCGACCCCGGGCCCGGCCGCAGGTGCGAAGGGTCTTAGGAGGCCTGGGCCCGCAGGCCGCCGGCGTCGGCGGTGCCGGCGGCGGGGGACCCCTCGTCGGCGGCGGCCCGGCGGCGGGCGGCCCGCCGGTCGTGGCCGGTCCAGCCCTTGGGCGCGGCCAGGCGGTCGGCGTGGCGACCGCAGAGGTCGATCGAGTGCGGCTCCTTGACGCCCAGGTCGTCGAGCCACACCGTGCTGGTGGCGTACTGGAAGGTGAGGCTGGCGGTGGCCGCCTCCCCGCACCCTGGACGCGCACACAGGCGGGGACGCTGCATTCCACCACGGTACCCGGCGGTCCCCGCCCCGCCGTGGATAGTCCGGCGGTGGACAGCGGACCCGGTTGGACCCCGTTGGCGCATAGCATGGCGGGGTGAGCCCGTCCATACCCGAAAAGATGGGCCGAGACCAAAACGGGCACGAAAAGACGAGGCGTGAGCAGATGGGGAGAGATCCCAAAGCACCCGATACCAAGAAAGACCGACCTCCCGGTTCGGGCCTGCCCGTGCCCGGCGCGTCCTTCCCCCGCCCCATCCTGTGGGCCCTGATCGCGGTCGCGGTGCTGGCCCTGGTGGCCGCGCCCGGCCTCACCCACACCAACGCCGACAAGATCGACTACTCCACCTTCCGTTCCCGGGTCGAGGCGGGCCAGGTGCAGAGCGTCAAGATCACCAACGACTCGTCCCGCATCAAGGGCAAGTACAAGGCCCCGGTGGAGAGCAAGACCGAGTTCACCACCACCGCCCCCGCCAGCATCCCCGACGACGACCTCGCCCTCCTGCGGGAGAAGGGCGTGAAGGTCGAGTTCCTGTCCCCCAGCTCCAACCTGGTCGGCACCCTCCTCGTGTGGCTGCTGCCGATAGGGCTGCTGCTCCTCTTCTGGTGGTGGATGGGCAAACGGGCCCAGGGCCAGATGGCGGGCATCATGTCGATCGGCCGGTCGCGGGCGAAGGTCTATACGACCGAAAAGCCCAAGACCACGTTCGCCGACGTGGCCGGCTACAAGGGCGTGAAGCAGGAGATCAACGAGGTCGTCGACTTCCTCAAGCAGCCGAAGAAGTTCCACGACATCGGCGCCCGCATTCCCAAGGGCGTGCTCCTGGTGGGCCCCCCCGGAACCGGCAAGACCCTCATCGCCCGAGCGGTGGCGGGCGAGGCCGGCGTGCCGTTCATGTCGATCACCGGCTCCGACTTCATGGAGATGTTCGTCGGCGTGGGCGCGGCCCGGGTGCGCGACCTGTTCCAGTCGGCCCGCAAGCAGGCCCCCTGCATCATCTTCGTCGACGAGATCGACTCCATCGGCCGCAAGCGGGGCGCAGGGCTGGGCGGGGGCCACGACGAGCGGGAGCAGACCCTCAACCAGATGCTGTCGGAGATGGACGGCTTCGAGACCACCGAGGGCGTGGTGATGATGGCGGCCACCAACCGGCCCGACATCCTCGACCCCGCCCTGCTCCGTCCCGGACGCTTCGACCGCCAGATCGTCGTCCCCCTGCCCGATCTCGAGGAGCGCCTGCCCATCCTCCAGGTCCACTGCAAGGACAAGCGCCTGGCGCCCGACGTCGACCTCGAAGTCATCGCCCGGGGCACGCCCGGCATGAGCGGCGCCGACCTGTCCAACCTGGTCAACGAGGCCGCCCTCCACGCCGTCCGCCGGGGCGACAAGGACATCCACATGCTCGACTTCGAGTCGGCCCGTGACCGCGTCCTCATGGGCCAGCGGCGGGAGTCGATGGCCCTCTCGGGCAAGGAGAAGGAGGTCATCGCCTACCACGAGGGTGGGCACGCGGTGGCCGCCTACGTGCTCGAACACGCCGATCCGGTGCACAAGGTGACGATCCTGCCGTCGGGCATGGCCCTGGGCGTCACCCAGCAGCTGCCCGTCGAGGAGCGCCACATCTACCAGCTGCCCTACCTGCAGGACTCGCTGGTGGTGCGCCTGGGCGGGCGCATCTCCGAGGAGCTCGTGTACGGGATCATCTCCACCGGCGCCAACAACGACCTGGTCGGCTGCACCGACCTGGCCGGCAAGATGGTCCGGGAGTGGGGCATGTCCGACAAGATCGGGCCCATGGCCTGGGGCTCGCAGGGCGCGG
>JAXDMK010000186.1:0-2904 GCA_034666105.1 Actinomycetota bacterium | reverse complement strand
CCACCTGGGCCAGGATCAGGTGGTCGCAGTGGACCGTGGTGGGCACCTGCACCCGGGGCAGGCCGGCGGTGGAGAACTGGAGCAGCGCCATCTGGGCGGTGGCGTCCTGCATGGCCACCCGGTCGGGCTGGAGCTCGACGTAGGACCGTCCCGGCCGGAGGGAGGCGACGTCGGGCACCGGGTCGCCGGCGAGGTGTCCGAAGAGGATCTTCTCGGCCAGGGTGAGCGACCGCCCCAGCCGCCGGCGGGCCGCAGCCGTGGCTTCGGCCAGGCGGGCGTAGACGGCCTCGACCAGCGAGAGGGGACTGGTGGGCTCGGCGGAGGTGGCAGGCGTGTCGATGGCCTCCAGATTAGATGCCGGCGGTGCCAGGACCCCTCCCGGACGGCCCGTAGGCTACGGCGATGGCAGAAGACGAGGAGGGCCCGCCGCCGGCGAGACCTGGGTCCCGCGGGCCCAGGGTCGTCACCGGTGACATGAAGCGCTCGACCCCGGCCTCGCGGGTCGTCACCGGCCGGGGCGCCGCCCCTCCGCCCGAACCGGCCGACGATCCGCCGGTGGATGATGCACCCGCCGACGAGTCGCCGGCCGCCGATTCCGGTGAGGACGCCACCGCCGAAACCCTGGTCGCCCCCGGTCGGCCGTCCCAGGCCCGCCGCCCCCGGGTCGTCAGCGCCCGCCCTGCCGTCCCGTCGCCGGAGCCCGAGCCGGAACCGGAGCCCGAGCCGGACCCCGAGCCGGAGCCGTGGCGGCCGATCGAGGTCACCCGCACCATCCCGCCGCCCGTGCACCGGGCCGCGCCCGCGCCTCCGCCCCCCCCGGGGACGGCAGTCAGGCCGTCCCGGGCGCCCCAGCCGGCGCCGGCGCCGGCACCCCGGTCCGCGGCCGACGCGGCGACGGGCAAGGGCGCCGGCCTGGCCTTCGTCCTGGCCGTCGTGTCGCTGGTGTCGGCCGGCATCCTCGCCATCCCCGCCCTCATCCTCGCCGGACGGGCCCGGCGCAAGGGGGCCAGCACCGGCCTGGTCACCGCCACCCGCCTGGTCGCCGGCTTCAGCCTGCTGGCCTGGCTGGCCGTGGCCGGGATCGTCATCGCCAACGTCGCCCAGCCCGACGGCGTCGACTACGCCAAGCTCCGGGCGGGCGACTGCATCGACACGCCCGAGGGCAGCGAGGTCCGCCGGCTGACGGTGCGGCCGTGCGACAAGGCCCACGACGCCGAGGTCTTCGCCGTGGTCATCCATCCGGCCGCCCCCGGCGACGCCTTCCCGGGAGCCACCGCCCTCCTCGAGTACGCCGCCACCACCTGCCTGGGGCAACCGTTCACCGACTACGTCGGCGTCCCCCGGGGCCAGTCGCAGCTCACCGAGTTCGAGATCGTGCCCGAGACCGAGGCCTGGGCCGAAGGCCGCCGGGGCCTGGTGTGCGCCGTCGACAACGCCGACCGCTCGCCGCTGACGGCGTCGATCAGGGGCAGCGCCAAGTAGTCCGGTCAGGACGTCCGGGGTCCGACCGCGCCGATGCCGGGACGGCGACGACACCCGGCGGGGCGATCACCGAAGATCCACGGGGCCGCGGTCGGTAAATGCCGTCGGTTGTCCACAGGGACGTTCTTTCGAACCGGGGCGGCGGACCTCGGGGTAAGACCCAAATCAGCCCCCCTTGGCTGCGGCCCGTCGTTGCGATAGGTTGGCGGTGACCGGTGGGGAGACATCGATCCCCGACGGGCGAGGCCTGAATCCAACTCGGATTCGGCACACAAGGGGGCGATGGGTTGCCGGTATACCCGCTGCTGGGACTGCTCTGGGCGCTGGTGCTCCTGCCGCCCATGCTGCGACGGGGGGTTCGGCACCGAGGCGAATTGGCGGAGTTCGATCGCATCCGACTGTGCTTCGTCGGCTCGACTACGACCGTCACTAACGATCGAGAAGCGGCCTCGACGGCGCCCGTCCGGTGCACCGCCGCCCACCGCCGGCGCCGAGTCTTGGCCGTGATCGGCACCGGCATGGTGGCAACCCTGGTGGTTGCCCTGGTCGTCGGCACCCGGGTGGCGTGGGGGATGCACCTGCTGATCTACGACGTCCTCATCGGCTATGTCGCCCTCCTGGCCCGGTCCCGCGATCGGGCGATCCGTCGCCCGGCCCTGGCCCCGGGACTGCCGTCGGCGTCGGTCACCGCCATTCGGCGGCCGGTGCCGGCGCCGCGACCGGCGCCCGCCCTGCTCCACGCCGCCTCTCGCTGAGAGCAGGTCCGGGAAGGCCCTACTTCCAGGCCCGGACGTAGTCGACCTGCAGGGTGGCCGGGAAGGCCGGCGGCTGGGCCGGGTCGATCCGGTTGCCGCCCACCCCGAGCCCTTGCGTGAGGGCCAGCATGAAGGGGTGGTCGAAGGGCTGCGGGGCCACGAGGGGCGCGGCGGGGGTGATCGGCTCGTTCACGCACACCTTGCCGTCGAAGCTGATCTTGATCGAGGTGGAGGTCCACTCCAGCACGTAGGTGTGCCAGTCGGTGACCTTCAGCAGGCAGTAGTTGTTGGTCTGCGCCGCCGTGCCCGGCCAGTAGTGCACGTAGGGGATGGCCCGGTCGTTGTAGAGGCTGTACACCTCGGCCACGTCGATCTCGCCCGACAGCGGCCAGGGGCCGTACTTCAGCGCGTTGTCGGGCCACAGCCACAGGGCGCCGTGCAGTCCCTTGGCGGTGGCGGCCGGGAACTTGGCCCGGAACTCGAAGCGGCCGAAGGCCTGGCTCCACTTGGTGTAGGTGGACACCATCCCCGCCGTGTACCGGGTGCTGTAGGTCGAGGCCGGCGTCGTGCAGGTGAACGGCGCCGCCTCCTTGCGCACGGTGAGCTTGAGCGTCCCGCCCGCCACGGCCACGTTGTCGGGATCGTCGACGTAGCAGTCGTCCTGGGA
>JAXDMK010000185.1:0-6795 GCA_034666105.1 Actinomycetota bacterium | reverse complement strand
CTATGAGCTACGACGCCACAGAGACAGTCGACGAGTCGAGCGAAGCCCGGGGGGTGCTGCTGGACGAGGTCCAGCGCCTGCGCCAGACGGTGGAGGGCCTGCGCCAGACCCTCACCGACAACAACCTCCTGTTCGACATGGAGGGCGACGACCAGATCACGGCCAACTTCAAGGCCTCCGAGTTCGCCTGCAACGACGACGACGGCACGCCCGTTCCGGAGGAGGCCCTCCCCGGGCTGCGGGCCCTGTGCGAACTTGTCCTGCAGCCCATGCGGGACCAGTTCGGCGTCTGCACCGTCTCTTCCGGCTTCCGGACCGAGGCGTACAACGCATCCGTGGGCGGGGCGACGAACTCGTTCCACATCTACTCCCGGCACCTGCGGGCGGTCGCGGCGGCGGCCGACATCACCTTCAACACGGGCACCCTCCAGGAATGGGCCGACAAGGCCGACGCCCTCCTCGACGGCGGCGGTGGGGTGGGCCGCTACTTCGACCAGGGCTTCCTCCACGTCGACAACGGCGACCGGGTCTGGCGCCAGTAGCCGGCAGGCCCGACTACCCGGCCTCGGCCAGCAGCTTGCCCAGGCGGGTGAGGCCCTCCTCCAGGGCGTCGTCGCCGAGGGCGTAGGACAGGCGGGCAAAGCCGGGGGCGCCGAACGCCTCGCCGGGGACGATCGCCACCTTGGCCACGTCGAGCACCACGCCGGCCAGCTCCAGGGTGGAATCCACCCGCCGGCCGCCGATCTCCTTGCCCAGCACGCCCTTGAACGACGGGAAGGCGTAGAACGCGCCCTCCGGCTCGAGGACGGTGACGCCGGCCATGGCCGAGAGCATCTCGAACATCTTCTTCCGGCGGCGGTCGAAGGCCTCCCGCATGGCCGTCATCGGGGCCATGTCGCCGGTGAGGGCCGCCACCGCCGCCATCTGCGACACGTTGGCCACGTTGGACGTGGCGTGGGACTGGAGGTTGATCGCGGCCGATATCACGTCCTTGGGACCGATCATCCATCCCACCCGCCAGCCGGTCATGGCGAAGGTCTTGGCCACGCCGTTGATGACCACCGCCCGCTCGGCCAGTTCCGGCACCACCGCCGGCAGCGACGAGAAGCGGTGGTCGCCGTAGACCAGGTGCTCGTAGATCTCGTCGGTGACGATCCACAGGCCCTTCTCCGCCGCCCACCGGCCCACCTCGGCCGTCTGCTCGGGCGTGTAGACGGCGCCGGTCGGATTCGACGGGGATACGAACAGGAGCACCTTGGTGCGGTCGGTGGTGGCCGCCTCCAGCGCCTCCACCGTGGCCCGGAAGCCGGTGGTCTCGTCGGTGGGCACCACCACCGGGACGCCCCCGGCCAGGCGGATCGACTCCGGGTAGGTCACCCAGTAGGGCGCGGGCATGAGCACCTCGTCGCCCGGGTCGAGGAGGGCGGCGAAGGTGTTGTAGACGGCCTGCTTGGCCCCGTTGGTGATGAGCACCTGGGCCGCGGTGGTGGGATAGCCCGAGTCGCGCACCGTCTTGGCCGCCACCGCCTCCCGCAGCTCGGGCAGGCCCGCGGCCGGCGTGTAGCGGTGGTTGCGAGGCACCCGGCAGGCGGCCATGGCCGCCTCCACGATGTGGTCGGGCGTCGGGAAGTCGGGCTCACCCGCCCCGAAGCCGATGACGTCCTCGCCGGCCGCCTTTAGGGCCTTGGCCTTGGCGTCGACAGCCAGGGTGGCGGACTCTTCGATGGAACCGATACGGGCGGATACACGATTCATACTTCTGGCCATGTCTGTAAGAGTTGCACAGGTGACCGCACCCCCCCGTCCAAATGTCGGCGCTCCCGATATCCGCCTGCCCGCCGACCTCCTCCCGTCCGACGGCCGCTTCGGTAGCGGACCGTCGAAGGTGCGCCAGGCGTCGGTCGACGCGCTGGCCGCGGCCGCCCCCACCTACCTGGGCACCAGCCACCGGGCGTCCACGGTGAAGTCGATGGTCGGACGGCTGCGGGCCGGTCTCACCGACCTCTTTCAACTGCCCGACGGCTACGAGGTGGCCCTGGGCAACGGAGGAGCGGCCCTGTTCTGGGACATGGCCACCTTCGGGCTCATCGAGCGCAAGAGCCAGCACCTCGCCTTCGGCCAGTTCTCCGCCTCCTTCGCGGCCGCGGCCAAGGCTGCCCCCCACCTCGACGACCCCGAGGTGATCTCCTCCGATCCCGGCACCCACCCCGTCCTCCGCCCCGACCCGACCATCGACGCCTACGCCCTCACCCACAACGAGACGTCGACCGGCGTGGCCATGCCCGTGCGCCGCCCGGACGGCGCCGGCGGGTCATCGGATGGGGCCTTGGTGCTGGTCGACGCCACATCGGCCGCGGGCGGGATGCGGGTCGACCCGGCCCAGTTCGACGCCTACTACTTCGCCCCCCAGAAGTGCTTCGCGGCCGACGGCGGCCTGTGGTTGGCTCTCCTGTCGCCGGCGGCGGTGGAACGGGTGGAGCGGGTCAGGGCTTCCGGCCGGTGGACCCCGGCCCTCCTCGACCTGGGTTTGGCCCTGGAGAACTCCCGCCTCGACCAGACCTACAACACGCCCGGGCTGGCCACCATCTTCCTCATGGTCGAGCAGGTGGAGTGGATGCTGGCCGGCGGGGGCCTGGACTGGGCCGCGGGCCGGTCGGAGGCGTCGGCCGCGGCCCTGTACCCGTGGGCGGAGGCGTCGGCCTACGCCACCCCCTTCGTGGCCGACCCCGGCCAGCGCAGCCCGGTGGTGGGCGCCATCGACCTCGATTCCACCGTCGACGCGGGGATGGTGTCGAAGATCCTGCGGGCCAACGGCATCGTCGACACCGAGTCCTACCGTCGGCTGGGCCGCAACCAGCTCCGCATCGCCATGTACCCGGCGGTGGAAGCGTCCGACGTGGCCCTCCTCACCCGGGCCATCGACTTCGTGGCCGGCGAACTGCTCACACAATCCTCATAGGGCCGTGGTCGGGTGATCACCACGGGCGCCGACAGTGGAGGCATGCGAATGAGACGAATTCTCGGAATTGCGCTCGGAACAACCCTGGTCGTGGTCGTCGGGGCGGGAGCGGTGGCCTGGGCCGGGCCGGGCCGGGGCGATCCGGCCAAGCGGGAGGCGGCCAAGCAGTGCCTGGCCGACGCCAAGGCGGCCAACCCCGACGCCGACCGGGCCGCCGTCCGGGCCGCGGCCCAGCCCTGCCTCGACGCGGCCGGGATCGCCCTGCCCGAGCTCACCGCCCAGCAGCAGGCCCGCCGGGACGCGGCCAAGGCGTGCCTCCAGGCGGCCAAGGACGCCAACCCCGACGCCGACAAGGCCACCGTGGCGGCGGCGGCCAGGCCCTGCCTGGAGAACGCGGGGATCTCCGCCCGGGCCGGCCTCGAACGCCTCCGGGACTGCGCCGACCAGGTCCTGGCGGCCAACCCCGACGGCGCCAGTGACGGCGGACGCAAGGCCCTCCGCACCGCCGTCCGGGAGTGCATGGCCAACTCGTAGCGGCGACGGCGACGAAGGGCGGCCCGGCGACGGGCCGCCCTTCAGTTTTCCCACCTTTCGGCCGATGACCGCTAGGTGGACCTCCATCCCGCGACCGACCTGGCCGCGCTCTACCGGGAGCTGCAGCCGGGACTGTTGCGGTACCTGCGGGCGGTGGCGCCGGGAACGGCCGAGGACGTGGCCGCCGACGTGTGGGTGGAGGTCGCCACCTCGGCCCACCGCTTCCAGGGCGACGAGAACGCCTTCCGGGGCTGGATCTACACCATCGCCCGCCGGCGGGTGATCGACGGCCACCGCCGGGCCGGACGTCGCCGCACCGACCCCGTCACCGGTGAGCGCATGGTCGACATCTCCGGCACCGACCAGCCCGAGCAGGTCGTCGTGGACCGGGTCACCACCGAGGCCGCCGTCGCCCAGGTGGTGGCCCTCCTCTCACCCGACCAGGCCGAGGTCGTGCTCCTCCGGATCATCGGCGGTATGCGGGTGGCGCAGGTGGCCGAGCTGCTGGGCAAGCGCCCGGGCACGGTCCGCGTCCTCCAGCACCGCGGCCTCCGCCGCCTGGCCGTTCACGGCCAGGGATTGCTGTCGGCCTAGGTCATTCGGCCTAGACGACGTAACGCCCGCCTGCTCCCGCACGATTGAACCCGCACACCCCTGGCTCCCATGCGGGCCTCGATGCGCGGAGGTTCTCCCAGCTCTTGTCACGACTCGGTCGGATCACGGCGGCGACCATCGCCGGCTGCACCCTTCTCCTCACCACCGCCGGACCCTCCCTGGCCGACGCCACCACCGCGGTGGGCGTGGGCGCCTCCGCCTACGTCGACGACTACTCCGTCGACGTCCTCATCGAGCAGGCGATCGAGAACGCGCTCTTCGCCGGCGGTTTCCAGGAAGTGGGCGCCTTCGTCAACGTCAGCCACGGCAACGTGATCCTGTCCGGCTTCATGTCGCCGCAACTGCACTTGGCGGTGCAGGAGCTGGTGGCCGACACCCTGGGCGGGCTGCCGCTCCCCCTTCCCTTCGCGGTGGCGGTGCTGATCCCGACCGGACTGGCCCTGCCCGACCTGGGCCTCGCCCTCGACGTCGTCCTGCCCGACCTCACCGCCCCCCTCACCACGCTCGGAGTCACCGACCGGATCCTCAGCTACTGACGCAGCCGACGATCCGGCCACCGGCCGGGGGGGCCGCAGGCCCGTCCCCCGGGACCCCTGCCCGAGGGTTGACCGCTCCCGCGATCAGCCTCCGGACACGTCCTGGGGACGGGCCTTGCCGGCGGAGATCCACGGCATCATGCTGCGCAGCTCGGCTCCGACCTTCTCGATGGGGTGTTCGGCGCCCTTGGCCCGCAGAGCGTTGAACTTGGGCCGGCCGGCCTTGTTCTCGGCGATCCACTCGGCCGCGAAACGCCCGTCCTGGATCTCGTCCAGGATGCGGCGCATCTCGGCCCGGGTCTCCTGGTTGATGATCCGGGGGCCGCGGGTGAGGTCGCCGTACTCGGCCGTGTCGGAGATCGAGAAGCGCATCCCGGCGATGCCCTGCTCGTACATCAGGTCGACGATGAGCTTCACCTCGTGCAGGCACTCGAAATAGGCCGACTCGGGCTGGTAGCCGGCGTCGACCAGGGTCTCGAACCCGGCCATGACCAGCTCGGTGAGGCCGCCGCAGAGCACCACCTGCTCGCCGAAGAGGTCGGTCTCCGTCTCCTCTTCGAAGGTGGTCTCGAGCACGCCGGCCCGGGTCGCGCCCAGGGCGTGGGCGTAGGACAGGGCGAGGGCCTTGGCCTTGCCCGACGCGTCCTGGGACACGGCGATGAGTGACGGCGTGCCCCCGCCCGACTCGAACGTGCGGCGCACCAGGTGGCCGGGGCCCTTGGGAGCGACCATGCCCACGTCGATGCCCGGGCCCGGGTTGATGAGCCCGAAGCGGATGTTGAGGCCGTGGGCGAAAAACAGGGCGTCGCCGTCGGACAGGTTGGGTTCGATCTCGGCCTCGTAGACGGCCGCCTGCTCGGTGTCGGGCAGCAGGATCATCACCAGGTCGGCCTCGGACGTGGCCTGGGCGATCGTCGTGACCCGCAGCCCGGCCGCCTCCGCCTTGGCCCACGACCCCGACCCCTCCCGCAGGCCGACCCGCACGTCGACCCCCGAGTCCATCAGGTTGAGGGCGTGGGCGTGGCCCTGGGACCCGTAGCCGATCACGGCCACCTTGCGACTGCCGATGAGGCCGGCGTCGGCATCCTTCTCGTAATAGACGTTCGCCATCGCGAAATCCTCTCGTATCGGTGGAAAAACGGTACCCCCCGTTGGGGTCAGCCGGCGCGGCGGAGCCGGCTGGGGTGGGGCTGGCGCTCGAGCTTGGGCAGCGCCACCCGCCCCGTGCGCTGGAGCTGGGTGATGCCGAAGCCCCGCATAAGGTCCTCGAAGTCGTCGAGCTTCGACGGCGGACCGGCCAGCACGACGGTGATGGCCTCCAGGCCGACGTCGATGATGCGGCCCTCGAACACCTGGACCAGCTCGATCACCTGGCCCCGGCCCACGCCCTCGGCCTTGACCGTGACCATCATCAGCTCCCGCTCCACCGCGTCGGCGGGATCGAGCTCGCTGATCTTGACCACGTTGATGAGCTTGAACAGCTGCTTGGTGATCTGCTCGAGGGGCGTGGACTCCACGTCGACCACGATGGTGATGCGGCTGAAGCGCACGTCGTCGGTGGGGGCCACGGCGAGGGAGTAGATGTTGAACCCCCGGCGGGCGAACAGGCCGGCCACGCGGGCGAGCACGCCCGCCTTGTTCTCAACCAGGACGGTGAGGATGTGGTGCCCGGATTTCATTGATTGGGTGGACGCGACCATCACCCAGCCCTCCCCATGGTTTCGTGCGCCCGTAGGGACGTGATTCCGACGGTTCGGGGCCGATTCACGTCCCTACCGGTGCAGCAAACACGGTCGGTGTCCATCAGTGACCTCCCTGGCCGAACTCGGGACCGAGGATGATGTCGTCGTTCGACGTGCCGGCCGCCACCATCGGGTACACCTTCTCGTCGGAGTCGCAGCGGAAGTCGATGACCACCGGCCGGTCGTCGATCGAGTTCGCCTTCTCGATGGTCGGCATCACGTCGTCGGGATGCTCCACCCGGAAGGCGATGCAGCCCATGGCCTCGGCCCACATCTTGTAGTCGGGCAGGTCGGGCGAGAGGTAGACCTCGCTGTAGCGCTCCTCGTAGAACAGCTCCTGCCACTGGCGGACCATGCCCAGGTAGGCGTTGTTGAGGATGGCGACCTTGATGGGGATGCGCTCGGCCGA
>JAXDMK010000184.1:0-6135 GCA_034666105.1 Actinomycetota bacterium | reverse complement strand
TCGAGAACAAGGCCACCACCCAGGAGGAGTTCTTCCACACCTTCGACTACCTGCACTCCGCCGGTCGTCAGATCGTGATCTCCTCCGACCGTCCCCCCAAGGCCATGGCCACCCTGGAGGACCGGCTGCGCAGCCGCTTCGGGTGGGGGCTCATCACCGACGTCCAGCCGCCGCACCTGGAGACCCGCCTCGCCATCCTGCGCAAGAAGGCGGCGGGGGAGCCCTCGAAGGCTCCCGACGACGTCCTCACCTACATCGCCACCCACATCACCAACAACATCCGGGAGCTGGAGGGTGCCCTCAACCGGGTGCTGGCCTTCTCCAACCTCAACCGGGTGCCGCTCACCCTCGACATGGCGGAGGAGGTCCTGGGCGACCTCATCACGGCCAAGGCCCCCCGCCAGATCACGGCCAAGGTCGTCATCGAGGCCACGGCCGACCTCTACGGCCTCACCGTCGACGAGCTGTGCGGCAAGAGCCGCAGCCGGCCCCTCGTCACCGCCCGCCAGGTGGCCATGTACGTCCTGCGGGAGATGACCGACTTCAGCTACCCCGCCATCGGCCGGGCTTTCGGCGACCGCGACCACACCACGGTGATGCACGCGGTGTCCAAGATCGCCGATCTCATGCGGGAGCGGCGGACGATCTACGAGCAGGTCACGGAGCTCATGCACCGCATCCGCAACGTCGGCTCATGATCCGGAGCCGGTGCACGACCGGTGGACGCGCCCGCCCGCTCCTTGTCGACAACTTCCCCGTCGTCCCGAGTGACAAGGATGGGATTTCGTCCCGCTGTCTCACCGCTGTGGAAGGCTGGGGACGCGGGGTGGAGGCCCATACCGGCTCCGGCCTGCAACTACGCCGAACTTTCCCCAATCCACAGTCCCTACCGCTCTCTCTCTCCTTTTTAAACAAGAAAGAGCTAATTGCAGGGGAGCCGATCCAGTGAAGTTTCGCGCCGAACGCGACACCCTCCTCGAGGCGCTGAGCACCGCCGCCCGGGCCGCCGCCACCCGGGGCGGAGCCCTACCCGCGCTGTCCGGGGTGCGCATGGAAGTGGCCGGCGACACCCTCAAGCTGGCCGGTAGCGACCTCGACCTCACCGTGCAGGTGGAGGCCACCGTCAACGGCATCGCCGACGGGGTGTGCGTCGTGCCCGCCCGCCTGGCGGCCGACATCGTGCGCGCCCTCGAGCCGTCGGCCGTGTCGGTTTCGGCCGAGGGGAGCGAGGCTGTCATCGCCGCCGGCCGGTCGCAGTTCACTGTCCGCCTGCTGCCGGCGGAGGAGTTCCTGCGCCTGCCCGAGCCGGCGGCCGACGCGGTCACGCTCGACGCCGCCACCCTGTCCGCCGCCCTCACCCAGGTGGTGCGGGCCGCCAGCCGCGACGACGCCCGTCCCATCCTCACCGGCGTGCTCCTGGCGGCGGAGGCGGGCGGGCTGCGCCTAGTGGCCACCGACTCCTACCGGTTGGCGCTGCGTGACCTGCCCGGAACCAGCCTCCTGGCCGAGGGCAAGCAGGTGCTGGTGCCGGCCCGGGCCCTGGGCGAGCTCACGCGGGTCCTGAGCGGCGCCCCCACGGTCACCCTCCGGCTGGGCGCCGACCAGGCCACGTTCGAGGTCGGCCCCGTCCGCCTCACCACCCGCCTCATCGAGGGCGAGTTCCCCAACTACCGCCAGCTCATCCCCAGCGCCTACCCCAACCGGCTGTCGGTGGGGAAGGAGGCGATGATCGACGCCGTGCGGCGGGTGAAGCTGCTGGCCCGGGAGGCCACGCCGGTACGCCTGGCCCTGCGGGCCGACGGGGTGCAGCTCACGGCCATCACCCAGGACGTGGGCCAGGCCCGGGAAGACGTCGACGCCAAGTACGAGGGCACCGAGATGACGGTGGCCTTCAACCCCGACTTCCTGCTCGAGGGCATCGAGGCCATCCCCGGCGACGAGGTGATGCTGGAGACGCTCGACGCCCTGAAGCCGGCCACCCTCCGGCCCACCACCACCAACCCCGACGGGGGCACCGACTTCCTCTACCTGTTGATGCCGGTGCGGGTGTCCTGAGCCGGGCCACGTGAAGGGCGGCGCACCGTGCGGCTGACCCAGCTCTGGCTCACCGACTTCCGCAACTACGACACCGCCGAGTTGGAGCTCCCACCGGGGTTGACGGTGGTCGTGGGCGACAACGGGGCGGGCAAGACCAACCTGCTGGAGGCGGTGGGCTATCTGGCCACGCTGGAGTCGTTCCGGGGGGCGCCGGCCGAGGCACTGGTCCGCCAGGGCGAGGAGCGGGCCGTCGTTCGGGGCACGGCCGAGCGGGGCGGACGGGAGCTGCTGGTGGAGGCCGAGATCCGGGTGCGGGGCCGGGGCCGGGTGGCCGTCAACCGCCAGCCTCTGCGCCGGGCGGCCGACCTGGTCGGGGCCCTGGTGGTGAGCGTGTTCTCGCCCGACGACCTGGAGTTGGTCAAGGGCGGCCCGTCGGCCCGGCGCCGCTACCTCGACGACCTACTGGTCGCCCTGCACGCCCGCAACGACGCCCTCCGACGCGACCTGGAGCGCATCCTCCGCCAGCGCACCGCCCTGTTGCGCGACGCCGGCGGTCGGCTGTCGCCGGCACTGGCCCCCACCCTCGACGTCTGGGACTCCAAGCTGTCCACCGTGGGCGACGCCCTGGGCGCGGCCCGGGCCGACCTGGTGGCCCGGCTGGCGCCGGCCCTGGCCGCGGCCTACGCCGGCATCGCCGGGCCCGACGCCCGACCGGTGGGTGTCGCCTACGACGCGCCCTGGCGGGCCGACGGCCTGGCCGCGGCGCTGACTGCGTCCCGGGCGGAGGAGCTGCGCCGGGGGGTGTGCCTGGTGGGGCCCCACCGCGACGAGCTCACCCTCACCATCTCGGGCATGCCCGCCCGCACCCACGCCTCCCAGGGCGAGCAACGGTCGTTGGCGCTCGCCCTGCGCCTGGCCGGCCACCGGGTGGTGGGGGAGTCCCTGGGCGAGTCACCCGTCCTGCTCCTCGACGACGTCTTCTCCGAGCTCGACGAGGGCCGCAGCCAGGCCCTCCTCGACCACCTGCCCCCGGGCCAGGCCATCCTCACCACCACCGGCGCCATCCCGAGCGCGGCCACCCCCGACCTCGTGGTCGAAGCCACCACCGCACACCTCAAACCCCGCCCGTCCGTGGTCGGAAAAGGGGCGCCACCCGCCCCGAAACCGGCAGACGAAGCGCCTGGCGATCAACACGCGCCGCGAAAGCTCCCCGCGTGACCCACCCCCGCAGCCCCACTCCGGTCCGCGGCGCGAAACGAGCGCCTGGCGCTCGAAACACACCGCGAAACGTCTCGGCCGCCGTCCCCATGGACCAGCCGGCGTGACGTGGCGACCGCTCAAGCGACCGGGGCATGACATCGCGCCCCGCAGACTGTCCGACTCCTTGCCGGGCGTCACCCGTCGCATCGGCGGACCCGACGGCGCCGCCTTCGTCACCCTCGCCTCCGGCTGGCCGGAGATCGTGGGACCGGCGGTGGCGGCCCACAGCCGGCCCCTGCGCCTGGGCGGCGGCACCCTCGTCATCGCCGTCGACCAGCCCGGGTGGGTCACCGAGCTCACCTACCTCGAAGCCAGCCTCCGGGGCCGAATCGACGACGCCGTGGGCCCCGGCGTGGTCCAGGTCGTGAAGGTGACGGTCCGTCCGAAATGACATACCCGTCTGGTATCCTTGGACCAGTGTGATTCGGGGGTCTGACCTGCGGTTTCTCCCCCCGGAACCCACACTCTCGACCATCGGGTCGACTCATTCGCAAGCACGTGAAAGGGCGCGTCTGTGGCGCTGAGCACTCCGTCCTACGGGGCGAAGGACATCACCGTTCTGGAGGGCCTCGAGGCCGTCCGGAAGCGCCCCGGCATGTACATCGGGTCCACCGGTCTCAACGGTCTCCACCACCTCGTCTACGAGGTCGTCGACAACTCGGTCGACGAGGCCATGGCCGGCTACGCGACGCGGATCGACGTCACCCTCCTGCCCGACGGCGCCTGCCGGGTGGTCGACAACGGCCGGGGCATCCCGGTCGACACCATGGCCAAGCACCGCAACAAGTCGGCGGCCGAGGTGGTCATGACCGTCCTCCACGCGGGGGGCAAGTTCGGCGGCGAGGGCTACAAGATCTCGGGCGGACTTCACGGCGTGGGCGTGTCGGTGGTCAACGCCCTGTCGCGAAGGCTCGAGCTCGAGATCGACCGCGACGGCACCCACTACGTCATGTCGTTCGCCAATGGGGGCAAGGTCGTGTCCAAGCTCGCCCCCATGGGCCGGGCGCCCCGGGGCCGCACCGGCACCACCATCACCTTCTGGCCCGACCCCACCATCTTCTCGTCCGAGGGCACCGAGTTCCGGGCCCAGACGCTCCTCGAGCGGCTGCAGATCATGGCCTTCCTCAACAAGGGCCTCGAGATCCACTTCCGCGACGAACGGCCGGCGCACCAGCAGGAAGGCCAGGTCCAGGAGCAGGTCTTCAAGTACGCGGGCGGCATCGTCGACTTCGTCAAGCACCTCAACGCGTCGAAGGAGGCCCTCTTCAAGCGGGTGGCCCAGTTCGAGGTGAAGGAGGACGACGGCGAGGTCGAGGTCGCCCTGCAGTGGAACACCGGTTACTACGAGGGCATCCACAGCTTCGCCAACGGCATTGCCACCAACGAGGGCGGCATGCACGAGGAGGGCTTCAAGAAGTCCCTCACCAACGTGGTCAACCGCTACGCCCGGGCGGCCAAGATGCTGAAGGACAAGGAGGACAACCTCCAGGGCGAAGATATCCGGGAGGGCCTCACCGCCATCGTCAGCGTCAAGCTGCGCGACCCCCAGTTCGAGGGCCAGACCAAGGCCAAGCTGGGCAACGTCTTCATCCGCTCCCTGGTCGAGCGGGCCACCAACGACAAGCTCAACCAGTGGCTGGAGGAGCACCCGGCCGAGGCCCGCCAGGTCGTCACCAAGTCGATCCAGGCGTCGCGGGCCCGCCTCGCCGCCCGCCAGGCCCGGGAGCTCACCCGTCGCAAGTCGGCCCTCGACGGCGCCGGCCTACCGGGCAAGCTGGCCGACTGCTCCTCCCGCAACGCGGAGGAGTCCGAGCTCTTCATCGTCGAGGGCCAGTCGGCCGGCGGCTCGGCCAAGGACGCCCGCGACCCCCGGGTCCAGGCCATCCTGCCCATCCGGGGCAAGATCCTCAACGTCGAACGGGCCCGCCTCGATCGCACCCTGAAGAACACCGAGGTCCAGTCGCTGATCGCGGCCATCGGTGCCGGCGTGGGCGACGACGAGTTCGACCTCACCAAGATCCGCTACCACAAGGTCGTGATCCTCACCGACGCCGACGTCGACGGGGCCCACATCCGCACCCTGCTGCTCACGTTCTTCTTCCGGCAGATGAAGGCCCTCGTCGAACAGGGCCACATCTACATCGCCCAGCCGCCGCTGTACTCCACCGAGGTGGGCAAGGAGAAGGTCTACATCCACGACGACGCGGGCAAGGCCGCCTTCCTCGCCGCCAACCCCAACCACAAGGCCGACTTCCAGCGGTTCAAGGGCCTGGGCGAGATGAACCACGACGAGCTGCGGGAGACCACCATGCGCCAGGCCACCCGCACCCTGCTGCGGGTGTCGGTGGAGGAGGCGGCCCTGGCCGACCAGGTCCTCAGCGTCCTCATGGGGGAGGACGTCGAGCAGCGCAAGCACTTCATCCAGACCAACGCCAAGGACGTGAGGTTCCTCGACATATGAGCTGGGACATATGAGTGACGGGATCACGCCGCCCCTCGAGTTCGGCCGGGTCGAGCCGGTCGAGATCCAGGAGGAGATGGAGCGCTCCTTCTTGGAGTACGCCATGTCCGTCATCATGGCCCGGGCCCTGCCCGACGCCCGCGACGGCCTCAAGCCGGTCCACCGCCGCATCCTCTACGCCATGCTCGAGAACGGGGTCCGTCCCGACCGGGCCCACGTCAAGTGCTCCCGCGTCGTCGGCGACGTGGTCGGCAAGTACCACCCCCACGCCCCCGAGGCGGTCTACGACGCCCTCGCCCGCATGGCCCAGGACTTCAGCCTCCGCCACCCCCTGGTCGACGGCCACGGCAACTTCGGCTCGCCCCACGACCCCCCCG
>JAXDMK010000183.1:0-5401 GCA_034666105.1 Actinomycetota bacterium | reverse complement strand
GGCGGGCATCCCCGCCCACTTCCACCTCCACTGCGTCCCCCGGTGGGACGGCGACACCAACTTCATGACCACCGTGGCCGGGACCCGGGTCCTTCCCGAGTCGCTGCCCGAGACCCTCGGCCGGGTCAGGGAGGCCTGGCCCGCGACCTAGAGGGCCGCGGCAGGCAAATATTTCTCGTTGGTGAGTGACTCCGAGCCCGCGTTACGAGACACCGCGTCGCCGCAGGGCGCGGACTTCAGGCCGCGCTGCCCCGGCCGACCAGGTTCGCCGCCAAGTGGCGCGCCCGCGACCTCATGGAAGAACAGGAGAACGCGTCACGTGTCCCATTCAACGGGGAGCGAAAGCGGCCCCCGGAAGGAGATGTTGGGCAAGAACTCGAGCGGCTGACCGGCGACGAGACGGAGGGAAGGCAAGCGAGCCGACACCTCCTCGAGGACGATTCGTGCCTCGAGCCGGGCCAGGGAGGCTCCCAGGCAGAAATGCGCACCGAAGCCGAACGACAGGTGCTGGTGAGCGTTTGGGCGGCAGATGTCGAAGACGTCGGGGTCGGGGAACTTTGCGGGGTCCCGGTTGGCGGAACCAAGCATCAGGAGCAGGTTCGCGCCCTCGGGAACGGCCACCCCACCGATGTCCACCGGCTGGGTGGTCCGCCGCCGCCAGGCGACCACCGGGGAGTCGAGTCGCAGTACCTCTTCGACCGCTCCCGGAATCAGGCTCGGGTCGGCGCACAGCTGCTCCCAGGCGCGGCGGTGCTCGAGGAGCCGCCGGAAGGCGTTCCCCAGCAGGCTCGTGGTCGTTTCGTGGCCCGCGACGAGAAGGCTGAGCGTGATCGTCGAAGCCTCCGCCACACTCAGGCCCTCCCCCTGAGCGTCGCGGGCCTGCACCAGGTCGGTGGTGAAGTCGTCACGGGGGTCGCGGATGCGGTCCTCGACCAGGGCTTGGGCGTAGCCCCACAAGGCAAAGAGCCCCTCGGCCGCCCGGACCTGTTCCTCCGGGGAGGGCTTCCCGTAGGTGAACAGAACCCGGTTCTCACTGGATTCCTTGACCTGAGCCACGTCCTCGGCGGGCGCGCCGAGAATCGAGAACAGGACGATGACCGGCAGGTCCCAGGCGAAGTCCCGGATGATGTCTGCGTGGCCAAGGCGGAGCCGCTCGTCGCAGAACCGCTCGACCACGGCGCGCACCACCGGCTCCATGGCCGACACCCTGCGAGGGGTGAAGGCGCCGTTCACCATGCGGCGGACCCGGGTGTGGGCCGGCGGGTCCGCGTCGGCGAGCGTCGGGACCGCCCCGAAGCCGGACAGGGTCCGTGCCGCCTCCGGGCACGGCGGCGTGAGCGGCGCGAGGGAGTTCGCCGCCGAGAACACCGCAGGCGCGAGGAGGACGCGGCGGATGTCGTCGTAGCGGGTGACGACCCAGTGGTCGAGCGGCGGCGAGTAAAACGCCGGCGTCGCGTCCCGCGCCTCGGCCAGGTGCGGATAAGGGTCGGCCAGGTATTCGGCGCCGAACGGGTCGAACCGACCGGCGATGGCGACCGTTCCCACCTCGTGCTCGACGTTCAGGTCAGTCCTCCCCACCCGCCGTCTGCGAACGCTACGCCAGATGACTGAACGGTGCCCGCGGCCGTCTCCTGATCAGCTGGCGCGGCTCGTGGCGTAGTTGTCGGCGTCGGCGACGCTCTTGCCGCCAGCGATGGCTGCGGCGCCCGCGCCGGCGAACACCTGCTCCATTCCGGGCGGTGTGTAGATCTCGATGATCTGAGCGAACTCCTCAGTGTCGTTCCACAGCTCGTGTTCGATGTGCCGTGGCATCAAGAGAACGCCGCCCGCCCCCAGGACCGTTTCCGCGTCGCCGACCCGGAACCGCACCTGTCCCGACACGACGATGTTGATCTGTTCCTCGGTCTCGTGGGTGTGGGCGTCCACGTGCAGACCCGGCGGCATGTCGACCGTGAGCACAACGGCGTGTCCATTCGTGTCCGAGCCGGGCACGACGACTCGGAACGGTGTCCCTCCAACCTGGTCGCCCCTACCCCACGCGACTCCGATGCCCATCTCGCTCCACCTTTCGCTAGACCAGAACACTAGTGGTAATCACTAGTGAAGACCACTAGTATCCTCGTCGGGTGGCTGGTGTCAAGGGTCAATCACGACAGGAGAAGGCGGCGGCCACTCGCCGGCGCATGCTCGACGCGGCTTACGAGCTGTTCTGCACCGACGGCTACCGCACGACGACCATGGGGGAGATCGCCAAGCGCGCCGGTGTCGCCGTGCAGACGTTGTACTTCACGTTCCACACCAAGGATGAGCTGTTCCAAGCCGTGCATGAGCGCACGGTTCTCGGCGAGGAGAACCTTCCTCCACCGTTGCAGCCGTGGTATCTCGCGGCGGTCGCGGCGGAGGACATCAGAGACGCGGTGCGTCACATCTGTCGAGGCGTGTTGTCAATCTCGCGAGGGGTCGCACCGATGATCCCTGCCTTCCATGCGGTGGCTGGCGATCCGGCGGGCGAAGTGTGGGAACGCAGCCAGCAGATGCGCCACGACGGCATGGTCGACCTTGTCGCCGAACTCGCCAAGAAGACGCCACTGCGCAAGGACGTCACCAAGGACCACGCCGCCGACGTGCTCTATCTCGTGCTCGGCCCCGATCTCTATTGGACGATGGTGCTTGGACGCGGCTGGACCGAACGGCAGCTGGCCAACTGGACCGAGCGCGTCGTCCTCGACGACCTGTTCGGCCTGGAGCCTGCCCAGAATCCCTAGCGCAGCACTCTCGACCCGGCGCCCGAAATCGGCGACGGGTGCGCGGGACGCCGGTACCCAACCGTGCAACCAATCGACGCCGTCCATGGCGGCCACCAGGGCAGTGTTCTGAGAGAGGGCCCATTCGCACATCGGAGGGACGGCTCCCGAACGTCGCCGCGTAGAATGGCGCATGGACAGCGCTCACGACCTGGGCGGGCGCCAAGGCTTCGGGCACGTCGTCGTCGAGCCGTACAAGCGGCACTACCACGCCCGCTGGGAGGCTGCGACTCGGTTGCTCTTCCGCGTGATCCTGCCTCAACATCTCCCGAATGGCAGCGACGGTGCGCTGCGTCATGCGATCGAACGCATGGATGCGGTGCGATACCTCACGTCGTCGTATTACGAGCGCTGGGTCACGGCGGCCGCGACCCTCGCCGTCGAGTCCGGAATCGTGACCCACGCCGAACTCGAAGAACGCGCCGGCGGACCGTATCCGTTGTCCGGGCCGGTGACCGCCGAGACGATCACCGATCCCCAAGCGGGGCGTGCCCGCTTCGCCGTCGGAGACCGCGTGCGCGTACGCGGCTGGCATCCGCGAGGGCACACCCGCTGTCCCTGGTACGTCCGCGGCCATCTCGGTGTCGTCACTCGCCGCGACGGCGCCTTCAGCGTCCCCGATGTCGAGGCGCACTCGAAGCATCGTGTGCACGAACCCACCTACTCGGTGCGTTTCGACGCCGACGAGCTGTGGAACGACGGACAACCCGGCGTTTCCGTGAACGTTGATCTCTGGGACAGCTACCTGGAGCCGGCGTGAGCGATGACCACGGTCACGGCCACCAGCCGACTCCGCCGTCTCCCATTGAGCGGCGGGCCGCCGCTCTCGAGGAGCTGCTGGCGGAGAAGGGCCTCGTCCCCCAAGGGTTCATCGAAGATGTCATCCGCCTCTACGAGAACGACATCGGACCGCTGAACGGCGCCAGGGTCGTGGCCCACGCCTGGGTCGATCCGCAGTACAGGGCCAGGCTGCTTGAAGACGGCACGGGTGCTGTTGTCGAGCTCGGGTTCGGTACACCAGGCAACATCGTCGCCGTTGAGAACACGGCCCGCGTGCACAACGTCGTGGTGTGCACGTTGTGCTCCTGCTATCCGTGGTCGATCCTCGGCCTCCCGCCGGCGTGGTACAAGGACGCGCCGTACCGGGCCCGCATGGTGCGCGAGCCGCGCCTCCTCCTACGCGAGATGGGCTGCAAGCTCCCCGACGAATTCGATATCCGCGTCTGGGATTCCTCCGCCGAGGTGCGCTACCTGGTGGTACCGGAGAGGCCGGTCGGGACCGATGATCTATCGGAGGAGGAACTGGCCGCGCTCGTCACACGGGACTCGATGATCGGGGTGGCACGGCTGTGAACCCCGAGTTGTCCGACGTCGACGGTGCCGCCGCGCCGCGACGGAACGGCGAACTGGTCTTCGACGCGCCGTGGCAATCGCGGGTGTTCGGCCTGTGTGCCGCGATCGTCCAGACATGCTTCAACGGTGATCGGGACCCGTTTCGCCAACAGCTCATCGCCGCCATCGGTGCCGAGCCGGACCGCCCGTACTGGGACAGCTGGACGGTCGCGCTCCAACGCCTGGTATTGGAAGCGGGTCTGATCGACGAGCTCGCCATCGAAAGGCACATCGGAGCGCAGGGTACGTAAGAGAGTGAATCGCCTCGGTGGAGGTGCGAGGCGGCGGCGAGCCTGATCGGGTTCGTCGGCGACGTGCGTTGACCGCCGCGAAATGAAGAGCGGCACTAGGTCGGGTTGGCCAGGTAGTGGACGGCGGCGCCCAGCCTGTCCTCCCACGCCCAGTCCTCGGCGAAGTGGCGGTTGGGCTCGATCATGAGGTCGCGGTACCACCAGAAGAGGTACAGGCCGCAGCTGAAGAAGGTGGCCGCGAACCGTCCCCAGTAGTTGTGGCGGCCGTCGGCCGGGGGCTCGACCGGCCCCAGGTCCTGGCCGAGGCGGATGTAGACCCGGCCCAGGTCGGCCTGCACCGCCCGCTCGGCGGCCGTGTGGCGCACCAGGTCGCCGTCGAGGAGGACGAAGGCCACCGCGGTGGAGATGCCGCTGCTGACGACGGCGAGAAGGGTCCAGACGGCCGGATCCCGGAACTCGGAGGTCATCTGGCGGAGGACGGCCAGGTTGACGGCCATAGCCGCGAACGTCGGCCGCAGCTCGTCGGCCACCGCCGGGCGGCTCTGGGCCTGCTCCCAGGCGAAGGCGATGCCCGCCTCCAGCAGGTCGAGGCGGCGGCGGTTGTGGTCGCGCAGGCGCCGAACGAGCTGGTAGACGACGTAGTAGCCGAAGACGCCGCAGGTGAGGACCGTCCAGCCGAGGGCCGACCAGAACTCGAACAGGTAGTCGGTCTCGTAGCGGCGCTGGTAGGCGAGGCGCACCCGCTCCGCGGCGGGGAGGTTGGGGAGGGGCGGCGGGAGCTGAGGCGGGGGAGGAGACGTCACGGGCGGCGGGGGCGACGGCGGCGTGGGGGGCGGCTCGAGAGGCGGGCGGGGCGGCGGTTCCGGCGGCGGGGGCGGCAGGTCGCTCACGGGACGAGCGTACGCTGGCCCCCGAGATGGCAGACGACCAGCAGGCCCCGGCCGCGACCCCGAC
>JAXDMK010000182.1:0-10802 GCA_034666105.1 Actinomycetota bacterium | reverse complement strand
CCGTAGTCGAGGTACGACTTGAGCTTGGCCAGGGCCTGCACGATCTGGGCGTTGCCCACCAGGAAGCCCACCCGCCAGCCGGCCATGGAGAACGACTTGGTGAGGGTGTAGAGCTCGACGGCCACGTTCTTGGCCCCCGGCACCTGGAGGATCGACGGCGGCATGTAGCCGTCGAAGGCGGTGTCGGAGTAGGCGAAGTCGTGGACGAGGATCACGTCGTGCTCGCGGGCGAACTCGACCAGGCGGGTGAGCCAGGGCAGGTCGACGCAGGTGGTGGTGGGGTTGTGGGGGAACGACAGCACGATGACCCGGGGCCGGGGCCAGGCGTTCTCCCAGGCGTCCATGAGGTTGGCGAAGAAGTCCTCGTCGGGGCCGAGGGGCACCCGGCGGACATCGGCCCCCGCGAAGAGCGGGGCGTAGATGTGGATCGGGTACGACGGGGTCGGGACGAAGGCGGTGTCGCCCGGGCCGAGCAGCACCCACATGAGGTGGGTGAGGCCCTCCTTGGCCCCGATGACGTTGATGACCTCGGTGTCGGGGTCGAGGTCGACGTCGAAGCGGCGCTTGTAGAGGTCGGCCGCCGCCAGCCGCAGCTTGGGGATGCCCTTGCTCGACGAGTAGCGGTGGTTGCGGGGGTTGCGGGCGGCCTCGGCCAGCTTCTCCACCGCGATCTCGGGGGACGGGATGTCGGGGTTGCCGAAGCCCAGGTCGATCACGTCGTCGCCTGCTCGCCGGGCGGCCATCTTGAGCCCGTCGATGATGGTGAACACGTACGGCGGCAGGGCGTTGATGCGTCGGAACTCCACCACGAGAGGCTACCCCCGCGCCCCTCGGGGTCACCGCCGCTTTCGGCGGGACGCCTCTAGGTCCGGGCCGAGGCGGCCAGGGCCTCCTTGAGTTTGATCCGGCCCCGGGTGCGGAGGGCGCCGCCGGCGTAGATGCGGGCCGCCAGCCGCACCACCAGCACCACGGTCACCAGCACCGCCGCCACCACGATCACCGCCTCCGGCACCGACACCTCGCCCGCGGCCATGCGGATGGGCATCACCAGGGGCGACCAGACTGGCACCCACGAGATCACCCGGGCCACCGGGCTGCCGGGATCGCCGGTGGCGGCGATGGTGCCGACGTAGCCGGCCATGATCACGAACGTGATCGGCGACGACGTGTTCTGCAGCTCCTCGACCCGGGACGCGACCGCCCCGGCCATGGCGAACAGGGCGCTGAAGATGGCGAAGCCGAGGAGGAACCAGCCCAGGACGAGGGCGGCCGCGATCCCGACTCCGGGCGGCAGGTCGATCGACCCGCTGAGCGTGGCCGCGGCCAGGCCCACGCCCATGAACAGGCACAACTGGGCGAAACCGAGGGCCCCGACGCCGATGATCTTGCCCGTGAGCAGCTGGCTGGGCCGCATCTTGGCCAGGAGCAGCTCGACCACGCGGGACGACTTCTCCTCCACCACGCTGCTGGCCACCGCGAAGCCGTAGCCGAAGATCTGGCCGAACACGAAGAACACGCCGAAGGTCACGAGCGTGCGGCGGTCGTCCCGGGCCTGGTCGGGCGGGTTGAGCGGTCGGGCGTGGAGCGGGGGCGGGTCGGTGATGGCGAGGGCCTGGTCGAACGGCACGCCGGCGGCAGCCAGGCCCTGCCGGATCCGCACGTCGCGGTTGGCCAGCTGCACCAGGGCCTCCAGGTCCGGACTGAGGTCCTTCTCCACGATCACCGCGTAGTCGTCGATGGCGGCATCGAGGTCACCCGCCTTGACCAGGCGCTCCGCCGTCGGCCGGTCGGGCACTACCCGGGTCTTCACCTTGACGTCGGGGCCAAGGTCGACCCGCTGCAGGGCGGCGGCGAGGGGTGGCGCGGCGTCGGCGCTGACCACCCCGACGTCGAACTTCTTGGGCCCGTCGTCGCCGAACAGGCCGGGGAGGATGGCGATGGCCAGCACGATGAGCAGGGTGATGCCGGTGGAGATGGCGAACGAGCGCTGCCGGGTGCGCTCGGTCAGCTCCCGGCGGATGACGAGGAGGACGGCCTGGCGGCCGCTCAGCTGATCGCCCTTCGTCGGGGGGGCGCTCACGCCTGCACCACCTCCCGGAAGAGCTCGGCCAGCGTCGGCGACTGGGGCGTGAACGCCTCCACCCGGCCCGCGGCCCGGGCCGCGTCGAGCACGGCCTGGGTGTCGGCGCCGTCGGCCAGCTGCAGCACCACGCCGTCGCCGTCGCCGTCGGTGGAGACGATGCTGACGCCGGCCAGCCCGTCCACCCACCCGTAGCCCGCACCCTCGACGCGGACCCGCAGGTGGCGCCCGCCGTGGCGCAGCCGCAGCTCCGGGATGCGCCCGTCGGCGACGACCTTGCCCCGGTCGAGGATGGTGACGGAATCGCACAGCTGCTCCACCAGCTCCAACTGGTGGCTGGAGAACACGATCGCCGCCCCCCGGTCGGCCTCCTCCCGCAAGACCGCGGCCAGCACGTCGACCCCCACCGGGTCGAGGCCGGAGAAGGGCTCGTCGAGCACCAGCAGCTCGGGCCCGTGGACCAGGGCCGCCGCCAGCTGCACCCGCTGCTGGTTGCCGAGGGAGAGCTCGTCGAGCCGATCCCCCGCCCGGTCGGCCACCCCCAGCCGCTCGACCCATTTGGCGGCGGCCGCCCTGGCGTCGGCGGCGTCCATGCCCGACAGCCGGCCGAAGAACTCGAGTTGGTCCGTCACCCGCATCTTGGGATAGAGGCCGCGCTCCTCGGGCATGTAGCCGATCCGCCGGCGGGCGACGTCGTCGATGGGCGCCCCGTTGAGGTGGACGTCGCCGCCGTCGGGCTCGGCCAGACCGAGGACGATGCGCATGGCCGTGGTCTTGCCCGCCCCGTTGCGCCCGACCAGGCCCTGCATCTCGCCCTCGTGGACGGTGAAGGAGATCCCGTCGAGGGCGACGACGTCGCCGTAGCGCCGGGAGACGTCCCGCAGCTCGAGCACACCTCCGACCCTACGTGCGATCGCCGGCGGCCTCGGCCACGGTCTCCGCCGCCGACGGGTCGCGACCGATGTCGAGGGGTGCGCACACGGCCCAGGTGGCGCCGGCCGCGGCCAGGGCGTCGAGATGGCGGCGGAGGTCGTCGACGGTGCCCCACACCAGCCCCGGCCGGGTGCCGTAGCGGGCGAGCTTGGCGTCGGCCTCGGCCTGGGTGCGGCCCACGAGCACCTGGCCGGCCCACGTCGGCTCGACGCCGGTGCCCGCCAACTCGGCCGCGTCCGCCGCGAACGACACCACGTCGAGGCCCCACCCGTTCCACCCCCGGGCCCGTCCCGCGATCGCCATCTCCCGGGCCGTCGCCGACCGCCCGCCCACCCACGTGACGACCCCCGCCCCGACCAGTGCCATCGAGCACGCCACCAGCCGGATCCGGCGCTCGGTCATCGACGGGAACCCGACGCCGTAGGCCAGGTTCTCGTCCCGGTTGGCCCCGTCGCCCGTGCCCAACCCCGCCACCAGCCGGTCGCCGGCGATGAGGTGGAGGGTGTGGAGGGCGTGGAGGAGCATGGCGTCGGGGATGAGCCCCACCCTCGCCACCAGGGTCCCGACCGTCACCGATTTCGTCTCCGTGGCCACCGCCGCCAGCAACTCGTAGGAGTGGAGGGCGGGGCGATGGGGCTGGCCCAGGGGCCACAGGTGGTCGAACACGAAGACCCCGTCGAGGCCGGCGCCCTCCGCCGCCCGGGCCGCGTCGAGGACGGGCTGGGGGTCGGCGCGGAACTGGGGCAGGGTGATGCCGAGCCGCATGGGCGCCACGCTACCGACGGCCGAGGCCGCCGGGAATCGGGGGAGTCTCTGGGCCCAGAGACGGAGAGCAACCGGTCCCCGGGGGCTGGGGAGCCCGGGGGCCGGTGCTCTTCTTATCTGTTCAACGGGCGGACGGGGCGCTTCTCGCGCGTCTCGTCCAAGAGCTCGGCTCCGAGGCAGCCGGCGCCGATCGCTCCCGCCCGGGGACCGAGGGCGGCGGGCACCACCGGGATCGCCGGCCGCCACGCCCGGCCCTGGAGCAGAACGGCAAAGGCGGCCCGCACCGGCTCCAGCAGCAGGTCGCCCATGCTGATGAGCCCGCCCCCCACCACGAACGCCTCCGGGTCGAGGATGTTGGCCAGGTTGGCCAGGCCCAGCCCGACCCACCAGCCCAGCTCGGCCACCAGGGCCCGGGCCTCGGCGTCGCCGGCGGCGGCGGCCTCGGCCACGTGTTCGCCCCAGATGGCCTCGGGGTCGCCGCCGGCGAGGGCCAGCACCGCCGTCGCCCGTCCCTCGGCCACCGCCAGCCGGGCCAGCCGGGCCAGGCCGCTACCCGAGGCGTAGCGCTCCCAGCACCCCCGCTGGCCGCACGGGCACAGGGGTCCGTCCCGGTCGACGACCATGTGCCCGACCTCGCCCGCGAAGCCGTTGGCGCCCCGGGTCAGGCGTCCGCCGGTGATGATGCCGCCGCCGATACCGGTCCCCAGGGTGACCAGGACCACGTCGTCGAGACCGGTGGCCGCCCCCAGGGCCCGCTCGGCCCAGGCCGCGCAGGTGGCGTCGTTGTCGACGTAGACGGGCACGCCCAGGCGCCGCTCGAGCTCGGCCCGCACCTGCAGGCCGGTGACGCCGGGCAGGTTGGGAGCGAAGCGGAGGACGCCCTCGCGGTCGACCAGTCCCGGCATCCCCGCGCCGAGAGCGGCGAGCGGACGATCCCCCGCCACCTCCACGGCCAGGGCGGCGACGGCGTCGAGCACCGCGTCCCCACCGTCGGGGGTGGCCACCCGGCCCTCGGCCACGACCCGGTTGCCGGCCAGGGCCACGGCCAGGCACTTCGTCCCCCCGACGTCGACGCCGACGGTGACCTCGCCCCCGCCCACCGTCATCGGAGGTCGGCGGTCACTAGAACCGGAGGATGGCGCCGATGCGGCCGAGGACGTCGAGATCGGGGTTGGCCCGGCACATGGCCAGGTGGCACGACTGGTTGAGCGCCTCCTCCACCGCCTCCTCGACCACGTCGTCGACCTGGTGCATCTCCGCCGCGCACAGCGGGCAGCCCCGGCCCCGCACGCCCACGTAGCCGCACGCCCGGCACCGCCAGCCGGGGGCCTCGTAGCCCTCCGACACGAGGAGCGTCTCCACCCGGCGGGCCACCAGCGCGGCCAGCACGTCGGCCAGACCCACCGCCGCCCCGGTGCCGCCGCCCACCGCCTGGCGCAGCCGCTCCACCAGCGCCGCCTCCCGGGCCCGCTCGACCCCGGCCTCCACTTCGAGGGCGGCCTGGGCGATCTCGTCGTCGCGGGCGGCCACGGGGATCGACAGCCGGGCCGCGATCCGCTCCCGCAGCCACGGGTGCAGCTCCTTCTCCATCTCCCGGCCCATGGCGTCGGGCGTGCCCAGGATGAGGTGGTTGAAGGGTTGCTCCTGGAAGGCGGCGAAGGCGGCCTGGGCCGCCCGGCGCAGGTGATGGGCGGCGGCCGCGTCGGCGTGGCTGGCCACGTCGTCCCGCCGCTTCTGGCCGCCGTCGTCGTCGTGGCGGGGCAGCTGGTCGAAGTGCTCCTGCTTGTCGACCAGCTGGCCCTGCTCGAACAGGAGGATCCGGGCCCGCTGGCGGTCGACCAGCAGGACCGCGAAGCGCAGGTGCTGGTCGACGACCGACTCCAGCACCCGGATGTGGGGGGTGGTGTTGACCACGATCACGTTGGGCACCGCCACCGCCAGCTCCACCACCTGCCAGAAGCCCTCGGCCGAGCACGAGAACATGGCCAGGCCCCGGGTCGTGGAGCGGTCGATCCCGCCCCTGACGAAGTCGGAGATGCGGCGCAGGTCGGCCTCCACCGACGCCACCGCGGCCCGGTCGTGGCCATCGGTGGCCGCCATCCGCCGCCGGCCCCGGCGCAGGAGGTCGTCAAGATGGGGCTCGACGTCCTGGGCCCGGATGTAGCGGCGACCGTCGACGTCGAGGTAACACGAGGTCACCGGCGCCCGCTCGCTGGTGAATCCGGCCAGGTCGCGGAGAAGTCCGTCGGTGATCGTCAAGAACGGAAGTCTATTTCGGTGTTGGGGCCCGTCGATCGAAGCGGCCGTGGGTGGCCGCCCACAGCCCGCACAGGCCCAAGCCGAAGACGGGGACGAGGGTGCCGGCGGCGAGGTTGGTGTAGAGCCGGACGCCGGCCGTGACCAGGCCCACCGTGGTCTGGAGGGCGAGCGCGCCGATGAGGTGGCGGCGGACGTCGGCGGGGGCGACGTCGCCCGCCAGGAAGAACAGCCCGCCGATGCCTATCGCCTGGGTGCGGCTGCGGTCCGCCGCCCGGACGAAGGCGAAGGCGAAGAGGACGCAGCCGGCGGCGAAGAGGACGGCGTCGACCACGAGGGTGAGGCCGGCGAAGGTGTCGGGCGCCACCGCCGCCGCCACCGCCACCACCACGAACAGCGCCGTCCCCCACCAGGCCGCCTTGACGATGCCGGCGCCCGCCATCGGCGCCGGACGGTCGGGGGTCATCGGCCCGGGGCGGTCGCGGTCGCGGTGGCCGCGGCCGCGGTGAGGGCCTGGGCCAGGGTGGCGGCCAGCCGGTCGTAGGAAAAGGTGGCCTCGGCCTGGGCCCGGGCGGCCACTCCCTGGCGCCGGCGGCGGTCGTCGTCGTCGAGCAGGCGGGCGATGGCGGCGGCCGCGTCGACCGGATCGTGGGGACGGGCCACCACCTCGCCCGTCTCCCCGTCGACGACCGCCTCCGCCGACCCCCCGCTGCGCCCCGCCACCTGGGCCACGCCGCAGGCGGCCGCCTCGAGGAACACGATCCCGAAGCCCTCCTGCTCCAATCCGCCCCAGCGGCTGCGGCACAGCATGGCGAACACGTCGGCGCCGGCCAGCAGCCGGGGCTTGTCGGCGTCGGACACCCAGCCCAGGAACCGAACCGGCGCCCGGCAGTGGCGCGCCAGCCGCTCCAGGCGGGGACGGTCGCGGCCGGCGCCCGCGATCACCACCAGCAGGTCGGGTCGGGTGGGGGCCAGCAGGGCGGCCGCCGCGATGAGCACGTCCATCCCCTTGCGGGGCACCAACCGGCTCATGCTGAGGACGATGCGGGCGTCGGCCGGCAGACCGAGGTCGGCCCGGGCCGTCTTGCGCTCGGCGTCGTCGAGGGGCCGGAAGGCGTCGGTGTCGACGCCGGGAGGGACCACGACCACCGGCACCGAGCCGCCCGTCACCCGGTCGACCTCGCCCGCCGGGTAGCCGCCGGCGGCCACCACCAGCCGGGCGCGGGCGAGGACGGGGGCGAGCACGGCCCTGGCCCCGGGGAGGCGGGCGGGGACGGTGAGCTCGGCCCCGTGGACGACGATCGCATAGGGCAGACCCAGACGGGGCCCGAGCAGGCCGAGGGGAAGGGCCGGATCGAGGACGACGAGGTCGGCGCCGGCGGCCGCGGCCTGGCCCCGGATCCACCGGACCACCCTGGGCGTGGGCAGCAACACCTTGGCCCGGGCCCGGACGACGGGAAAGGGTTGGTCGGCGTCGAAGGCGCCCGCGTCCGGCCACGGGGTGGTCAGGACCCGGGCGTGCTCGGGCGGGAGCCGCCGCCACAGCTCCCAGAGGTAGGACTGGATGCCGCCGGTCTTGGGAGGGAAGTCGTTGGTGACCAGCAGCGAGGTCACCGGGGGCGGGACCTCAGCGCGGTGGACGCCGGAGCCGGCGCCGAGGACGGGGCTCGTCGATGCCCGTCGGGGGCGCCACCACCGGCGGCCCCGGGGGAGCGCCACTGGGCGGTCGCGCCCGGCCGGTGGACGGACGCCAGTCGGCCGCGGGTTGGGCCGCGATGCGGGGTCGCCCGCCCACCGCCGGGTTGCGGCCGCTGCGGTCGTCGGCCTCGTCGACCCCGTCGTCGCCCGGATCGGCGGCGCGGGAGGGGGCGGGCCGGGGCCGGGCCCGGTCGTCGAGCCGCCGGTCGTTGGGGCGGCGCTCCTCCGCCGGCCGCTCCTCGGGCCGCCGGGCTTCGGGCCGGCGGGCTTCGGGCCGGCGCAACTCGGGGCGGCGGGCTTCGGGCCGGGACTCCTCCGGACGCCGGGCTTCGGGACGCCGGGCTTCGGGGCGGCCGCCTTCGGGCCGGCCGCCTGCCGCCCGCACGGGCTCGGGACGGCCCTCGGGTCGGGCCCCGGGACCCGATGCCGGCCGGGGCGCGGGACGGCCGCCGCCGCGACCGGGCTCGGGACGGCCGGGCTCGGGACGAGGTCCGGGACGGCCCGCCGGCCGGGGGGCGGCCGCCGGCGGACGACCGGCGGAGGGGCGCTCGGGGCGGCCGGTGGGCGCGGGCCGGGGCACGAAGGGTGACCGGGCCGGATCCGGGGCGCTGGCCGCGGCCGACGGACCGTCGTCGGGACGGGGAGCGCTGCGCAAAGCGGGCGGTGGCTGCTCGGACGTGTCCGGTTGGAGCCGGAGCGGCGGGCGGGCGGCGGGGGCAGGCTCGGGCGTCGGCGTCGGCGCCGGCGGCCGGGGGCGGATGGGCACCGGCGGACGCTCGCTGGTGGGCTGGTTGACGACCCGTCCTCCGAGGGTGGGCCGGGAGACGACGGTAGGTGCGGGCTTGGGCAGCATGGCCCGGGCCACGAGCGCCCGGCTAGCCGCCACCCGGACCGATGTGACCTGGGCCACCGCCTTGCGCACGCCCGCCCCCCCGGGGGGCGACGGCGCCTCGGAGGGCTCGGGATGGGACGCCTTGGGCTCGGCCGGCGACGCCGGCGGGCCGGCGGCATCGGGCGGCGTGGCGGGGGCGGGCGCCTTGGCGCGGGCGGGCGGGTCGGCCGCCGGCTTCGGAGCGGACGGGGTGGAGCCGACGCCCCCCGTGAGCCCCCGCATGCGGGGCGAGCTCACGAACAGGCCGCGGGGTGGAGCCGGGCGGGTGACCCGTCCGGTGGAGACCAGCACTCCCCTTACCGGGGCGGGCGTCTCGACCGGCGGGATGGGCGTCGGCGGGACCTTCTTGGCCTTCGGGCGGGCCTTGGCCTTGGCCTTGGGCTTGGGCCGGGCCGCGGCGGATGCCGGCGGCGCCTCGGCGCCGGCGGCGCCGGGAGCGCTGGCGGCCGCCGGCTTCGCCCTCGTCCGGGCGCCAGGGCGGGCGGTGGGAGCGGCGGCGTCGCCGGCGGGGGCCTCGGATGGGCTTTCGGCCGGGGCCGGGCCCTCGGCCGTGTCGACGGCGGCGACCTCCGCCGGCGGGGCGTCGACGGCGGCCCCGGGGGTGGCGGCCGCGACGTCGACCTCGTCGCCGTCTTCGTCGTCGGACTCCTCTTCGCCGTCGTCGAGGTCGTCGACCTCGACCGAGGAGCCGACCTGCAGCTCACCGTCGTCCTCGTCGACGTCGTCGTCGTCGATGTCCTCGTCAGTGTCGTCGTCGGTGTCCTCGGTGTCGTCGGTGTCGACGACGGTGGCCGACTCGATCGCCCGGCGGGTGGCGGACCGGGCCGCCCGGGAGGTGGCCGCGGGCGGGGCGGTGGCGGGCTCCTCCTCGGCCTCCGGCGGCGGCGGCCGGCGCAGGCGCGCTCCCGGCTCGACGTAGGCCAGCTCGGACGCCACCTTGTTGCGGGCCACCAGCTCGCCGGTGCCCACGTCGAGCTCCCAGCGGGCCTCCTGGGCCCGACCCCGCGACCGGTAGGCGAAGCGGATCATCCACACCTGGTCGTGCAGCTGGTAGGCGGTCCAGGAGCTGTCGAAGACGTCGTCGGTGACCCGGGCGCCGCGGTCGAGCAGGTTCCACGCGACCGACTCGTCGAGGGGATGGGCGGATGCGGCGGCCTTGGCGTTGACGTACACCAGCGTCCGGGCCAGCTCCACCACCTGGGCCTGCTCGGCCAGGATCGGCACCGCGAAGCGCTCGACCCACTCCACCTCGACGTCGGCCTCCTCGGCCACGTCCTCGACGGAACGGCCGGCCCGCAGCCGGGCCTGCATCTCCCGGGGTGTCAGCAGCCCCCGCCGGCGGGTCTGCGATCCGGGACCGGGCGTGTACTCGCCCCCGGGCCTGACCTGGGGGCCTACGGACGCGCCGTTCGGCCGACCCTGGGCCCTGGCGATCGCGTTGAGGACCTCGGCATCGAGCGCCACGACGTAGCCGCCCGAGTCGGAGCCCCTGCGCGCCGTGAAGATGAGCCCCTTTTGGTCGGTTGTCAGCCCGACAAGATGGAGCTTTCGCACACGCGCTCCCGACGCCCCAGAGGTGGCCCAGCCGGTCAGGGCCCTTCGCGGTGACGGTACCACCGGCCCCGTACTCCGCAGCGGACCCCCCGCTGGGAGGCCTTCAGCCGGGCCTCCGCATCTGCCGCAACGGCGGTACCAGCCCGACCTCCCCCAGCAACCGGACCGCCCGCGCCTCGGCCACGTCGATGATCACCGCCTCGTTCGCCTCCCGCCCGCAGATGAACGTGACCACGCAGTCCTCACACGCCGACGTCCCCTGCATCACGCACTCCTCGCAACTGATCTCCATACCCGCGCACCCTAGAGAGAGCGTGAGACACCGACAGGCCCCGACAGGCAGCGACGAAGGAGCGATACGCCTGTCGGAACAAACAACCGCGCGCCGAAGGCGCTCAACGCCCTGGTCTTTGACTTTCCCGCGGGGGTCGGGGGGCGCCGACAGGCAGCGACGAAGGAGCGATACGCCTGTCGGAACAAACAACCGCGCGCCGAAGGCGCTCAACGCCCCGGCCTTTGACTTTCCCGCGGGGGGTCGGGGGGCGCCGACAGGCAGCGACGAAGGAGCGATACGCCTGTCGGAACAAACAACCGCGCGCCGAAGGCGCTCAACGCCCCGGCCTT
>JAXDMK010000181.1:0-3696 GCA_034666105.1 Actinomycetota bacterium | reverse complement strand
CGACCGAGCAGGAGGAGCGGCGGATGGGCGCGGAAGCCCTGGCGACGGTCCACGCCTGGCTCGACGGCGACCCGGTGGGCGGCCTGAGCCACGACCGCCTGGGCCGGATGACATAGGGCTTCCACGGGCTCGGCCGGTCCCGCCGTGGTTCCGCATATGGGGCCGTCCTCAAGCTCACGTGGTCAACGGGTCAGGTGAACGTATCCGTCTCGAAATCGAAGGAGTGGGGAGTCGGGTCGACCTCGCCGTTCGCCTGCTTGTAGTTGTACGAGATCACGTGACCACCTACGGGTCCGACAAGTACTATGGCGCCACGGTTTGTGGGATCGTAATAGTGGATCCCGACGGCCGGTATCCACCTCTGTTCCGGGAGGAACTGAGGGAACGGGCAGTTGTCCATGACCTGAAGCACGACCAGTCCGCTGTAGCTCTCCAACAGGCCTGCCTTCTGGGTCTCGCCGAGATGGGACGTGTCGGGAGGGCCGGCGGCGACGTAGTACTGGAGCCCGTCCGGAAGGGTCCCGATCGCAAACGAGGTTCCCGCGGAGTACAGGCCGAACGTCCGTGGCGTGAAATCGACTTGGTTGGCGGGATGGTCCCCAACGGTGGTTATCGCCCGGCAGGCGGTGGATGCGCCGGCCACGTAGGGCCGCGCCGGGGGCAGGTCGGGATGTCGCGACGTGTCGCCGATAGCCAACTGGTTGTAGGGAATATCCAACCTGTCCCAGGGCACGGCGAGGATCTCCGAGGGGGAGAGCACCCTCGTGGGCTGGTTGATTCCGGGTTCCATGGGGCCCCTCGGCAGCCCCGCTCTCGTCCCCGGCTCTGCCGATGTCGGCCGGGCTGGCGCCGGCGCCAGCTCTCTGGTTGTGTCCGGAGCACTCGTGATCGGTGCCCGAGAAGTAGTCGTAGGGCGTGGCGAACAGGCGAGCAGCCCACCGAGCAATGCGGCGGTCAGCGCCAGCAGCGGTCGCCGGTGGGGATTCGTGCTGCGCGGCCTCGTGTGGTCGGGCGTCCGGCGGCAACGCCCTGTCGGCCTTGCCGGACCTACCCGCCAAACCCAGAACCCCATGCTGATGCCGCACCATGCCAGAGCGGCAGACCGGGTGCACGTCCGAGCCGGGCCGACGACGAAAATTGCGGACACTGGCGTACTTCCTTCGTCAGACCCGAGGCCCTTGGCTGTCACACTCCTGAGGTGTCCAGGACGTGGGTCTCGAAACGAACCTGGCCAGTGCTCTCTGTCTTCACCGGACTCATCGTCCTTACGACGGGATGCGGGTCCGCTGGGACGAACGGGCACTTTCCGCGAAATGTGACTTGAACCAGCTTCTCGTCTCGGCTCAGGGGGCGATCGGGGCCCTCGGCCACGTGGGCCTGACGATGCAAGTTGACAATCCGACAGCCAAGACTTGCGAAGTGAATGGCTACCCCAAGCTGAGATTGCTGGACGGCGATGACCAGGCGATAGGCCCGATCATCGAAGGACGGGGATACCTGACGGGAACGCGCGCACCTCCGCGCCTCGTTCCAATTCCCCCTGGCGATCACGCGGTTTTCATCATCGAATGGAACAGTGCCGGCAACGACGGCGCGGCGTGCCGGGACGGCGTTCGGTTGGGAGTTACCCTTCCGGGCGCCACCAGGGAGCTACTTCTCCCCGCCAGCAGCGCCCAGGGCCTGGCCATCGCCCCGTGTGGCGGCGGGCCTGCGGTTTCACCGGTCTTGCCGACAGGCTTCCACGAGGAGGGCGCGTGATTCGCGCCCACCCCGCATGGCTCGGTCGACCGGTCCCGTCGGGCGGGTCGTACGGTTGCGGCCGGAATTCCTCGGCTCACAGGGGACGGACGCGGCACCGCGCGCCGGTCGCGCCTTGGGTGAATCCCTAGGCGACGGGCATCGGGTCAGTCGGCGGACTGTCCGCCGCTTCGCCCGGACCGCCACGGGGTGATGGCGGAACCCCCGGCGGCGGATAGGACGGGGGCCAAGGCCGGGGCCGGCGAGGATGGCGCGAGCGGTAGCGGCGAACGATCCACCAGCCGAGAGCCACCAGGGGAGCGAAGGGCAGGACGAAGCCGGCGCCGGCCGCGACCCCGAGCAGGAGGTTGAGGAGTGCGATCCAGCCCGTCCGCAGCGCCTTGAGGAACCCAGGCACCTCCCGGTTGACCTCGAGGTCCGCGCTCTCCGTGAGCCGGACGTTGATCGTCGCCAATTCGACCTGGTTGGTGAGCACCCGCAGCCGGCCCTGGAGCGACTCGATCTCGCCCTCCCGCTTCGCCAGCTCAGCCTCGACGGCGACAATGTCGGCCGTCGACGTCGCTCCTCCGAGGAGGGCCCGGAGCCGATCGGCGCTCGCCTGTGCCGTCTTGAGCCGCCCGTCGACGTCGGTCACCTCGGCGGTGACGTCCTGGGCCTTCACATCGCTCCTGAGCGCCCGCCCGAGCCGGGCCAGGTCGGCGAGCACCGAGTCGAACCGGTCCGGCGGAACCTTGAGCGTCAGCCGCGCTCCTTTATCGCCCTGCAGGTCGCTGCTCTGGGCGAAGACGAGCCCGCCCGCGTCGGTTGCGATCCGCACCGCGTCCGTCGTGGCCCGGCCGACCGCACCCACACGCACCGTGAGGTCGGCGGTGTAGACGATCTGGCGGGGGTCGGCCGGGGCGGACACCGCCGCCGGCGGGCTGGTCGCAGGCCCGGTCGCCGCCGGATCGGACGTATCCCGACGGGACCCGCACGCAGAGGAGAGAAGGGCCATCGCCAGCAGGAGGACGAGGAGCCCTCGCCGCGGCCGATTCATCGGGGCGAGAGTACGGCGGGAATGTCCGTCCGAGGCAGAACTGTCGCGGAACTGTTGCATCGGGGGTTGCGGGCGGGTCGTCGCCTCCCCGGGATCCCGCGGCTCGGGCCGGGTGTTCAGACGGGCTGGCGGTAGCGTCGACGGAGTGGGCAACGAGGGGGTCGACGGCAGCGTCTACGACGCGGTCGGTGGCGGGCCGTTCTTCGTCGACCTCGTCGACGGCTTTTACGTCGGGGTCAGCGGCGACCTGCTCCTACGCCCTCTCTACCCGGAGGACCTCACCGACTCCCGGCGCCACCTGGCCGGGTTCCTCACCCAGTACTGGGGCGGGCCCTCCACTTACAGCGACGAGCGGGGCCACCCTCGCCTGCGCATGCGGCACGCACCGTTCGTCATCGGCGAGGCGGAGCGGGACGCCTGGCTGCGCCACATGCTCGGCTCCCTGGACGCGGTGGCCGCCGCCCGCGACGCGCCCGTGGACGCGGTGGCTCGCATCCGCGCCTACCTCACCGACGTGGCCGACTTCCTGGTCAACTCCCGCTGACGGTCACGAGTACGGCCCCCACCGGGCGTGGCCGACGAGTCCGTCAGCGTCATCGTGTGCCGCCGGCGGGGCGGGAGCTATCCGAACCAGCCGGCCACATCGGCCACCAGGTTGACCGTGCCCGTCCGGTTGTACAGGTAGATCACGCCCCCCGAACCGACGGGCACGACGACCAGGTTGGGCACGGTGTCTCCGGCGGTGAAGTTGAGGCTGGAGGCGTTCGGGCGGGGCGAACCGGCCGGGTAGGCGGTGACGAACCCGCCCTGGGTCGCGTCGGTGGCGGTGACGTTGAGCACCACCGCCGTCACCCCGCTCGCGGGCAGGCCGCCCCGGCCGGTGACCTGGAGGGCCAGCGTGG
>JAXDMK010000180.1:0-3728 GCA_034666105.1 Actinomycetota bacterium | reverse complement strand
GGCGAGGGAGGAGATTCCCTTCCGGCCGAGCTCGACGTCACCGCCTACGTCGGCCAGTACACCTTTCCCGACATCCGCCGCCGCCGGTGGCCGGCCTTCGTCTACCTGCTGGTGGCCGTCGGCTGTTTCGCCCTGTGGGCCGCCCGCGGTGGCGACGCCGTCCTGGTCAACGGGGGGACGCTGGGCGCGGCCATCGCCCTCCTCGCCATCGGCGCCTACCACCTGGCCGCGGCCTGGCCCCTCTCGGTCAGCGACGGCGACGCCCTGGTGGCGGCCGCCCGGCAGGTGGGCTTCCCCGTCGGCCACGCCTCGGCCCAACTCGGCTGGCGGGGCCTGCGCAGCCGCCCGACGTGGCGGATCCTCCTCTACTCCAACGAGGAGCCGCCCAAGCAACGGGGCCTGGTCCTGGTCGACGGCGTCGACGGCGCCGTCCTCGACCACTTCGTGGAGGACAACCCCGAAGACTGGGCCACGTTCGACACGTAGGAACGGGCCGAGAAGGACGGTGGATTCGGCGTCGGTGCCCCGGTAGAGTCCGCCCCCGTCGGCTGGGGGTTGGAACCATCAGGGAGGACCTCGATGCGTTTACGGACCCGTGGCCTCGTGCTGGCGACGGCCCTGGCCCTACCCCTTTTGGCTGCCTGCAGCGACAAGAAGGCGCCCGATGCCGCATCGGCACCGGCGGGAGGCGGCTCGGTCGTCGCCCTCACCATCCTGCAGATGAACGACGTCTACGAGCTCACCCCGGTGAGTGGAGGGATGGAAGGCGGGTTGGCTCGCGTCGCCACGTTGCGGGCGAACCTGAAAGCGGAGAACCCCAACACCTACACCGTCCTGGCCGGCGACCTCCTGAACCCGTCCGCCCTCAGCACCGCCACCGTCGATGGCCAGCGCCTGGCCGGCCGCCAGATGGTCGACGTGATGAACATCCTCGGCCTCGACTACGCCACCTTCGGGAACCACGAGTTCGACCTGTCCCAGGAGAACCTGAACCTGCGCCTGGGCGAGTCGAAGTTCAAGTGGATCTCGAGCAACGTGGCCCAGGCCGACGGCCAGCCGTTCCCGAACATCCCCGCCAACGCGACCTTCACCGTCCGCAACGATGACGGCAAGGAGATCCGCGTCGGCCTCTTCGGCCTGACGGTGAACTCGAATCCCGTCCCCTACGTGGCCTACCGCGACCCGGTCGTGGTGGCCAGGGAGCAGGTGGCCGCCCTGCGCAGCGACGTCGACATCCTGATCGCGATCACCCACCTCAGCCTGGAGGGCGACATCGACCTCGTGCAGAAGGTGCCGGAGATCGACCTCGTCATCGGAGGCCACGAGCACGAGAACTCGGAGGTCGAACGGGGGGCCGACTTCACGCCCGTCTCCAAGGCCGATGCCAATGCCCGCTCGGTCTACGTCCACCGCCTCCGATTCGATACCGCGACCAAGACGCTCGACCACCAGTCGACCCTCGAGCGGGTGACCCCGGCGCTGGCCGACGACCCCGTCGTGGGCCAGGCGGTGGACCGATGGGTGAACGCCGCCTTCGATGGGTTCCGGGCCCAGGGTTTCGAGCCCACGAAAGCGGTCGCCACGACGTCGGAGCCACTCGACGGCCGGGAGGCGAGCGTCCGGAACATGCCCACCCGACTGACGGACCTGACCGCGGCAGGGATGCTGCACGCCGCGCCGGGCACGGAGGTGGCCATCTTCAACAGCGGCTCGATCCGGATCGACGACGTCCTCCCGCCGGGCGAGGTCACCGAGTACGACATCATCCGCACGCTGCCCTTCGGGGGGACGATCGTGTCCGTCCAGATGAGCGGCAGCCTGCTCCTGCGCACCCTCGACCAGGGCCGGGCCAACGCCGGCACGGGCGGCTACCTGCAGACGGCCAACGTCACCCGCACCGCCGGCGGCGACGGTTGGCTGATCAACGGCGAGGCCATCGACGTGGGACGGAGCTACGCGGTGGCCGTCATCGATTTCCTGCTCACCGGCCGCGAGATCAAGCTCGACTTCCTGACCCGCGACAACCCCGAGGTGGCCGTCGTCGGTGAGTTCGGCGACATCCGCAAGGCCCTCATCGCCGAGTTGCAGCGCTAAGCGATCAGGCGCCGATCAGTCCCAGCTCCCGGCCGACAGTGGCGAAGGCGGCCACGGCCCGGTCGAGGTGATCTTCGGTGTGGGCGGCGGTGACGATCGTCCGGATGCGGGCCTTCTCCAGGGCGACGGTGGGGAACACGACCGGCTGGGCGAACACGCCCTCGTCGGCCAGGCGGTCGGAGAAGCGCATGGCCGTCCCCGGGTCGCCCATCATCACCGGTGTGATGGGCGTCTCCGAATGGCCCGTATCGAAGCCCAGGTCGGCCAGCTCGGCCTTGAACCTTCGGGTGTTGGCCCACAGCCGGTCGAGCAGGTCGGGCTCGTCCTGCATCACCCGCAGGGCGGCCCGGCAGGCGGCCACCACCGCCGGCGGGTGCGACGTCGAGAACAGGAAGGGCCGGGACCGTTGGGTGAGGATCTCCCGCAGGGCGGTCGGACCGGCCACGTAGCCGCCGAGCCCCCCCACCGCCTTCGACAGGGTTCCCACCTGGATGGCGACCCGGTCGGTGAGCCCGAAGTGGTCGACCGTCCCCCGGCCCTGGCGGCCGAGCACGCCCGACCCGTGGGCGTCGTCGACCAGGACGGCGGCGCCCGTGGCCTCGGCCGCGGCCACGATCCCCGGAAGGGGCGCGATGTCGCCGTCCATGCTGAACACCCCGTCGGTGACCACCAGGACCAACCGGTAGCGGCCGCGCTCGGCCGCGGCCTCGTCGAGGATGGACCGGAGGGCGGCGACGTCGGCGTGGGGGTAGATGCGGCGAGGCGCCTTCGACAGGCGCATCCCGTCGATGATCGAGGCGTGGTTGAGGGCGTCGGACACGATCAGGTCGGACTCGCCGGTGATGGTGGGGATGAGACCGGTGTTGGCGGTGAAGCCGGATTGGAACGTGAGCACCGCCGGCACGCCCTTGAACTCGGCCAGCTCCGCCTCCAGCGCCTCGTGGGCGGCCATGGTGCCGGCGATGGTGCGCACCGCGCCCGAACCCACCCCGAAGTCGGCCACCGCCGCCAGCGCCGCCTCCACCAGCCGGGGGTGGTGGGTGAGGCCGAGGTAGTCGTTCGACGACAGGCTCACCAGCCGCCGGCCGTCGACGTCGACCACCGGCCCCTGCCCGCTCGTCATCACCCGCAGCGACCGGTAGAGGTGCTTCTCCCGGAGGGCGGCCACCTCCGCCTCCAGGAACGCCAGCGGGTCGGCGCTCACGGAGCCCAGTTCATGACGACCTTGCCCGACTCGCCCGACCGGGCGGCGGCGAAGGCGGCGGCGTGGTCGTGGAAATCGAAGCGGTGGGTGATGGCGGGGGTGACGTCGAGCCCCGACAGGAGCATCACCGTCATCTTGTACCAGGTCTCGTACATCTCCCGGCCGTAGATCCCCCGGATGGTGAGCATCTTGCGGACGACCTCGCCCAGGTCGATGGGCACGTCGTGCGGCGGCAGGCCCAACACCGCGATGCCCCCACCGTGGGCCATGGCGCCGATCGCCGCCCGCAGGGCGTCGGCGTTGCCGGACATCTCCAGGGCCACGTCGTAGCCCTCCACCATGGCCAGCCCGCCGAAGACCTCGTCCAGCCGGGTCACGGCCGGGTCGATGGCCACGGTGGCCCCCATCTTCAGGGCCAGCTCCCGGCGGA
>JAXDMK010000179.1:0-10419 GCA_034666105.1 Actinomycetota bacterium | reverse complement strand
CCACGGCAACTACTGGGCCATCGCCACCCAGCACTCCCTGTTCTTCGGGGCCGCCCTGGTCGGGGCCGTCGCCGCCCTCTACTTCTGGGCCCCCAAGCTCTGGGGCCGTCACCTCTCGGAGAAGCTGGGCCGGCTCCAGTTCCTGGCCCTGGTCGGTGGCCTCTTCCTCACCGTCCTGCCCATGTTCGTGCTCGGGTTCCAGGACATGGGCGCCCACACGTCCAGCTACGTCACCGACAGCGAGTGGGGCCCGGCCAACCTGGTCGCCTCCGTCGGCGGGGCCCTCGTGGTCCTCGGCGTCCTCCTCCTCCTCCTGAACCTGCTGGTCAGCGTGGTCGCGGGCAAGGGCCAGGCCGCCGGGTCCGACCCGTGGGGCGGGCACACGCTCGAGTGGATCACCACCTCGCCGCCACCCGCCGACAACTTCCGCGTCCTCCCCGAGGTGCGCTCCGAGACGCCCCTCCTCGACCTGGCCCAGCCGGAGAACCAGCCCCGATGACAGCTCTTCAGACGGTTCGACCTTCGTGACGGCCGTCACCACCCCCGCCCGGGCCGACGCCTCCCCGCCCACCCCCGCCCCGAACGCACCCCTCGCCCTGGCCAGCGGGGTGAAGGTGACGACGGCCCGGGTCCTGCCCGACCGCACCCGGGCCCTCGGCACCTACCTGTTCATGGTGGCCGACGCCATGGTGCTGGCCACCATCATCGCCGCCTACTTCGCCATCAAGGACGGTTCGTCGGCCTGGCCGCCGAAGGGCGTGGGCGTCGGCACCTACATCCCGTTCATCATCACCATCACCGTCACCATGGCCTCGGCGTCGGCCCACTGGGCGGTCAACGCCATGCGCAACAACGACCAGCGCAACGTCACCATCGCCCTGGTCTTCGCCATCTTCCTGGGAGTGGCGGCGGCCAACGCCGAGTGGGCCGCCTTCGGCAAGGCCGGCTTCGGTGTCGGCGATCACGCCTACGGCACCTTCTACTTCGTGTTGATCGGCTACCACCTGGTGCACCTGCTGGCCGGGATCGGCCTGCTGCTGCTGCTGGCCGGCCGGGCCCTGGTCGGGCACTTCTCCGCCGAGCACCACGACCCGCTCCGCAGCGGCGTCCTGTACTTCCAGTACAGCAACGTCGTCTGGTACGTGGTGGCCATCGTGCTGTTCGTGTTCAGCCGGGTCCACGGCTGATGGCCAAGTCGGCCGTCTTCACCCAGCCGTCGAGGATCTTCCTGCCCGTCGCCAGCGCCTCGATGCTGCTGGCGATCGTCTACGGCGCCTTCACCGGCGACTGGCTGGGCATCACCCTCTACCTCCTGCTGGTGGTCGTCGCCGGCTTCGCGGGGGTGGTCGTGGCCGGCTTCCGGGTCAACGACGCCCCCGAATGGGTCGCGCCCGACGCCGACCCCCCCGCCTACCACGAGGTGGCCCGGGTGGCCCTGCCCGCCGGCGGGGCGTGGCCCTTCACCGCCGCCCTGGCCGTCACCCTGCTCCTCCTCGGCCTCGTCGTCGGTCCCCTCCCCGCCTACTTCGGCCTCGGGCTCGGTCTGGTCACCGTCGCCGGGTGGTTGGCCCAGGTGGCGGCCGACACCACCGGCCGCCAGATCAACCTCCTGCCCATCGGCATCCCGGTGCTGGGCCTGTTCTGCATCGCCTCCCTGATGTTCTTCATGTCCCGCATCCTCCTGGCCGTCCCCGAGGAGGCGTCCACCTTCATCGCCCTGGCCGTGGCCGTCACCATCCTGAGCCTGGCCAGCATGCTCGCCCTGCGGCCGACCGTCTCCCGCCGCACCATGGTCTCCGTGCTCGGGGTGGCCGGAGTCCTCATGATCGCGGGCGGGCTGGTGGCGGCGGCCGCCGGCGAGCGCAAGATCGAGCACGAGGGCGAGGTGGTGGAGGCGGCCGCGGCCACGCTCGTGGCCAAGAACATCGCCTTCGACCACAAGGAGATCTCGCTGCCGGCGAACACCGAGGTCGACGTCGACTTCAAGAACACCGACAAGGGCATCCCCCACAACGTGGCCATCTACGGGGGGGCCGACGCCACCGCCCCCGTCGTCTTCAAGGGCGACATCCTGGCCGGTCCGGCCGAAACCAAATACCACTTCACCAGCCCCGCAGCCGGCGACTACCACTTCCAGTGCGACGTCCACCCCAACATGAGCGGCACGGTGAAGGTCGCATGAGGAATTGGACGGGGGGGAGGTCAGCGGCGAGAGTCGGGGATGTGAACGCCTTCACGAGCCTGGCCAAGCGGTTCCGCGGCGTCCGCACCTTCGCCACGGCCGGGCTCCTGCTCGTGCTCAGCGGCTGCGCCGGGCACGCCCCGCAGGACACGTTCGAGCCCAAAGGGCCCGTGTCCCGGACGATCCTCCACCTGAGCCAGCCAGTGTTCATCATCGCCGGCGTCGTCTTCGTGCTGGTCCAGGGCCTGGTGCTCCTCGCCGTCATCAAGTTCCGGGAGCGGCCCGACGACCCCCGGCCCGAGCCGGAGCAGATCCACGGCAACACCAAGTTGGAGGTGGGCTGGACCCTCATCCCGGCCCTGATCCTGTTCTCGATCGCCATCCCCACCATCAAGACGATCTTCGACCTCAGTCACAAGCCAAAGAACGCGCTGCAGGTCACCGTGGTCGGCCACCAGTTCTGGTGGGAGTACCAGTACACCGACCTCGGCATCACCACCGCCAACGAGCTCAGCATCCCCGCCGGCGTGCCCGTCGAGCTCACCCTGAAGAGCGTCGACGTGATCCACAGCTACTGGATCCCGCCCCTGGCCGGGAAGACCGACGTCATCCCCGGCCGCGAGAACCACATGAGCTTCGAGGCCGACAAGCCCGGCACCTACCTGGGCCAGTGCACCGAGTTCTGCGGCCTGTCCCACGCCAACATGCGGGCCCGGGCCATCGCCTACACCCAGTCCGACTTCGACACGTGGGTCGCCCGCCAGAAGACGGCGGCGGCGGCCGTGCCCGAGGGCAGCGAGGCGGCCAAGGGGCTGGCCCTGTTCAACGGCAAGGGTTGCGCCGGCTGCCACACGGTGGAGGGCGTCTCCCAGGGCAAGGTGGGCCCCAACCTCACCCACCTGCAGAGCCGCTCCACCTTCGCCGGCAGCATCTTCGCCCTGAACGAGGGCAACCTGCGCACCTGGCTGAAGAACCCGCCGGGGGTCAAGCCCGGCTCGGTGATGCCCAACCTGGGGCTCACCTCGGAAGAGATCACCCAGCTCATCGCCTATCTGGAGACGTTGCAGTGACCGAACACCACCTCCATCGCCGCACCCGCGCCTGATGGCCATCGTCACCCAACCGGCACCGGCGGCCCCGTCCTCGCCCTCGGGCAGCGGCACCGACATCGACTCGGCGCCCGCCCACCCGACCCGGCTCCTCCGCCGGCCCACCGGCGACGCCAAGGGCCTGTGGGGCTGGATCACCACCGTCGACCACAAGAAGATCGGTGTCCTCTACGGGGTCACGGCCATGCTCTTCTTCCTCGTCGGCGGGGTCGAGGCCCTCCTGCTGCGGATCCAGCTGGGCTCGCCCAACAACACCTTCCTCAGCGCCGACGCCTACAACCAGATCTTCACCATGCACGGCACCACCATGATCTTCCTGGTGATCATGCCGTTGTCGGCCGGGTTCGCCAACTACCTCCTGCCGCTCATGATCGGCGCCCGCGACGTGGCCTTCCCCCGCCTGAACGCCTTCGGCTTCTGGGTGTTCATCGTGGGCGGGCTGTTCATGTACTCCAGCTTCTTCCTGGGTGGGGCGCCCAACGGCGGCTGGTTCGGCTACGCACCCCTCACCCGCAACATGCCCGGGCACAACATCGACTACTGGATCTTCGGCCTCCAGATCCTCGGCATCGCCTCCCTGAGCGGGGCCGTCAACCTGATCGTCACCGTCATCAACATGCGCGCCCCCGGCATGAGCCTCATGCGGATGCCCATCTTCGTGTGGATGTCGCTGGTGGCCCAGTTCCTGCTGCTCTTCGCCATCCCGGTCATCACCGTGGCCCTGTTCCTGCTCAGCTTCGACCGGCTCTTCTCCACCAACTTCTTCAACGCCGACGCGGGGGCGGATCCACTCCTCTGGCAGCACCTGTTCTGGCTCTTCGGCCATCCGGAGGTCTATATCCTGATCCTCCCGGCCATGGGGATCGTGTCCGAGATCCTGCCCGTGTTCTCCCGGAAACCCCTGTTCGGCTACCCGGTCATGGTCTTCTCGGGCATCGCCATCGGCTTCATGGGCTGGGGCGTGTGGGCCCACCACATGTTCGCCACCGGCCTGGGCCCCGTCGCCCTCTCCGCCTTCAGCGCCTCCACCATGTTCATCGCGGTGCCGACGGGCGTGAAGATCTTCAACTGGATCAGCACCCTGTGGAAGGGCAAGATCCGGCTCACGACGCCCCTGCTGTTCGCGGTCGGGTTCGTGACCATGTTCACCATCGGCGGGCTGTCGGGCGTCACCCACGCGGTGGTGCCCTCCGACACGCAGCAGACCGACACCTACTACATCGTCGCCCACTTCCACTACGTGCTCTTCGGCGGCAGCATCTTCGGACTGTTCGGTGGGCTCTACTACTGGTACCCGAAGCTCACCGGCCGGCTGCTGTCCGACCGGATCGGCAAGCTCCACTTCTGGCTCACCCTCATCGGGTTCAACGCCACCTTCGCCCCGTTCCACATCCTGGGCCTGCAGGGCATGCCCCGGCGCATCTACACCTACCCGACGGGCCGGGGCTGGGACGTGTGGAACTTCGTGGCCACCATGGGCTCGTTCTGCATCGCCCTGTCGGTGCTGGTGTTCATGTACAACCTCTGGGTCAGCCGCAAGAGCCCGCCGGTGGGCACCGACCCCTGGGACGCCCGCACCCTGGAGTGGTCGATCCCGTCGCCCCCGCCCGAGTACAACTTCAAGGAAATCCCCATCGTCACCGCCCGGGACGAGTTCTGGCACCAGAAGTACACCGAGGACGAGAACGGCAGGGCCGTCCTGCGGGAGAAACCCCTCCCCGCCGACGCCAAGGTGTCGCCCCAGCAGGAGGCCACCGAGCAGGTGGAGTCCTCCACCGACGTCGCCCTCACCGATGACGCCGGCGCGGTGGATCACGTCGACACGCATGGAGCCGAGCACGGCGACGACGAGCACGAGGAGCACGTCCACATCCACATGCCCTCGCCGTCGTACTGGCCCGCCTTCAGCGCCCTCGGCCTGGCCATCATCTGCTACGGGATGATCTACAAGTTCTGGATCATCGCCGTTCTGGGCGGCGTCTGGCTGCTGGGCGGCATCTACTCCTGGGGGCTCGAGCCGTCCAGCGCGCCGGAACCGCCGGCGGAGCCCACCGACGACCACGCCGCCCTGACGCCCGAGGACGAGCCGTCGGGCGACCTCGAGCCGGCAGGTAAGGCATGACCGTCACCGACCACGACGTCTCCGTCCCCGAGGAGAGCAGCACCGAGGGCAGCCACCACGAGCTGGAGCCGGGGCATCCCCCCACCTCCACCGGGCTCACCAACGAGAAGGTCGCCATCTGGGCCTTCCTGGGCTCGGAGTGCCTGCTCTTCGGCGGACTGATCTCCACCTACCTGCTGTACAAGGGCCAGAGCAACCCCGGCACCATCCGGCCCCACGACATCTTCGACATCCCCTACACCTCGGTGAGCTCGTTCGTCCTGCTCATGAGCAGCCTCACCATGGTGCTGGCCCTGTCCGCCATCCAGAAGGGCGACCACCGGGCCCTGCGGGTGTGGCTGCTCACCACCGCCCTGCTGGGCGGGAGCTTCGTGGCCGGCCAGTGCTACGAGTTCACCGTGTTCGTACGGGAGGGCCTCAACCTCCGCACCAACCTCTTCGGCAGCAGCTTCTACATCATGACGGGGTTCCACGGGGCCCACGTCACCATCGGCGTGCTCATGCTGCTGTCCCTGTGGAGCATGTCGGTGAAGGGCAAGCTACCTTCGGAGAAAGCCGAGGTGGTCGAGCTGATCGGCCTCTACTGGCACTTCGTCGACATCGTCTGGATCGTGATCTTCACCCTCGTGTACCTGATCCCGTGAGCACGCCTATGACCGACCCCACCGGCGGACCGGTCGTCGCCACCCCGCCCGAGGAGGGGGGGCCGGCCCACGGCGCCGCCCACGAGCACCCCAGCGACCTCCAGTACGTCTACATCGCCCTCTTCCTGGCCATGGTCACCGCGGCCGAGGTGGCCGTCTACTACGTCAAATCGCTCGCCGGGCTGCTGGTGTACATCCTGGTGACGATGGCGGTGGTGAAGTTCAGCGTGGTGGTGATGTTCTTCATGCACCTGCGCTTCGACAGCAAGCTCTTCCGGCGCTTCTTCATCACCGGCATCATCCTGGCCCTGTTCTGCTACGTCATCGTGCTCTCGACGTTCCACATTTGGCACCGCTAGCGGCTGCGGCCGTCCCCTTCCCCGCCTGGCACGCCCACGTCGACAGCTGGGCGATCTTCTCGGTCATCATCCTCGGCTACGTGGTGGCCCTGCGGCGGGAGCGGGCCCGCCGCGGACCGGGCGGCGACCCGGTCGCCACCCGGGGGAACCTGTGGGCGTTCGGGCTGGGCCTGGCCTTCATGGTGGGCCTGTCCGACTGGCCGGTGCACGACCTGGCCGAGGGCTACCTGTACAGCGTCCACATGGCCCAGCACCTCACGCTGACGCTCGTGGTCGCGCCGCTGCTGCTGATGGGCACGCCGGCGTGGCTGGCCCGGCGCATCCTGAGCCCGCCGGGACTGCTCAAGATCGTCCGCGCCCTCACCCGACCGGCGCCGGCGCTGTTCCAGGCCAACCTGATCCTGGTCCTCAGCCACTGGCCGGCGGTGGTCGAGGCCACCCTCCTCCACCACCCACTGCACTTCGTGGCCCACGCGGTCCTGCTCACCTCGGCCGTGCTCATGTGGTTCCCGGTTCTGAGCCCGCTGCCCGAGGTGCCCCGGATGAAGCCGCCGATGCAGATGCTCTACCTGTTCCTCGACACAATCCTGCCCACCATCCCCGCCTCCTTCCTCACCTTCGGCAAGAAGCCGCTGTACCCCATCTACGAGACGTTCCCCCGGCTGTGGCACATCTCCGCCCTGAACGACCAGCTCTTCGCGGGGCTGATCATGAAGGTGGGGGCGGGGTTCTACCTGTGGATCGTCATCGCGGTGATCTTCTTCCGCTGGTACGCCAAGGAAGAGTCCAGCCAGCGGGAGTACGGCGACGGTGTCGACCTCCAGGGCCCGGAACTGCTGCTCTGGGACGACGTGGAGCGGGAGCTGGCCCGGCTGGGCCCGCCTCCGACCGAACCACCGCCCGCCTGAGGCCGGGCCTGGGCCTGAAAATGGCCCAGCGAATGAGAACCATTCTCATCGAGGGTGCTACGGTGCCGGACGTGTGGAGAACGCGGGGTGCGCTCGGCCTGGTGACACTCGCCGCCCTCCTCGCCGGCTGCGGCGGGGGCGGCGGGACCGGGGGCGGCGGCGGGCGGGTGTCGGTGGTGGCCAGCTTCTACCCGCTGGTCGACGCCACCCGGGGGGTCGGCGGCGACACCGTCGCCGTGACCAACCTCACCCCGGTCGGCGTGGAGCCCCACGACATCGAGCTCAACCCCCGCCAGATCGACCGGATCACCGCCGCCGACCTCCTCCTCTACCTGGGCGGGGGATTCCAGCCGGCGGTGGAGGACGCACGGCGGGTGGCCCGCAAGGCGGTCGACCTGCGGGCGGGTCTGCCCGAGGCGGTGCCGGGCGACGCCCACGTGTGGCTGGATCCGGTCCTGTTCAAGGAGGTCGTGACCGAGATCGAAGCGGCCCTGGTCGAGGTCGACCCCACCGGTGCCGCCGGCGACCACGTCCGGGCCGGCGACTACCGCCAGCGCCTCGACCAGCTCGACGCCGACTACCGGGCCGGCCTGGCCGACTGCGACCGCCGCCTCCTGGTCACCAACCACGAGGCCTTCGGGTACCTGGCCCGCCGCTACGGACTGGAGCAGGTGGCCATCTCCGGCCTGGCCCCCGACGCCGAGCCCGACCCCCGCCACCTGGCCGAGCTGGCCGACCTGGTGCGCAGCCGGGGCGTGACCACCATCTTCACCGAGGAGCTGGTGTCGCCCAAGGTGGGGGAGACCCTGGCCCGGGAGGCGGGTGTGAAGACCGCCGTCCTCAACACCATCGAGGGAGTGGCCAACGAGGACGAGCAGGACTACTTCTCCCTCATGCGGGCCAACCTGGCCACCCTCCGCACCGCCCTCGGCTGCCGCTGAACGGGCGCCCGCTTACCCTGGGCTGGTGCTGCGGTTCCGCGTCCTCGGTTTCCCCGTGCGGGTCGAGCCCCTGTTCTTCGTGATCATGGGCATGTTCGGCTTCGCCGGCGGGCGGGAGGGGCTGTTCGTCGTGGAGTGGATCGTGGTGGCCGGGGTCGGCATCCTCGTCCACGAGCTGGGCCACGCGGTGGCCTTCCGCCGATTCGGCTCGGCGGCCGAGATCACCCTCCACGGCTTCGGGGGCTTCACCACGGGGGCGGCCCAGCCTCCCCGCCGGTCGATGGTGGTGAGCGCGGCGGGGCCGTTCACCGGTTTCGCGGCCGGCGCGCTGGCCTTCTGGGTTTCCCGGTCGGTCGGCCCCGGCTCCGAGCTGCTCGACAGCGCCCTGTCCGACCTGATCTTCGTGACCCTCGCGTGGGGCGTGTTCAACCTCCTGCCCATCCTCCCCCTCGACGGCGGCTGCGTGATGGCCTCGGCCCTGGAGCAGGCCACCGGCGGCGGGGGCCAGCGGGCGGCCCGGGTGGTGTCGCTGGTGGCGGCGGCGGGCCTGGCGGTGGTGGGGATCCTCATCAAGCAGCCCTACGTGGCCATGATCGCCGCCTTCTTCGGCTTCCAGAACTGGCAGGTGCTGGCCGGCGCCCGCGACCATCCCGAGCTGCAACGTCTCCGGGAGGGACGGGCCCTGCTGCTGGCGGGCGACGTGGCCGGAGCGGCCGACGTGGCCCGGGAGGTCACCGCCAAGCGAACGTCGGGCCGGGTCCGGACGGCGGGACTGGAGCTGCTGGCGTGGTCGGAGCTGGCCGCCGGCCGGCCGCCGGAGGCCGAGGCCGCCCTCCACCGGCTGGGCGGAGGAGTCACCGCCAGCCAACTGGTGCGCACCGCGGTCGAGCTGGCCGCCGGTCGGCCGGCCCCGTCGCTGGCCGTCGCCTTCGGCCACTGCGATGACTCGGTGGCGGCGGTGGTGGCTTCGCAGCTGGTCGTGGAGCACGACCGCCTCCACCAGCTCCTGGAGGACGTGGCCGCCCTCCCCGAGGGTCAGGCCCTCACCGCCCTCCGCGCCCTGCAGCTGGGCCTGCACCACTCCGACCACTTCCGGGAGGCGGCCCGGGTGGGCGAGGTGCTCTTCGGGCGGGCGCCGGACGGGGTGGTGGCCTACAACCTGGCCTGCAGCTGGGCCTGCGCCAACGACGCCCAGGAGGCGCTGACCTGGCTCCACAAGGCGGTCGACCTGGGCTGGCGCGACACCCGGGTGCTCGACGCCGATCCCAACTTCGACCTCATCCGGGCCACCGACGGCTATCGGGCCGTCCGGGCCTGGATCGAGACCGGTCCCGAGGGTCTGGCCGGCCGGGACCAGACCCAGTGAACACGGCGTAGCCTCCGGGTCATGAGTGACGAGGGCCCGCCGTCCCCGCCGCCGGTCTACGGGATCGTGGAGCTGGCCACCCGCATCGACAAGACCCCCGACGAGGTGGAGAAGTGGCTGGAGGAGGGTCGCCTGCCGCCGCCCACCGTGCTCACCATCGGCCTGGTGTGGACGGGTGACGTGGTGGAGGCGTGGATCCTCGACGAGGTCGACGTGGCGGCCAAGGCCCGGCGGATGGAGGAGGAGGGCGTGCGTCGGGCCCAGGAGGCCAAGCTCCGGCCCCGGGCCTGGCAACTGGCCGGCGGGGTGGCCAACGCCCACGCCCGGGGGCTGTCGGAAGCGGAGTGGCTGGCCGAGGGCGAGCACCCGGCCGCCCGCCGCATCGCCAACGGCGAGGACACCGACGTCGTCGACGCCGTCAAGGCGGCCAACCTCTGGCCCTGGCCCTGACCTCCTGCGAACTGGTGACGCGGAACGTCCCCTGGGGGCGGTAACTGTCACCGGTTGGCGGGGCGGGGGCGCCGGTCCGGGCCGGCGTCGTCGGGACGCTACGGTCCCTCCGTGATCGACTCCCGCCGGCTGCGAACCGACCTCGACGGGGTCAGGGCCGCCCTCGGGCGTCGGGGCGTGAGCGCGGAGGAGGTCGACCGGCTGGCCGAGCTCGACCGGCGGGAACGGACGCTCAAGTCCCGGGCCGACGACCTGCGGGCCCAGGTGAAGGTCCTGTCCAAGGAGGTTGGCGAGGCCCGGCGGGCGGGCGACGTGGTGACGGCCGAGGAGCGGGCCGC
>JAXDMK010000178.1:0-15027 GCA_034666105.1 Actinomycetota bacterium | reverse complement strand
AGGGCCCGCCCCATGTCGCGCACCGCCGACTTGGGCCGGTAGGTGATGACGTTGGCCACCTGGGCCGCGTTCTCCCGGCCATACCGCCCGTAGACGTACTGGATGGCCTCCTCCCGGCGCTCGTGCTCGATGTCGACGTCGATGTCGGGGGGGCCGTCGCGCTCGGGGGAGAGGAACCGTTCGAAGAGGAGCTTGAGCTCCACCGCGTCGGCGTTGGTGATCCCGAGGGCGTAGCAGACGGCGCTGTTGGCGGCCGAGCCCCGTCCCTGGCAATAGATGTCGGACTTCCGGCAGAACTGGACGATGTCCCAGACGATGAGGAAGTAGCCGGGGAAGCCGAGGGACTCGATCAGGGCCAGCTCGTGCTCGATCTGGCGGTAGGCGCCGGGGACCCGCTCGGCGTGCGGGGGTCCGTACCGCCGGGCCGCCCCCCGCCGGGTGAGCTCCCGCAACCAGGTCATCTCCGTGTGACCTTCGGGGACGGGGAAGTCGGGGAGGTTGGGGGCCACCAGGCGGAGGTCGAAGGCGCACGCCCGGCCGATCTCGGCCGCCCGCTCGACCACGCCCGGGTAGCGGGCGAAGCGGCGGGCCTGTTCCGCGCCGGAACGCAGGCAGGCGGTGGCGGCGGCGGGCAGCCACCCGTCGATGTCGTCGAGGGACCGGCGGGCCCGCACCGCGGCCAGGGCGGTGGCCAGGGGCCGACGGGCGGCGGTGGCGTAGTGGACGTTGTTGGTGGCCACCACGTCGACCCGGGCCCGCACCGCCAGCGCCACCAGGGCGTCGTTGCGGGCCGAGTCGAGGGGGTCGCCGTGGTCCCACAGCTCGACGGCGACGTTCTCCCGTCCGAAGGCGTCGACCAGGTTGGCCAGCTCACGGGCCGCGGCCGCCGGCCCCTCGTCGATCAGAACGGCCGGCACCGTCCCTTTCCGGCAGCCGGTGAGCACCTGCCACCGCCCGCCGTGGGCGCCGGCCAGGTCGGCCAACGACGCCAGGGGCAGGCTCTTCTCCCCGGCGCGCATGTGGGCCGCGCTGGCGGCCCGGCTCAGGCGGGCGTAGCCGTCGGGATCCCGGGCGAGGACGACCAGGTGCCGGCCCCCGGGATCGGCCATCCCCTGCTGAGAACGGCGGGGGAGGTCGAGGGTGAGCTCGGTGCCGAAGACGGTGGGCATACCCAGGGCGGACGCCGCCTCCGCGAAGCGGACCACCCCGTAGAAGCCGTCGTGGTCCGTGAGGGCGAGGGCCTCCAGCCCCAGGCGGGCCGCCTCCTCGGCCAGCTCCTCGGGGTGCGACGCCCCGTCGAGGAAGCTGAAGTTGGAGTGGCAGTGCAACTCGGCATAGGGCGTCGAGCCCGGGCCGCGAGCAGGCTTCGGCGGCGCGTCGTAGGGCGCCCGCTTGTTGGACCAGGCCGGGCTGTCACCGCCATCGGCCGTGGGCGGGCGGCCCGAGAGCCGCCGCTCGAGCTCGGCCCACGGCAGCGGAGGATTCTCCCAACCCACATCTCCTGACTGTAGACGAACATATGTTCGACCACCACCGCCCGCCTGGTTATTGGACGCACTTCTCGTCGGTGTACACGACCGACGACACCTTCCAGACACCGCCGAACTTGAGCAGCTCCACCTTGACCAGCATGGGTTCGGTGGCGGCGGGGATCACGACCTCTCCCGTCGTTCTCGACACGGCGGTGGTCGAATCCAGTTGGCAGTCGGTGAAGGTGGCCTTGTTGCCGATGATCGTGACCTTTCCCGGGGAGAGCTTGGCCTGGCCCCGAATCTCGATCCCCCGCTCGGCGAAGTCGGCGACCGACCGGGGCAGGTCGGCCAGCCGGGCGCCGGTGAAGTAGTCGGCGGGATCGCCGGGCGGCCGGCCGCTGAGGAAGGCGTCGAAGGCGGGCCAGTGGTCGGTGTAGGCCCGGAGGACGGCGGCCGTCTCGTCCAGCAGTTGGGCCCGGGTGGTCGACGGGGAGAGGGCAGTGGTGGTGGGGCTGCCGCCGGCGGAGGTCGTGGTCGGGGCGACGCTCGTCCGGTCGTTGCCACCGCCGCAACCGGCCAATCCCAGGAGCAGGGCAAGGGCGAGGCCGAGGCCGGGGCCGAGGGCGGGAAGGCGGCGGCGCATGCCCGCCATTGTGGACGCTCACCTCGCCCCGCGCAGGGCCTCCACCGGCTCGAGGGCCGCGGCCCGCCGAGGGGCAGACGCCCGCCGGCCGGGGCCACGTTGCCGCCCGTCGGTCAGTCCTGGCTCCCGGTGTCGGCGGCGCCGGCGGTCTCCGAGTCACCCGCGATGACGACGACCCGGTACGACCCGTCGAGGCGGACGTCGTCGGTGGTGCCGTCAGCCTTGGCGACCTCGACCTCCCACACCGCGCCGTTCTCCGAGTCGCGCTCGACGGCGTTGGCGTGGCCGCCACCGGTGGCGGCGAGGGCGGCCGCGGTGGCCGCGTCGGCCTCGGGCCCGGTCACGCTGGGACCGTCCTCGCCCGACCCGGCGACGGCGACGCCGCCACCGGCCAGACCGGCGGCGAGGGCGAGGCCGGCGGCCGCGATGATCAGCTTGTTCTTCCTGGAAGTCATGGATTTCTCCTTCGATGGGGCTGTTGCGGCGAAGGTAGGGAACAGGTGCTGAAGGCCCGCCGACCGCCGGTGCGCGGGCGCTCAGCCGGCGTTCAGGTCGGCGGTGGCACGCTGGGTCGGATGCGCATCCTTCTCATCGAGGACGACCAGCATCTGGCCGCGGCCGTCCGCCGGGGCCTGCAGGCGGACGGGTTCTCGGTCGAGATCGCGGGCGACGGCACCGAGGGCCTGTGGAAGGCCGGGGAGGAGTCCTACGACGCCATCGTGTGCGACATCATGCTCCCCGGCATGAGCGGCTACCGGGTCTGCGCCGCCCTCCGTACCGCCGGCGACTGGACGCCGATCCTCATGCTCACGGCCAAGGAAGGCGAGCTGGACGAGGCCGAGGCCCTCGACACCGGCGCCGACGACTTCCTCACCAAGCCCTTCTCCTACGTGGTGCTGGTGGCCCGGCTGCGGGCCCTCCTCCGGCGGGGCGGTCGGGAGCGGCCGGCGGTGCTGGAGGCCGGCGACCTCCGCCTCGACCCCGCCGCCCACCGGGTGTGGCGGGGCGACGTCGAGATCGCCCTCTCGCCCCGCCAGTTCTCGCTCCTCGAGTTCCTCCTGCACCGGGCGGGCGACGCCCTGTCCAAGACCGAGATCCTCGACCACGTGTGGGACTTCGCCTTCGACGGCGACCCCAACATCGTCGAGGTCTACGTCCGCCAGCTGCGGCGCAAGATCGACGAGCCCTTCGGACGGGCCGCCATCGAGACGATCCGCCTGGTCGGCTACCGGCTCGACGTCGACGGTGGCTGACGGAGACGACCCGGCGGGGCCCGCCCGCCGGCTGCGGACGGTCCGGGCCCGCACCACCATCGCGGCCACGCTCGTCATGGGCCTGGTCCTCCTGCTCGGCGGGGTGGCCCTGGTGGCGGCGTTGCGCCGGTCGATGGTGCACAACGTGGACAAGGTGGCGGAGCTGCGGGCGGAGGACATCGGCTCGCTGGTGCGGGCGGGCGACATGCCCGAGCCGTTGGCGGTGGAGGACGACGCCCTCGTCCAGATCGTCGACGACGCCGGGCGGGTGGTGGCGGCCAGCACCAACCTCGCCGGCCGCCCGCCGCTGGCCGACCTCCGTCCGCCGGCCGACGGCGCCGCGGCCCGGACGCGGGACGACCTCCCCGGGTTCGCGGGCGAGTTCCGCCTGGTCGCCCTCGGCTCGGTTTCACCCGCCGGCCCGGTGACGATCTACGTGGGAGCCACCCTCGAACCGGTGGCGGAGGCCGTCCGCCTCCTGCGGGCCAGCCTCCTCGTCGGCTCACCGCTGCTGGTCGCCCTGGTGGCGGCCCTCACGTGGACGACGGTGGGGCGGGCGCTGGCGCCGGTGGAGGCCATCCGGTCGGAGGTGGCCGGGATCTCCAGCCGCGACCTGGGGCGACGGGTGCCGGTGCCGGCGGCCGACGACGAGATCGGCCGGCTGGCGGAGACCATGAACGCCATGCTCGGCCGGCTGGAGGCGGCCGCCGAGCCCCAACGGCGCTTCGTGGCCGACGCGTCCCACGAGCTGCAGAGCCCGCTGGCCGCGGCCCGCACCGACCTGGAGGTGGCCCTCGCCCATCCCGACACCGCCCCGTGGGACGAGGTCGCCCGCGCCCTCCTGGGCGAGAACCGGCGCATGGAGCGGCTGGTGGCCGACCTCCTGTTCGTGGCCCGGGCCGACGAGGGGGCTCCCGCGGCGCCGAACAAGCCGGTCGACCTGCACGAGGTGGTCGCCGAGGAGGTGGCCCGCGTGTTCGCCGGGAGCGGAATCGCGGTCGACACGTCGCGGGTGGCACCGGTGGTTGTCGAAGGCCGTCGCGACGACCTGGCCCGGGTCGTGCGCAACCTGCTCGACAACGCGTCCCGCCACGCCTCGTCGCGGGTGGTGGTGGTGGTGTCGGCGGGCGACGGGGTGGTGACCCTGGTGGTAGAGGACGACGGCCCCGGGGTGGCCCCGGCCGACCGGGAGCGGGTCTTCGAGCGCTTCACCCGCCTCGACGACGCCCGGTCGAGCGGCGGCACCGGCCTCGGCCTCGCCATCGTCCGGGAGATCGTGCTCGCCCACCTCGGCCAGGTGCGACTCGAGGAGGGAGCACCCGGCGCCCGCTTGGTGGTCACCCTCCCCGCTGGCTGACGGCCCGGGCGGGAACGCGTCGGCGACCCGGCGCCGGGGCCGGCGGCCGGGTCACCGGGGCGAGACGCACACCGGCCGGGAGACAGTTTGCGGCCGGCGGCGCTCACCCTTGGACGCTCACGCGGGCGGAGGCGACCGTTCCCCTGCCAATCGGGTTGACGTCATTACGTCCTCCTCTCCGCGAGCGACCAGGAACCTTGACGTGAGTGTGCGCCGAACCCCCTCCCGACTCGATGGGACGTTCGGATCATTCGCCGCGGCCGCCAGTGGGTAGGGCGGATAACGTCCGACGCACGAGACGGAGGTTGGGACGATGAGGGCGAGCAGGAGCAGGGTCAAGAGAACGGCGGGCGCGTTGGTGGCCGGTTTCGTCGGCATGGTCGCGGCGGTGATGCTGACGGCGGCGCCCGGTGGAGCCCAGACCGGCCTGACCAGCGGCGATGCCGTCGCCACCGACGGGTCGGTGGCGTCGGGGACGGCCTTCGCCACCAACGACTCCACCGCCTCGGGGGATGCGATCGCGGTCGACGGCTCCACCGCGTCGGGCTGCGCCAAGGCGTCCGACGATTCCACCGCCTCTGGCGGCGCGGTCGCCGTCGACAACTCCACCGCCTCGGGCGGCGCGTGCCCGGCGGCGGTGGTGACGCCCGTGGCGACGACCGTCGTGGCGCCGACCGTCGTGACGCCGGCCACCACGGTGCCGACGGCCATCACCGTCGCCCCGCCGACGACCACCGCTCCCGTCGCCTCCACCCCCGTCCTGGCCCGCACCGGGTCGAGCGTCATCGCCATCGCGGCCACGGGCATCTTCGTGGCCCTGGCCGGGGCGATGCTCCTGGGGTACGCGTCGAAGCGGTGGCCGGTCGCGTTCTACGGCTGGTAGCTCTCAGTCATAGGCGGCCTCCACCGCCCACCGGCCGCCTTCGACGACCAACAGGTAGGCGGCCCCGTCGGCGGTGACGACCTGGCTGCGGGCCCGGCGGCGGTGGGCGGCCGGGTCCCACCATCGCTCGTCGACGGGCCACGGCCCGGCCCACGCGACCACGTCGGCCGGCGCCTGGCCGGCAACCGTCAGGCGGGCGGGAGGGGCCGACACCGTCGCCCGCCCGGTGACCGTCACCTCCCCGCCGGCGGCGTCGAACACCTCCGCCGGCCGGGGGACGGGATGGACGGTGGCCGGGGCCGGCGGCGGGATGCGCCCCGGCCACGGGGGGACGGCGGCCCCCTCGGCGAAGGGATGACGGCCGGCGGCCTCGGAGAGGGCGTCGCCCCACGGGACGAGGCGGGCCTGCTCGAACGGGCCCCGACCACCGGTGAGGGTGGCGGTGACCACCGACTCGGGCCCGAGGACGCCCTGCACCCGGGCCAGGGCCCGAGCCACCCGCTCGGCCGCGGCCCGGTCGCCCCCCCAGAAGCCCAACTGGCGCCCGTCGTCGGGACCCACCTCGTCGGGCGTGAGCCGGAGGAGCACCAGTCCTCCGCTCGGCCGATCGGCGGCGGTCTTTGGCGCGCCCCTGTCGCCCGGCGACCGGAACGCGCCAACGTCGCCGGCGGGGCGGACGTCGGCCGCGGCACCCGACCGTCCCGCCAGCCAGCCTTCGATCTGCCACCGCACCCGTTCGGCCAGGGCCGACGGGGTGAGCCCGCCCTCGTGGCGCCAGCGGCGGGCCAGCCACTCGCCGTGCTCGGTCTCCGCCTCCACCAGCACCCGGGTGGCGGCCAGGCCCCGGGTGGCCAGGGCCAGGTGGAGCTGCTCGGCCAGCGACCGGGCCAGGAAGGCGATGGTCTCCAGCCGGTCGACGGGAGGATCGAGCTCGGCGGTGACGGCCAGGTCGGGCGGCGGGGTCCGGGCCGCGAGGGGTAGCCCGTCGAGGCCCCGGGCCCGCCGGCAGGACATCGCCCCGTCGGTGCCGAAGCGGGCCAGCACCGCCGGCAGGGGCAGGGCGGCCAGGTCGCCCAGGGTGCGGATACCGAGGCGGACGAGCAGGTCGGCCCGGTCGGCGTCGCCCGCGGTGGCGGCCCCGGTGTCGACCGCGATCGGGAAGTCGGCGAGGAAGGCCCGGCTCCCGCCCCGGGCCACGATCACCGGTTCGCCCCTGGAGGAGAGGGCGGCCAGCTCCGCCGCCAGCCGGCCGTCGGCCACCCCCACCCGGCACCGGGGGGCACCCGCCGTCGTCCCGGCCAGGACGGCGTCGACCGCCCGCGCCACCTTGGCCGCCAACGAGGCGTCGCCGCCGAAGTACCGGGACGGGCCCCGGGTGACGAAGGCGCACACCCCCGGCCGGACGATCTCCACGCCGGGCGTGAACGCCTCCACCGCCGCCACCACCGGCTCGAAGGCCCGGGCGTCGCGGCCGGGATCGTCGGCCACCACGACGATCCCGGGGCAGCGGGACTCGGCCTGGCGCCGGCGCAGACCACACTCCACCCCCTCGGCCCGGGCCGCTTCCGAGCACGCCACCACCCGGTTGGCGAACACCACCGCCACCGCCGCCAACTGGTGACGTCTCTGCCGGTCCTGGCCGGCCGGACCGTCACCAGTTGCCGGGGGGCCGGCCGCCACCACCGGCCAGTCGGGACAGTGCACCACCAGGAGACGATCGGTCACCGGTCACCCCACGTCCCGCAGCCGCCCGCCGCCGCCGCCACCGCCGGCGGCGGCCACTCCCCCTCCGGGACCGGGCAGCCACAGCGTGGCCCGGCGCTCGCCCGACGCCGCCCGCCGGCCGCCGCCCACCACCTCCACCCGGCGGGCCCGCAACCGCCCGTTGCCCGCTTCCGCGCCCACCCACTCCGAGCGGGTGATCGTCAGGCGGATGTCGGGCGCCTCCGGCCACCCCCCCGACGCCACCACCAGCACCGCCCCCCGTTCCCGGGCCCGGGCCGCCAGCCGGCGGGCGTCGGCCGGCCGCACCGACGCCAGCGGCCAGGCGATCACCAGGTCGAGGGCGTCGAGGAGGGTGGCCACGACCCACGCCCACCCTCCCGGGCCGGTGGCCGACGGATCGGGCGCCGGCACCAGGGGGAACCGTTCGAGGACGATGCCCAGCTCGGCCGCGGCCACGACCCCCAGCGGGGGACGGCCCACCGCCCCGCACCACGACCCCGCCCGCGAGGCGCCCGCGGCCAGGGCCAGGGCCAGGGCCGACGACCCCTCGACCGCCACCACCGACCCCCGCCGCAGGCCTCGGTCCGGCAGCAACGGCTCGAGGGGGGCCAGCACCGGCAGCCGTTGGTCGCCCGCCAGCGACACCGGTGCCGCCCGCTCCGCCAGCTCGGCGGAGATGGCCGGCTTCGCCCCCTGTTCGAGCTCCCGGGCGGCTAGGGCCATACCCCCAGTGTAGACGAACACATGTTCGCCAACAGCGGCCGACTGTCGCCCCCCGACTGTGACCGTCGGCCGGCGCCGCCGGGACCTTCGCCTCTGGGCCCGCCGGCCCCGTTCCCCGATGCTGACGGAGGACAGGAGTGACACGACCATGGAAAACCGCACCTCGACATCCGCCCGCCGCGACAACTTGTCCGTCTTCTCCGTGGGCCTGGCCGCGATGGCCCTGCTCACGGCCATGGTGGGCGTGGGCTTCGGCCTCCGCGCCATCGACGAGCGGGGCACCACCGTGGCCGCGGGCGACGAGCCCGGCACCGCGTCCGCCACCGCGTCGGTCGACCTCACCGAGTTCAAGATCGCGGCTGCCTCGGTCGCCGTGGGCGGGTCGCTCCATGTCACGAACGCCGGCTCGACCTCCCACAACATGGTGGTCGACGGAACCGACCTCGCCACCGGCGACCTGGCCTCGGGTGCCAGCAAGCACGTCGAGCTGGCCGGCCTGGCCGCTGGCACCTACACCATGTACTGCTCCATCCCCGGCCATCGGGACGCGGGCATGCAGGCCCAGCTCACCGTCGCCGGCGCCCCAGCCGACGGCACCGCCGCGGCCATGCCTTCGGCCACCGGGGCCACCCCCGCAGGCATGGACTACCAGGCCATGACCCAGGCCATGCTCGACACCATGGGCCAGTTCCCGGCGCAGACGGACGGCGTCGGCAACCAGGTCCTCGAGCCCACCGAAGTCACCGCCGACGGCGTCAAGGTGTTCGACCTGGTGGCCAAGATCACCAAGTGGGAGCGGGCCCCGGGCGACGTGGTCGACGCCTGGACCTACAACGGCATGGTCCCCGCCCCCTCGATCCACCTCCAGGTGGGCGACCGGGTCCAGTTCCGCCTCCACAACGAGCTCCCCATCGCCACCGACCTCCACCTCCACGGCCTGAACGTCGACAACAAGTACGACGGCGTCGCCCCCATCAGCCAGCCCCTCGTCGAGCCGGGCGCCACCTTCACCTACGAGTACACCGCCGACGAGGTGTCGGTGGCCATGTACCACCCCCACTTCCACTCCCAGGTGGGACTGCCCAACGGCATGTTCGGCACCATCTTCGTCGGCCAGGTCCCCCTTCCCCGGGGCCGCACCGTCGGCGGTGAGGTCGTTCCCGCCGACATGCAGATCGCCCAGGAGTTCCCCATCGTCCTCAACGACGCGGGCGTGATCGGCTACAGCCTGAACGGCAAGAGCTTCCCCGCCACGGCCCCCATCGTGGCCAGCGCCGGGCAGTGGGTGCTCTTCCACTACTTCAACGAGGGCACCCAGATCCACCCCATGCACCTCCACCAGTTCGACCAGATCGTGGTGGCCAAGGACGGGTTCACCCTCGACCAGCCCTACGTGGTCGACACCCTGAACGTCGCCCCCGGCGAGCGCTACTCGGTGCTCGTCAACCTCGACAAGGCCGGCACCTGGGTCTGGCACTGCCACATCCTCCCCCACGTCGAGGGCGACAACGGGATGTTCGGGATGGTCACGGCCATCGTGGTGAAGTAGACCTCCTCCCGTGACCAAGGCCGACGCAGACCGGTGGCGGGTGGCACCGGGCAGCAAACTCGACCTCACCCAGGTCGACCCCGGCAGCACCGACGGCATGTCCTCGAAGGCCAAGGCGGCCGAGGCGATCCCTGATCTCCTCGACCAGCTCCGGAGCCTGCAGGAGCGCCTCTTCGCCGAGCAGCGGCGGTCGTTGCTCGTCGTCCTCCAGGCCATCGACGCCGGGGGCAAGGACGGCACCATCAAGCACCTCTTCGGGGGGCTCAACCCGGCCGGCGCCCATGTGGTGTCGTTCCGGGCCCCGTCGGAAGACGAGTTGGCCCACGACTTCCTGTGGCGGGTCCACCAGCAAACGCCGGCCAGGGGCGAGGTGGTGGTGTTCAACCGCTCGCACTACGAGGACGTCCTCGTGGTCCGGGTCCACCAGATCGTCCCCAAGGACGTCTGGCACCCCCGCTACGAGATCATCAACCAGTTCGAGGCCAACCTGGCCGCCGCCGGCACCAAGGTGCTCAAGCTCTTCCTCCACATCTCCAAGGAGGAGCAGGCGGAGCGCTTCCGCGACCGCCTCGACGACCCCACCAAGCGCTGGAAGTTCCGGGTGGGCGACCTCGAGGACCGGGCCAAGTGGGACGACTACCGCAAGGCGTTCGAGGACGCGATCGTCCGCACGTCCACCGCCGACGCGCCGTGGTACGTGATCCCCGCCGACCACAAGTGGTACCGCAACTGGGCCGTCAGCCGCATCGTGAACCAGACCCTCGAGGCGATGAACCCGCAGTACCCGGCGGGCGACGACCTGAAGGGCGTGGTCGTCGAGTAGGCGACCGGCCGGGGGCTAGCTGGTGGCGGTGCCGGCCATCGGGTCGACGACTTCGACGCCTTCCCGGTAGTACGTGAACAGGTCGCGGATGATGTCGGCCATCGACTCGGTGTCGGCCCCCGCCTGGAGGTCGACGGTGACCACGTTGGAGTAGATGTGCACGCCCTCGACCCCGCCGGCGGCAAACAGGCGGCGGGCCAGCTCGTCGACGGGCTTGTCGCGGGTGGCGTCGCCCGCCGACTTGAAGCGCTCGTGACCCATGCCCGAGAGGCTGCGGTTGAGCTCGAAGATGGCCACGTCGGGACGGACCGACGGCTTGCGGGTGACGGTGATGAGCTGGCCCATGCCGCCTGGACACTACTCACCGCCGGGCCCCGCACCGAAGATGCGGTGGATCCGGGCCTGCTGGGTACGATCGGCCCCGTGTCCGAACGGGAGCGGGTTCCGGTCCGAACCATCATGGCGACGATCGGCCTGGTGTTGGCCACCGCCCTCGGCATCTGGCTCCTCCGCAAGGTGGCCCACACCCTCGCCCTGCTCATCGTCTCCGCCTTCTTCGCCACCGTCCTCACGCCGGCGGTCGACTTCGTCAAGCGCCGGGCCCACGTCAAGCGGGGCCACGCCGTCGGGATCGTGTTCCTCCTGCTCATCGTCACCCTGGCCGGCCTCATGTACGCCTTCATCCGGCCCCTCGTCGACCAGACCCGGGAGGCGGTCGACAACTTCCCCACCTACCTGAGCGACGCCCAGAAGGGCAAGGGCCCGCTGGGCGGGATCGTCCGGAAGTACGACCTCGAGCGCCGCTACGAGGAGAACAAGGACAAGATCACCAACTCCCTGAGCAAGTCGAGCAACCGCCTGGTCGGCTACGCCAGCCGGGCTTTCGCCGGCATCCTCTCCCTGCTCACGGTGCTGGTGCTGACCGTGATGATGGTGCTCTACGGTCCCGACCTGCTCACCAGCGGTCTGGGGGCCCTGTCGCCACCAAGACGGGCCCGGGTCAAGGCGGTGGCGGCCGACTGCGCCAAGGCCATCACCGGCTACGTGATGGGCAACCTGCTCATCAGCGTGATCGCGGGCGCGCTCACGTTCTTCGCCCTGTGGATCTTCGGCGTGCCCTTCAAGGGCGTCCTCGCCCTGTGGACCGCCTTCGCCGACCTCATCCCCCTGGTGGGCGCCACCCTCGGGGCCATCCCCACCATCGGCGTGGCCTTCCTGCACTCGGTGCCGGCCGGTATCGGGATGCTGATCTTCTACACGATCTACCAGCAGTTCGAGAACCACGTCCTCCAGCCCCAGATCATGGCCAGGACGGTGCAGATCAACCAGCTGTTCGTCCTGGTCAGCGTGCTGCTGGGGGTGGAGGTGTTCGGCATCCTGGGGGCCCTGCTGGCCATCCCCGCGGCGGGCGTGATCTCGGTGATCGTCCGCGACCTCTGGGACAACCGCAAGGGCAGGATGAAGGAAGAGCCCACCATCGGCGAGGACAAGATCCCCGTCGACACGGCCATCGCCACCGCCGAAGCCGGGGAGTCTGCGGCCGATGCGGCGGCCGACGTGGCGGCCGACGCCGACGACCCCGCGGCCGCCGCCGAGGAGACCACCGACCCGGAGCCGGCTCCGATCGTTCCCGCGCCGACGGGCCCCGGCCCCGACTGATGCCCTCCGAGGTGGTGGAGGTCGAAGGTCACATCATCGACTCGCTGATCCTGGCCAAGATCCTCGACATCATCCTCGACGCGGGGGCCGACTACCGCCTCCTCGACTTCGACATCGGCCGTACCAGCGGCGACTCCAGCCGGGCCCGGTTCGAGGTCACGGCGGAGGAGGACGACCTGCTGGCCGCCGTCCTCGACGAGCTCCACATCCACGGGGCCAACCGCCTCGACACGGGCGACGTCGTCACCGTGTTCGCCGACACCACCGGCGTCCTGCCCGAGGGCTTCTACTCCACCACCAACCTGGCCACCGACGTCCGCCTCCACGGGCGGTGGATCACGGTGGCCAACCCGGAGATGGACTGCGGGCTGGTCGTCCGCCCCGACGGGCAGGTCCGGACCATCCCCATGCACCGGGTGCGGGAGGGCGACGCCATCGTCATCGGTAGCGACGGGGTGCGGGTGCGACCGATGTCACGGCCGCGGGGCCCGAGCCCGTTCGAGTTCATGAACTCCGACGTGTCCTCGGAGAAGCCCAAGGAGCTGTTGGTGTCGCAGGTGGCCGAGCGCATGCGCCGGGCCCGGAGCGCCGGCGGCCGCATCCTGGCCGTGTGCGGGCCGGCGGTGGTGCACACCGGCGCCGGTCCCGACCTGGCCCGCCTGGTGCGGGGCGGCTGGATCGACGTCCTGTTCGCCGGCAACGGCTTCGCCACCCACGACATCGAGTCCAACGTGTTGGGCACGTCGCTGGGCGTGCCCCTCGTCGGGTCGCTGCCCCTGGAGGGCTCCCACAGCAACCACCTGCGGGTGATCAACGAGGTGCGCCGGCGGGGGTCGATCGCGGCCGCGGTGGCAGACGGGTTCGTCGCCGGCGGGGTGATGTACGACTGCGTCCGGCTGGGGATCCCCTACGTCCTGGCCGGGTCGGTGCGCGACGACGGTCCCCTGCCCGACGTCGAGACCGACGTGGTGAAGGCGGCCGACGCCATGCGGGAGCTGGTCCCGGGGGTCACCGTGGCCCTCATGCTGGCGTCGACCCTGCACGCCATCGCCACCGGCAACATCCTCCCCGCGGGGGTGGAGACGTTCTGCGTCGACATCAACCAGGCGGTGGTCACCAAGCTCGCCGACCGGGGCAGCCACCAGGCCCTGGGGATCGTCACCGACGCCGGCCTGTTCCTGCGCAGCCTGGCCGACCACCTGGCTCCGCCCGTCCCGTGAGCGCCGAACCCCGGACCACTTGACTCCCCTCGCCTGGGGGCGGCGCTTCCTGATGTGCCCGCCCGTGCACTTCGGCATCCTCTACGAGATCAACCCGTGGATGCACCGCGAGGTCGAGGTCGACGTCGACCGCACCCGCGAGCAATGGGAAGGCCTGGTGGCCAACCTGCGCGCCGCGGGGGCCGAGATCGAGATCCTCGACCCCCAGCCGGAGCTGCCCGACCTGGTGTTCACGGCCAACGCCGGCACTGTCAACCACCGCGTCTTCGTCCCCAGCCGCTTCCGCCACCCCGAGCGCCAGCCGGAGGTGGCCCACGACGTGGCCTGGTTCGCCCAGGCCGGCTTCGAGATCCGGGAGCTGCCCGCCGGCGTCTCCCACGAGGGGGCGGGCGACACCCTGCCCTTCCGCGACGTCTTCCTGTCCGGCTACCGCTACCGCTCCGACGCCGCCGCCCACGGCCCCCTGTCCCGCCTGATCGGGGTGCCGGTGCGTCCCATCGAGCTGGCCGACCCCCGCTGCTACCACCTCGACCTCACCTTCTGCCCCCTCGACGACCGCCGGGCCCTGGTCGCCCGCCACTTCTGGGACGCCTACGGGCGCAAGGTGGTCGACGCCCTGGTGCCGGAGCCGTTCGCCCTCGACGACGACGAGGTCCTGGCCTTCTGCGCCAACTCGGTGGTGGTGGGCACCACCGTCGTCATGCCGTCGTGCCCGCCCCGGGTCGGCCGCCAGCTGGAAGCCTGGGGCTTCGACGTGGTCGTGTCGCCGGTCGACGAGTTCCAGAAGGGCGGAGGCGCCTGCCGCTGCCTCACCCTCGCCCTCGACGTGGCTATCGGTCCTGGGCCCGGGGGACCTCCAGCCGCGTCGTCACCTCCACCAGCGACGGGCGACGAGGCGGCTCGCTGAAGCCGAACCGGGTGGGCGGGGTGATGGGGCCGAGGGGGCCGAGGTCGGCGCCGCCGCGGGTGGCGCGGGCCGACGTCAACGGTCGGTACCGCGACGCCTGGTACCACTCCCGCACGCCGGTGGGACTCACGCCGTAGGCCTCGACGTGGAGGAGGCGGCGGGCGACGGGCGCCTCCACGTACCGGGTGAGCCACGGGGGCCGGCGGCGGGGGGCGGGGATGGGCCAGCCCCGGCCCGCCTCCAGGTGGAGGTCGAGGCCGAGGTCGGGGGCCTCGACGTGGAGCCGGCGGGGATCGTCGGAGTCGACCCGGAGCGGCGCCACGACCACCCGGTCGAAGTCGTAGACGCCGGACACGAAGTCGGCCACCTCCTGCCTGGGAGCCACCAGCCACCGCTCGCCGGCGGGCGTGGCCCACATGAGGTCGTCCATGGGGCCGAGGGGACCCGAGCGCCAGTGGCCGACCACGAACCGGTCGCCGGACGCGAAGCCGGCGCTGGCGATGACCCCGACGAGACGAAATACCCCTACGACGACGTGTCGACCCGGTCCCGTGCGTTTCGTCGACCCTTCACGGGCCGGCTTCTCGCGGCCACCCGCCAGATGGCGGCGGCGAACGCCACCGAGACGAGGGCGAGGACCACGTGGACCACCTTGAACGAGGTGGCCCGGGTCTCGTCGCCCAGGATGTTGCGGATCCGCGTCACCCAGATGAAGACGGTCCAGACGGCGGCGGACCGCAGGATGATGGCGTCGCGTCGGCTCACCGGCCCGACGGTACCGAAGACGGTGGTGGTAGCACGACTTGTGGGCCC
>JAXDMK010000177.1:0-11391 GCA_034666105.1 Actinomycetota bacterium | reverse complement strand
TGGGTCCACGTCGCCGGGGCACCGGAACGGCGGTCGACGACGTGGATTCCCATCGCCATCTGGCCCGGCGTCTGGCCCACCGCGGCCATGAAGCCCACCGTGTACAGGGCGTCGGCGGCCAGGAAGGCGAGATCAAGGCGTCGGGAGGGCGGTCGCCCGGCGCGACGGTGAGCCACCGCCACCACCGGGAGGAAGGGGACCCCGTCGAGCGTCTGGGCGACGAAGCGCCGGGAGAGGCGGGCGACGGGCCCGCGCCCTACTCCGGCGGCGGTACCCAGGACGGGGTGTCAGTCGACCCCGACGGGGGCGGGGGCGGCGGGGGCGGGGGCGCCGGCGGGGGCGACCCGTACCCGGGCGGGGGCGACCCGTACCCGGGCGGGGGCGGGGGCGGCATCGAGGATCCCGGTGGCGTCGGGATCCACGGGGCGTTCTTGGGCCGGGCGCCCCGCCGGCGGACGGCGGTGACGATCAGCACGACGACGCCCGTGACGAACCCGAGTCCGCCCAGGGCCATGGCGCCCACGACGCTGCTCACCAGGGTGCCGGCCACGCTCTTACCGACGGCGAGCTCGCCCTCGCCCTCCGCCTCCGACTCCAGGGTGTACGACCCCGGTGCCTGGATGTCGGCGGTGAGAACGGCCACGCCTGAATGCCCACCGATGTCGTAGGTGAAGTCGGCGTCGTAGCTCTCCAGCGGCACTGGGTCGCCCCCGTCGACGGGAGTGAGCTGGGCCTGCCCGGAGGGGATGTCGCCGTCGCTGGCGCCGGGGGCCTCGAAGTAGATGACGTAGCCGCCCGCCTTGTCGAAGGTGACCTCGCCCGAACCGTTGGTCGACACCCGCTGGAAGTTGTCGATCCGATCGGAGAAGCGGGAGAAACCGAGGCCGAACCAGGCGATGGCGACGATCCCCGCCACCACGATGATCGCCCCGCCGAGCCAGTAGCCCCTCTTCGACGGTCCCGGTCCCGACGTGCTCATACCCCGCCCCTTTCCTCGCCTTCTCCTTTCTTACAGGAAACGGACCACGTCGTCACTGGTCGTGTCGTCGTCGACCACGACGGCGCAGGTGGGGCAGTACCAACGGGCCTCCATGGGCGTGCCGCAGGCGGGGTGGCGCAGGGGCTCACCGCCCCCCGCGCCGCCGCTCGGGCCCTGGCCCGCGCCCCACTGGGCCAGCAGGCGGAGCACGCCGGCCAGCTCCAGCCCGGAGCCGGTGAGCTGGTAGACGAACCGCGGCGGGCGGGTGGAGTAGGGCGTGGCCACCACGATCCCGTGCTGCTCGAGCTGGCGCAGGCGCTGGCTGAGGACGTTGGGGGCGATGCCGCCCACGTCGTCGACCAGGTCGTTGAACCGGCGGGGGCCGTCGAGGAGGGCGGACACCAGGAGGAGCGTCCACCGGTCGCCCACCCGCGCCACCGCCTCCTCCAGCGCCTTCGAGGTCGTCCGCTCGCCCATGAACACCCATCTTGCCAAACCCACTAGCCGATAGTAACTTGCAACTCACAAGTCACTACCAAGGAGCATCGCGGATGAGTGTGATCGAGGAGTTGCAGGCCGCCACCGAGACGGTGGCGGTGAAGGCCGGCGGGTCGGTCGTCGGCATCGGCCACGGGTGGGGCCGGGGCTCGGGCGTCGTCATCGGCGACGGGCTGGTGCTCACCAACGCCCACAACGTCCACGACCACGAGGTGCCGTTGAGCTTCGCCGACGGCCGCACCGTCACCGCCACCGTGGCCGGCGTCGACGTCGACGGCGACCTCGCCGTCCTCTCCGCCGACACCGCCGGCGCGCCCCCGATCGAGTGGGGCGACGGCGACCCCGCGGTGGGCGCGGTGGTCTTCGCCCTGGCCAACCCCGGGGGACGGGGATTGCGCGTGACCCTGGGCCAGGTCTCGTCCGTCGGGCGGTCGTTCCGGGGACCGAGGGGTCGGCGGGTGACGGGCAGCGTGGAGCACACCGCCCCGATGGCCAAGGGGTCGTCCGGCGGACCGGTGGTCGACGCCGCCGGCCGGTTCCTCGGCATCAACACCAACCGCCTGGGCGAGGGCTTCTACCTGGCCCTGCCGGCCGATGCCGACCTGCGGGCGAGGGTCGAGGGCCTCTCCCGGGGCGAGTCGACCTCCCGCCTCTACCTGGGCGTGGGCCTGGTGCCGGGACGGGCCGCCCGCCAGCTGCGCCGGTCGGTCGGGCTCCCCGAGCGCGACGGCCTGCTCGTGCGCGAGGTGCAGGAGGACTCCCCCGCCGGCCGGGCCGGTCTCCGCGGCGGCGACCTCATCGTGGAGGCCGACGGACGCGCCATCGCCACCGTCGACGACCTCCACTCGATCCTCGACGGCCTCGACGAGACCTCGTCGCTCGCGCTGGGCGTGGTGCGGGGCGCCGACGAGCTGTCGGTGACGGTGAGCTTCGGCCGCGACGCGGCCCGTGAAGAGGGCTCGGCGTAGGGCCGTGGCCATGGCTCACCTTGACGCCGAGGGCCGGCTGCCGTCCGATGGCCCCTCTGATGCGGAAGCCCTCGACGCCTACTCCACGGTCGTCACCACCGTCGCCGAGCGCCTGCTCCCGTCGGTGGCCAGCCTGCGGGTGATGGCCCGGGTGCCGGGCGGCCGCCAGCAGCAGGGATCGGGCTCGGCCGTCGTCGTCACGGGCGACGGCTTCCTGCTCACCTCGGCCCACGTGGTGGAGCGGGCCGACGGAGGCGTGGCCGTGTTCGCCGACGGTGGCGAGGCCGAGTTCGAGGTCATCGGCACCGACCGCCTGTCCGACCTGGCCGTCATCCGCTCCGCCACCCCCCTGGGCGGGCTGGCGGTCGTGCCCGCCACCCTGGGCGACGCCGACCGCCTCCGCGTCGGCCAGCTGGTGGTGGCCATCGGCAACCCCCTCGGCTTCGCCGGATCGGTGAGCGCGGGGGTGGTGAGCGCTCTCGGCCGCTCGTTCCCGGTCGGCGGTCCCCGGGGCCGGCTGGTGGAGAACGTCATCCAGACCGACGCCGCCCTCCACCCGGGCAACTCCGGCGGCGCCCTGGCCGACGGCCGGGGTCACGTGGTGGGGGTGAACACGGCCGTGGTCGGTCCCGGCATCGGCCAGGGATTGGGCCTGGCCATCCCCATCAACGCCACCACCCGGGCCATCATGGCCGCCCTCATGGCCGAGGGTCGGGTGCGGCGGGCCTACCTCGGCATCGCCGGGGGCTCCCGTCCCCTCCCGCCCCGGGCCGCCCGGGCCACCGGTCAGGACAAGGGCATCGAGGTGCTGACGGTGGTGGCCGGCAGCCCGGCGGCGGTGGCCGGTCTCCGCCCGGAGGACATCATCCTGTCGATCGACGAGGTGCCGGTGGCCGACGTCGGCGGCCTGCAGCGGCTGATGACCGGCGACCGCATCGGCCGCCCGGTGCCGGTGGGGGTCTTCCGCAGGGGCCAGGTGCAGTCGGTCCGGGTGACGCCGACGGAGCTGACGGACTAGCTCTCAGCCGCCGGACGCGAAACGGCCCGGGTCACCGAACGAATCGGTGGCCCGGGCCGCTTGCGCGTCTGTCAGATGCGGGAGACGTTGACCGCCTTGGGGCCCTTGTCGCCGGGCTCGCTGTCGTAGTTGACCTTCTCACCCTCGGCCAGCGAGCGGAAGCCGCCGCCGGTGATGCCCGAGTGGTGTACGAAGAGGTCCTTGCCCTGGTCGTCGGGCGAGATGAAGCCGAAGCCCTTCTCGTCGCTGAACCACTTGACGGTGCCGGTTGCCATGATGTTGTTCCTCCGTGTGTTGCCTGGCGATCTGCGGAGGAAGCGGTGAGGCAACGACCTGCGGACGCTGGCATATGTCGTCCGGTCTGTCCGGTCGTACGCAAACAGAGTACGCCATCGGTCAACCCGGCCCGGTCCGAATGGCCGGTCCGGCGACTATTCCGAGCGCAGGACCTCAGCCGTCCGCAGGTGGGCCGCCCGGCGGGCCGGGATCACCGCGGTCAGATTGGCCACCGCGATCCACGTGGGGATGGCCAACACCGCCGCCAACGCCGCCACCGGCGGGACGTAGAGCAGGGGCGTGGCGTCGGCGACCCACCTCCAACTGAGGCGGCCGGCGACGACTCCCAGGGGGAGCCCGAGGACGAGACCGACGACCGCCACCGTCGTCGCCTGCCAGGCGATGCAGGCCCCGTTCTGGGTCGGCCGGAAACCGAGCGCCTTGAGCACGGCGAAGTCCTGCCGGCGGCGGCCGACGGCGAGGACGAGGGCGTGACCGAGGGCCGCCACCGCCAGCACGGCCAGGAAGAGAGCCAGAGCCCGGGGCAGGGTGCGGACGTTGCCCAGGAACTGCACGTCCTGGGGCAGGGCCGGGGGCTCGACGTCGCGATAGACGTCCTGGAGGTGGGTGAGGAAGGCCTCCCGCTCGACGCCCGGCCGAGCCTTGACGACGATCTGGGTGTCGACGAGCTCCGGATCGCGTTCGTCCACCCGCGCCACGTCCTCCGGGATCGCCCAGACGCCCTGGTCGAAAGAGGAGTGGGGCGTCTGGGGCAGGAGCACCGTCCCCACGATCTCCAGGTCCAGGCCGTCGGGGCCGCCGACCCGGAGGTGATCGCCGACGTGCTTGCCCAGGGCCTTGGCCGAAGCGGGCCCGATGAGCGCCTCGCCCGACCGCACCGGGGCCCGGCCACTCAGGACGACGAACGACAGCGCGCCCCCCTGCGGACGCAGTGTGTACACCGGGAGCCCCGTGCCCTCCACGTCGAGGGGGACACGGTCCATCTCGGCCACCGCGCCGGCGTCGGGCTCCTGCCGCAGCTCGTCGATCAGCGCCTGCCCGTGGTGCTCCTCGGTTGGGAACACGTCCGCGTCCCACACCTGGCCGGCCCGGCTGGGCTGGGCGATGGCGTCGTCGATACCCCGGACCAGCCCGAGGGCGCCGACGACCCCCAGGACGCCGGCCACCGCGCCCGCCAGCGCCGGGCGCACCGGCAGGGCCCGGTCGTGCGTTCCCTTCTCGAGGGCCAGGCTCAACCCGATCGCCACCGGAAGCGGTGCCGTGGCGCCGATCCGGCGAAGGAAACCCGAGCTTCCGGCGGCCTCCCGGGGGGCGGTGGGCGAGGCCGCGGCCCGGTACGCCCCCCATGCGGCGCCGGCCAGGACGAGGAAGACGACCAGGCCCGCCCCCAGCCCCAGCACGAGGGCGTCGGCGTGGAACCCCCGATCCGGCTCGAGCCGCCCGGCCAGGCCCACGGGGAACCGGGCCGAGAAGGCCACCGCGCTGACCACGGCGACGACGGCCGAGGTCAGCGCAGTCGTCAGGAAGAGCAGGACGATCCCGGCCACCAGCGACCGTTTGCTGAATCCGAGAGCCCGGAGCGTGGCCACCGGCTCGGCGATCGAGTCGACCGTCCGGGTGAGCGCCTGGCCGACGAGAACGAGGGCGGCCACCAGCACCGCGCCCCCGAAGAGGAGCAGGCCGGTGCGCTCGAGATCGGTGCCGTGGACGATGCGCTTGTGGTCCTCACCCAGGTCACGCACGGGGATGTCGGGCAGTCCCAGGGCGGCCACGACATCGGCCTTGAACGCGGCGACGTCGGTGCCCGGCCGGAGCCGCACCACCAGGTTCGGGGCTCGAGGGACCTCGGGGAAACGGGCCAGGAACCCGGCGCTGGGGCTGAAGCTGGGCTGGTCGGGAAAGAAGGCCTGGTCCATGGCCGAGTCGCCGATCCCCACGATCGTCGCCGGCACGGACGGCCCGCCCGAGACCGGGACGTGGTCGGCGGTGTAGAAGGCGGCCAGCTCGGTGGAGGACACCAGCGTGACCCGCTGCCCGACGCGCAGGTGGTAGCGCGCCGCCGCGGCCCGGTTGACGAGGAGCTCGTCGGCGCGGGAGGGGTCGGGTAGCCGGCCGTCGACGAGGAGGGGCCGGCTGAGGGTGCGGAGCAGGTGGTCGTCGCCGGGAGGAAGGCTCGAGATGAGGTACCCGTCGATCCCGATCGGGGCCAGCGTGAACGTGCCCGCATCGAGCACCTCGGGCAGGTTGACGACGGCGGAATAGTCCTGGTCGTGGAGGCCGATCTGGGTGCCGAACACGAGCGCGTCGGGCGCGGCGGTGGCGGAACGGAACCGGTCGTAGGCGGTGGCGGTGCGCCGGGCCCCGGCCAGGGCCGCCATCCCCAGGCCCGAGGCCACTCCCGCGATCGCGCCCAGCGCCAACAGGGCGCGCCACCGGCGCCTCAGCTCGGTGGCCGCCCAGAACCGTACGGCTGGTCCCGACGAGCCGCGCGTCCTCGCTCCCATCCCACCTCCTCGGCCAACTATGCACGCCCCGAGCGGGCGCCGGAACCCGACAGGCACCACCCCGGTGGGGGTGGACGCACCCCCCGTTGGCGACCGTCGTCAGTCGAGGATGCGGATGCGGGTCACCGGGGGGAGGCCGGTGGTGATCTGCTGCCACTTCAGGCCGGCGTCCTCGGACCGCAGGATGCGGCCGTCGGGGGTGCCGACGACCACGAACTTGCCCGAGGCGGCGATGCAACCGGAGTCGACGTTGCCGGTCAACGTCTCCGGGAAACCGCCTCGACACTTGCCGAAGCGGCGGGTGCCGTAGAGGGCCCGCCGGTAGACGGCCGCCTTGGTGCCGTCGGGACCCTCCGACGCCGACAGGAAGACGATGTCGGCGCCGACGGCGACGGCCCGGGCGTACTTGGCGAAGAGCCCGTCGTCGACGATCCTCCACTTCTGGCCGTAGTCCTCGCTGAACGCCATCCCCCGGGCGGTGGCGGCGACGACGTGGCCGGGGTGGCCGGGGACCGTCGCCACCTGATGGACGTCGGTCTCGATGTCGATGGTCGGCTCCCACGACCGGCCGCCGTCGTCGGAACGCACGATGCCGCCCACGTGGACGTTGACGTACATCCGCCCCTCGTCGTCGATGGCGGTCGTGCGGGCCGAGGGCGGACCGCCGTGGGGCTGGTACCAGCGGTCGCGCCCGTCGACCGCGTCGAACGACGTCACCGGCTGGTTGCCCCGCCCGTCGAGGCCGACCCGCACCAGGTGGGCCCCCTGGGTGCCGGCGAAGAGCTCGGACCCGCTCCACAGGAGGCACGTCGCCCCCGGCACCTCGACGTACTCGCCGGTGAAGTCGAACCCCTTCTGCACGCCGTAGCCCGCCACCAGCACGTACTCGCCGGCCACGTCGAGAATGGGCTCGATGTGGAGCAGGTCCGGCCACTGGGCGATGCGGTAGAGCCCGGCCGTGGTCGCCACCAGGATGGTGGTCATCCCGTCCCTCCCATCTCCCAGATGAGCACCTCGGCACCTCCCGGAGCGTCGCCCGCCACGATCAGCCGCGGCGCACCCGCCTCGGTGAGGCGCACCGCGTCGCCGGCCGTGAGTTCGACCGGCGCCGCGCCCTCCATGACTACCCGACCGGCGGCCACGAACACGTGGGCGTGGCGGGCGTCTGGGACGCTCACCGTCTCCCCCGCCCGCAGCCGTCCGCCCCACAGCACCGCCCCCTTCTGGCGGATGGCGATGGCCGCGTCGTGGCCCCGCCCCGAGGCGATGGTGACGAGCCCGCCCCGGTCGAGCTCGGCGTTGACGTCGAGCTGCTCGTAGCCGGGGTCGAGGCGCTCGGTGTCGGGGCGGACCCACATCTGCACGAAGTGGACGTCGTCCCCTGCCGCCGGGTTCATCTCCGAGTGCCAGATGCCGGTACCCGCGCTCATGCGCTGGGCCAGCCCCGGGTAGATGACGCCGGCGTTGCCCGCCGAGTCCTTGTGCTCGAGCTCGCCCGAGAGCACCCACGTGACGATCTCCATGTCCTGGTGGGGATGGGTGCTGAAGCCGGTGCCGGCCCGCACCACGTCGTCGTTGTTGACAAGGAGCAGGCCGTGGCCCACGTTCCGGGGGTCGTAGTGGCGGGAGAAGCTGAACGAGTGGTGGGACTCAAGCCAGGGCAGCCGGGTGTGGAAGCGGGCATTGGCCCGGCGTACGTCGATCTCGGGGACGGTCGGACGCGGCACTCGGGTGCCATTCTGCCGTCAAACACCGTCCAAGTACTCGGCCGGCCCCGGATACCTTGCGACGAGATGCATGCAGCCGAGTCGAACTCCGGTCCCGCCATCGTCGTCGAGGGTCTGCGCAAGTCCTACGGGGCGATCCGGGCCCTCGACGGCATCGACCTCACCGTCCCCGCCGGCAGCGTCCTCGGCCTCCTCGGACCGAACGGGGCGGGCAAGACCACGGTGGTGCGGATCCTCACCACCCTGCTTGCCCCGGACGGGGGACGGGCCCTGGTCGCCGGGTACGACGTGGTGAAGCAGCCGGCCCAGGTCCGGTCGGTGATCGGCCTGGCCGGACAGTTCGCAGCGGTCGACGAGACGCTGACCGGCCGGGAGAACCTGGTGCTGGTCGGCCGCCTCTACCACCTGGGCAAGGCCGAGGCCGGCCGCCGGGCGACGGAGGTGCTGGAGCGGTTCGACCTGGGAGCGGCCGCCGACCGCCGGGTGGGCACCTACTCGGGCGGCATGCGCCGGCGCCTCGACCTCGGCGCCAGCCTGGTCGGGCGACCCCAGGTGCTGTTCCTCGACGAGCCCACGTCCGGACTCGACCCCCGCAGCCGGATCGGGCTGTGGGAGATCATGGCCGAGCTGGTGGAGGCGGGAACGACCCTGCTGCTCACCACCCAGTACCTGGAGGAGGCCGACCGCCTGGCCGATGGCATCGCCGTCATCGACAACGGGCGGGTCATCGCCCATGGCACCCCCGACGACCTCAAGGCCCGGGTCGGCGGCGAGGTGGTCGACGTGGCCGTCACGCCCCCGTCCCAGGCGCCGGCCGCGGTCACGGTCCTGTCCGCCATCGCCATCGGCGAGGCCCACGTCGACCCCCAGGCGGGACGGGTGTCGGTGCCCGTCGCCGCCGGCGGGTCGGTGGTGGCCGACGCCGTCCGCCTCCTCGACGCGGCCGGCATCGGCATCGCCGACATCACCCTCCGCCGACCGACCCTCGACGACGTGTTCCTCACCCTCACCGGCCACGCCGCCGCGTCGGGCGAGGCCGGCGAGGCCGGCGGGGCCGGCGAGGCGTCCGCCGGATCGGGCGAACCCGCCGAGTCCCGCACGTGACCGGCACCGCCGTCGCCGACGCCCTCATCCTCACCCGCCGCAACCTGCTCCACTACGTCCGCATCCCCAGCCTGATCGTGTTCTCGACGATCACGCCGGTGATGTTCGTGGTCCTCTTCGGCTACGTCTTCGGCGGGGCCATCCACATCCCCGGGTTCAGCTACGTCGACTTCCTGATGCCGGGGATCTTCGTGCAGACTGTGGCCTTCGGGGCCATGCAGACCGGGATCGGGCTGGCCGAGGATCTGACCAAGGGGATGGTCGACCGGCTGCGGTCGCTGCCGATGGCCCGGTCGGCGGTGCTGGTCGGACGGACGGCGGCCGACACCATCCGCAACATCCTGGTCGTCGGTCTCATGGCCGGGGTGGGCCTGCTCATCGGCTTCCGCTTCCACAGCGGGCTGGTGCCGGCGGTGGCGGGACTGGGCCTGGTCGTGCTCTTCGCCCTGTCCTTCTCCTGGATCTCGGCGACCATCGGGATGTCGCTGGGCAGCGTCGAGTCGGCCCAGTCGTCGGGACTGGTGTGGGTGTTCCCGCTGACGTTCGCCAGCTCCATCTTCGTCCCGGTGGCGACGATGCCCTGGTGGCTGCGGGCGTTCGCCCGGGTCAACCCGGTGACCCACGTGGTCGACGCCCTGCGGGCGCTGTTCCTCGGGGGCCCGGCCGCCCGCCCCGTGACCCTGTCGCTGCTCTGGATCGCCGCCATCCTGGCCGTCTTCGTCCCCCTGTCGGTGAACCGCTTCCGGAGGCTGTAGGCAACGGCGATGAGATGGAGTCCGCCCAAGGTGGTGGGGCTGCTGGTCCGGGGCGCGATCCCCGGGCTGCGGCGGGTGCACGCCCAGGTGGCGGTGTACGCCAAGGCGTGGGACGAGGCCAACCAGCTGGCCCTGGCCGCCACCGGTCCGCTCTGGGTCGTGCTCGGGGACTCGACCGCCCAGGGCATCGGCGCCCCCAGCCCCGACGAGGGCTACGTGGGCCAGGTCCACCGGATGCTGGAGGCGACGTCGGGCCAGGCGTGGCGGGTGCTCAACCTCTCCAAGTCGGGAGGACGGGTGTCCGACGTGCTGGCCACCCAGCTACCCCGCCTGGAGGCGCTGGACGTGGCTCCCGACCTGGTCACCTGCGCCATCGGGTCGAACGACATCATCCGGCGCACGCCTCTGCCGCTGGTGGAGCATGACCTGCGGGAGATCATCGGCCGTCTCCCGCCGGGGTCGGTGGTGGCGACGCTACCCGCCGGCCTGTGGCGGGAGCGGGTCGACGCCATCGACGCCGTCATCCGCTCGGCCGCCGCCGCCGGCGGCCTACGGGTGGCCGACGTCGGCGCGCGCACCGGTCCCCCGTGGGAGGGCAAGTACGCCGAGGACCGCTTCCACCCCGGCGCCCTCGGCTATGCCGACTGGGCCGCCGCCTTCGCCGAGACCCTCGGACTCACGGACGGAAACCCTTCATGACCGGCAAAGGAGCTGACATGGGAACGCGGGACCGGAACAAGGAGGCCGCCATGGCCTTCTACGACCTGATGTTCAACCAGAGTCGCCCGGCGGAGGCGATCGACCGGTACGCGGGCGCGCACTACACGCAGCACAATCCACACGTCGCCGACGGCAAACAGGCGTTCATCGACTACTTCGAACGCATGGCCGCCGAGTACCCGGGCAAGCGAGTCGAGTTCAAACGGGCCATCGCCGAGGACGACCTGGTCGTGCTCCACTGCTACCAGCGCTGGCCCGGCGACCACGACTACGCCGGGATCGACATCTTCCGCTTCGATGACGACGGGAAGGTGATCGAGCACTGGGACGTGCTCCAGGAGATCCCCGACACCTCGGCCAACGACAACGGGATGTTCTGATGCCGGTTTCTGATGCCGGCGCCCACCTCCCGGACGTCGCCGAGGAGCCGGCTGCGGTCGGCTACCCGCCGGCGAGCGGGATGAAGAGCGAGCGTCGCCAGCGCCCGCCGACCGTCCGGGTGCGGTGGCCGGTACCCGTCGTGTCCTCGACCAGCACCACATCACCGCCGGTGAACCGCCGTTTCTCGCCCGAGGTCACCTCGACCTCGATCTCGCCATCGAGGAGGACGATGAACTGCCGCCGCGGCGCGCAGTGCCAGTCGTAGTCGTAGTCCGGGTCGTTCTCGCGGAACGTGACGCTGGACGCGGCAAAGGGCTCGGACAGCCGACCGATCTCACCGGCGTCGGTGAGCTCGATGTCCACCTCCTCGAATGAAGATCCGCCGCCGCTGGTGACACCGATGCGGGTGATCTTCAAGCCCGCCGCACTCCTCGGGGGCG
>JAXDMK010000176.1:0-13759 GCA_034666105.1 Actinomycetota bacterium | reverse complement strand
GGGTTCAGCTACGTGACCCTGCGCCTGTCGACGGTGATGCTGGCCGCCCTGGGCGCGGTCGCCCTCTACGGGCTGTGCCGCACCCTCGGGGCCAGCCGGGAATGGTCGGCGGTGGCCGCCGCCGCCTGGCTGTTCAACCCCCTCGCCTACGTCCTGGCCAACAGCTTCATGAGCGACGCGTCCTTCGCCGGCCTGCTGGTGGCGGCCACCCTCGGCTACGTCCGGGGCCTGTGCCGCGAGGACGGCCGGGAGGTGCCCCGGTGGGTGGTGGCGGGATCGGCGGTGGCCGCCGCCGCCTTCCTGTTCCGCCAGCAGGGGGCCCTGATCCCGGCCGCGGTGGTGGCCTTCCTGGCCGTCACCGGCCGGGCCCGCCTCGACCGGGCCGGGCTGCGCACCCTGCTGCGGGTGGCGGGACTGCCCGCGGTCACCGCGGTGGCCTACTTCCTGTGGCTGCGGCTGGTGCACGGTGTGCCCGCCTCGCAGGCGATGTTCGCCGAGGAGCTGGGGCTGGTGTGGCGGTCGGGAACCCCGCGGCTGCTGGCGCAGCTGCTGGCGGTGATGGTGCTCTACGGCGGGCTGTTCGTGGCGCCGGTGGCGGTGGCGGCCCTCCGACGCCTCCCGGCCCTGGTGCGGTCGTTCCCCCGGCGGGGCTGGTGGGTGGCAGGTCCCCTGGCCGCGGTGGCGGTGGTCGGGGGGGTCGGGTTCGCGTTGGCCGACCGGCTGATGCCCTACGTGCCGCAGTACGTGGCCGACTGGGGCATCGGGCCGGCCGACATCCAGGGCGGACGGCCGCCGGTGACGGGCCGGTGGCTGCTGGCGGTCGTGACGGTGGTGGCGGGGCTGGCCGCGGTGGTGGCCGCCCTTGCCCTCGGCCGGCGGGTCGCGGAGACACGGGATGAGGGTGGCGGGGGCCGTCGGCCACGGGGCGCACGGGCGGGGGCGGGTCTGGTGTTCGCCGTCCTCGTGGGCCAGGCCGTCGGCGTGCTACCGCCCACGTTCCACTTCCAGAACCCCGTCCCCGGGGCCATCCTCACCATCACCCTCGACCGCTACCTCCTGCCCCTGCTTCCGTTGGGCCTGGCCCTGGCCGTGTGGGCGGTGGTCGGCCTGCGCCTTCCGGCGTGGCCGGCATGGGTGGCGACCGCGGTCCTGGGCGTGGTGTCGGTGGCGGGAACGCACGACTTCCTCGTGTTCCAGAACTCCACCTTCGCCCTGGCCGAGGCCACCGTGCGGGCCGGGGTCGACCCCAACCGTCTGGAGGGGGGCGCCCAGTGGGACGGCGAGCGCCTCTACCAGGACGGCGTCGCGGTCCCCGAACCCGTGGCCGACCGCCCGTGGTGGGTCAACCTCTTCGCCTGGAACGACGACTCCACCTACGTGGTCGCGACCGTGCCCCTTCCCGGCTACGTCGAGGTCCGCCGGGTCCCGTACGAGACGTGGCTGCCGCCCCACGACCAGGCCCTGTTCCTCCTGCGCCGGCCCGACGCGCCCTGGCCGCCCTAGCTCGGGCCGAGCTCGTAGGTGAGGTGGGTCGCGGTCGTCGACACCCGCACCGACCGTTGCACCAGGGGACGGCGGCGGATGCCCGTGAAGAGGGGCGTGCCGGCGCCGAGGATGATCGGCGCCAGATGCAGGCGCAGCTCATCGGCCAGGCCCTCGTCGAGGCACTGGCGCACGACGTCGCCGCCGCCCATGACGACCACGTCCTTGCCGGCCGCCTCGGCCGCGACCCGGGCCCGGCCGATGGCCGACGCCAACCCGTCGGTGACGAAGGTGAAGTCCAGCGCCAGCCGGACGTGGTCGGGGACGGAGTGGGTGACGACGAAGAACGGCGGGGTCCCGGCCAGGCCGGCGCCGTAGCCCATCTCGTCGTTCCACCCATGGGGCCCGTCGATGATGTCGAACAGGCGGCGGCCCATCACCACCGCCCCGCTGGCGTCGGTGGCCTCCCGCAGCACCTCGGCGTCGACCTCGTCGTCGCTCGCCACCGCCCAGGTGTGGAGCGGCTCGCCCCCGTGGCCCAGGCCGTGGGCGAGATCGGGATCGGGCCCGGTCACGAACCCGTCGAGCGACACCGAGATGTCGGCGATGACCCTGGTCGCCATGTCAGTCGTCGAGTCGCTGCTCGAGGCGGACGGTGACGGTGTCGCCCGCCTGCTTGGCGACCGCGCTCCGCACCTCGGCCTTGACCGGCAGCTTGTGGGTGCCGTCGCCGAGGGCCATGAACGAGCTGCGGAAGGGATGGCCGTCGATCGTGCCGCTGACCTTCACCAGCCCCCGGGTGCCGAAGTACTCGGCCGAGCCGGGCATTACCACGTAGGTCCACCCGCCTTTGTTGGGGCTCTTCTGCAGCGTGGCCGTGAACTGCCTGTCCAACACACTCATGACCGGGCCTCCTCGCTGACCGTCCTGGCAGAGAGACGAACTGGGGCCCCGGGAATCATCGGCGGCTCAGGCGCCGGTGTGCTTGGCCCGGTTCACCAGCTCGGCCAGGTCGGCGAGGGGCGACGGGCGGAAGGCGCCCTCCACCGCCGCCCGGGGCTTGGCCAGCAGGGCCCACGGGCGCTCGGAGTCCCACCCCTTGAGGGCCAGGTGGCCGCCCTCGGCCGATCCCTCCACCCGCACCCAGTCGATCTGGTCGAGCAGGACCCGCCATACCGCCACCCGCCCCGTGCCCGCGCCGAGGGGCCCGGCGCCGCTCTCCCCCTTGGCGCACACGCCCACCAACCGGGCCGACGTCACCAGCAGGGTCGACGTCCCCCGGAAGGCGGCCCCGGTGGCGCCCTCGTCGAACATCGCCATCGAGACGAGATAGGCGCCCCGCACCTGCTCCCGGCCCTCGAGGACGGGGAACCACGACGTGGTGTCGAAGCGGATGCCGAGGTCGGGTGCCACCTCCAGCTCGTCGGTCGCCGATGCCACGACGTGGATGATCTCGTACCGGCGGGGATCGGCCCGGCGGCGCTCGGGCGGCCAGAACCCGGCCGGTGGCGCCTCCAGCAACCAGCCGGGGGGAGTGGCCGGGGGACGGGTCGCCACCGACGCCGGCGGCGGCGGGGCCGGCACCGGGGCCGGGGACGGGGCGGTTCGGGCCGAGGGCGGGGTCGGGGTCGGGTAGGCGGGAGCGGGCCGGGCGGCGGAGGTACGGGCCGGGGCCGGGGTGGGCGCGTAGGGCGACGGGGCCGAGCCGGTGGCATAGGGGGAGGGCGCGGGGCCGGGGGCGAAGGGCGGGGTCGGCACCCGGTCCGCCGGCGGACGAGGCGGGGGTGGGGGCTCGGGGTAGTCGTCGTCGACGGCGAACGACGGCGGTAGCGGCAGCCGGGCCGACGTCATCCGGACCGACGACGAGCCGGGCGGGGCCGGGGCGGGCTCGGCGTAGTCGGCGAACGCCTCGTCGCCGTCGGCGGCGTCGATGTCCATCGACCGGCCGGCATTGAAGAGGGACTGGCTCTCCTGGGGGATCCACAGCAGGCCGACGATGGCCACGGCCACCCCCAGGGGGATGAACAGGGCACCGGTGAGCGACCCGTCGCCGCCCAGCAGGATGGCCACCGCCGCCCCCGCCATGAGGCCCGACACGAGGGTGCGGGCCGCGGGCTCGCCCGTCCGCAGGCGGCGGCGGCCCCTGAAGCCGGCCACCGCGATCCCGATCATGGCCAGCCCGACGAGGGCGTACTTCGCCTTCACCGACATCACCGGCAGGTAGGCGACGCCGACGGCCAGGAGGATGGCAGAGAGCATGACGAGGAGGGCCTCGGCCGCCACGACCGGCGTCGGCGCCGGCCCCGGCGCCCGGTCGGCGAAGAACTCGCGGGCCCGGGGCGGGACGGTGAGGCACACGACCACCGCGATCGAGCAGAGAAGGGTGACCGTGGCCGACCCGTCGTCGAGCCCGTTCCCCAGCAGGAGGCCGAAGGCGAGGCTGCCGCTCACCACCACCGTCACCACCCGGGCCACCGGATCGCCCTGGCTCACCTGCCAGGCGAGCAGGAAGCAGGCCACCGCGAAGAGCCCCAGCTCGGCCAGCAGGACCAGCACCAGCAGGCCGAAGGAGTCCCACAGCCCACCGTCGGAGATGAGCTTGAAGGCGTCGGGAAGGGCACGGAGGACGGGGACGCCGGTGAACAGGCCGGCCACGCACAGCAGCCCGACGACGGCCAGCAGCTCGGGGGGAAGGTCCGCCGGCAGCGACCGGCGGGCGCGGTTCAACTCCACCGGCTGGGCGGCGAGGGCGCCGCGTCGGAGGGCGCTGCGCCGGGCCCGGCGCCGGCACCGGTGTTGATCGTGGCCGTGTTGATGGTGGCCGTGTTGATGGTGGCGGCAACCTCCTCCGGCGCGATCGGGCGCAAATCCCCGTCAACCACCCGGTGGACGGCGCCCAGGGTGACCCCGCCCACCAGCCGGTCGGTGGAGCGCACCGCCACCACCGGGGTGCCGCCGGCGTCGACCACCCGGGCCGCGTCCACGTGACGGAGGGGGAACGTCCAGGCCACGACCGTCCCCCGATCGAAATCCACGGGACCGGAGAGAGCGTCGCCCCGGGGGCAGATCCCCACCAACCGGCCGGCGGTGAGGACCACCGTCGACCACCCCCGGAAGGCCGGGACCAGGCGAGAGTCCCGGCGGCCGTGGGCGGGCTCCAGCATCGGGTCGAGCCCGACATGGGCGGTCACCCGGGCCACGAACCGACCCTCGGCCGCCTCGCCCCGGGCCAATGCCGGGAACCACGACGTGCGGTCCGGTCCGAGCTCGAGGGCGGTCATCGGCGCCACCGACGAGGGCCCGGCCGCGACCAGAGCGAAATGGGGGAGGAACTCGGACGACCGGGCCAGGATGCGCAGCACGTCCGCCGAAGCCAGGCCCGCGTTCATGGACGGGACAGCAACGCCGGCATCCGGCGGAGTGTAGAGGTTGGCGCCCCGAGACGGGGGTGATGAACCGCCCTGCTAGGGCAGGTCGGACAGCTTCTCGGCCAGCGGATCGAACAGGACGAAGAGGAACTCGGAGATGGCCACCACCTCGGGCGCGGGCGGGACACCGTCGTCGGAGTCGGCGTCGTTGCCGATGAGCGCGACCCACGCGTCGAGGAGGGCCTTGGCCTGGTCCACCGTCAGCGACACCCCGAAGAGGGCCTGGTCGCCCACCACGCGCGCCGCACCCCGCCCCCGGGGGACGGTGAGGGTCTGGTCGATCACCTCGGACACCCGGCTGACCACGCCCGGCCGGAACCCGAAGGACGTCACCGACGCGGGAGACGGCGCCGCTTCGACGACTGGGGTGACGGCGCCGGCCTTGGTCTCGGAGGCGAGGTCGGCCAGAATCCGCCGCTCGGCGTCGTCGAGATCGGCTTCAAGGGCTTTGATCTCGTCGGATGCAGCCAGGTCGCGCCACGCCGGCCTCCACCCGCTGCCAAAGGTGACGTCACCCCGACCGGCGGAAGAGACGTCCTGACCTGCGGTTCCGGGGATTCTCTTTTCGTCCATCGCGTCCACATCCTTCCCGCCACTGTCGGTCATGGCGGGCCAGATGCTCAGGACACATAGAGAGCCTCGGTCCAGAGTCATTTGGCCTCTGGTGCAGGCGTACCCATCGGGAAACCGGCGTAACCGGCCCGTCCGCCGGAGCCGCCGCAGGCGCGGGGCCAGCGGTGAACGGAGCCTCAGCCGGATCCCTTCGGTGTACTGATCCCCGGGGCCCTGGTCACGCCCGGGCCCAGGCAGCAGGGGTCGGTGCCCCGGTCGACGCAGTTCTCGCACTCCAGCTCGAAGGTGGCGTGGGTGATGGAGAAGCGCTCGGCGATGGCGAGCTTGGCCGCCTGGGCCACGGCCTGGGCATCGGCCAGCGACGGCCGGCCCGACAGCACCAGGTGGGCCGACACCGCCCGCACGTCGGGCGACAGGCTCCAGGCGTGCACGTCGTGGACGTCGTCGACCGAGCCCAGGCCGACGATGGTCTCCACCAGGTCCTCCACCACCAGGCCGGGCGGGGTGGACTCGAGCAGCATGTCCGTGGTCTCCCCCACCAGGCGCACCGCCTGCACCGCGATGAGGCCGGCGATGACCAGCGACACTGCCGGGTCGAGCCACTGGAACCCGCCGGTGGCGAGGATCACCACCGCGGTGACGGCGACGCTGGCCGACGTGGCCGCGTCGCCGACCATGTGCAGGGCCGCGGCCCGCAGGTTGAGGTCGTGTTGGTGCCCGTGGCCCAGCATCCAGGCCGCGGCCCCGTTGACGACGGCCGACACGACCGCCGCCACCAGCACCCACCCGCCCTGGACCGCCGGGGGATGGAGCAGGCCCCGCACGCCGAAGTAGCCGATGAGGCCGGAGACGGCGATGAGGGCGGCGGCGTTGGCCTGGGCCGCCAGCACGGTGGAGCGGTGGAACCCGTACGAGCGGCGGACGGTGGCCGGCCGGCGGGCCAGGCGCACGGCGTAGAGCGACACCGCCACCGCGGCCACGTCGGTGAGGCTGTGGCCGGCGTCGGCCACCAGTCCCAGGGAGTGGGCCAGGAGCCCGACCACCGCCTGGGCGACGACGATGACCAGGTTGAGCAGGAGGACCACGAGCAGCCGGCGCTCGCGGCGGGCGGAACGGTCGTGGGCGTGATCGCGCCCGTGCACCTCAGGCCCGGGGGAGTCAGGCACGGTCGTCGCGTTCGTGTTCGACGGCCACGTCGAGGAGCAGCCGCACGTGGCCGTCGGTGAGAGAGTAGTAGGCCCGGCGTCCGGCCCGGCGCACCTTCACCACCCGGTGGGCCCGGAGCAGGCGGAGGGCGTGGCTGGTGGCCGACTCCCCCAGGCCGGCGGCGGCGGCGAGGTCGCACACGCACAGCTCGCCCGCCTCCAGCAGGCCGAGGAGCAGGCGGAGCCGGTTCTCGTCGCCCAGGAGGGCGAAGACCTCGGCCACCGACGTGATCGACTCCCGGGCGGGCAGGGCCCGCTGGACGGCCTCGACCCGCTCGGGGTCGACAACCCGTACCTGGCACTCGTCGAGTTGAAGGGGATGAGGGGCCGCCGGTTCCATGGACACCATTGTGTCTTTATCTGAACATCTGCTCAGACGTCAAGGGGTGACGTCGACCACCGCCTGCATGCCGGACTCGTAGTGGCCGGGGATATGGCAGCCGATCAGCACCCGGCCGGACTGCTCGAAACGGTAGACGAGGCTGGCGGTGCCTCCCGGCGCCACCTGCACCGACGGCACCGGGTGCGGGCCGTGGTGGTCGGCGTGGAGGGCCTCCGCCTGGGCCTCCACGTCGCCGATGACCGCCTCGTGGGGCACCGACCCCTCGTTGTGGAACACGAAGCGCACCTCGTCGCCCTTGGCCACCGAGATCGACGCCGGCGTGTAGGCGTACTCCCCCATGGCCATGTCGACCACCCGGTCGGCCGGCTGGGTGTCGGAGCCGGGCGTCCGGGCCGCGATCACGACGACCGCCGCCGCCACGGCCAGGGCGGAGACGGTCCAGGCCACGGCCCGGCGCCGGTGGCGGGTGGCGGCGGCCGTCGCCGGCGGCTTCCGGCCGAAGCGGTACAGGCGGAGGCTGTTGGCCACCACCGACACGCTCGACAGGCCCATGGCCGCCCCCGCCACCACCGGCGTGAGCAACCCGCCGGCGGCGAGGGGGATGGCGACGAGGTTGTACCCGAAGGCCCAGCCCAGGTTCTGCAGGATGGTGGCGTACGTCGTCCGCGACAGGCGGATGGCGGTGGCCACCCCGGCCAGGTCGGAGGAGAGCAGGGTGATGGCCGACGTCTCGATGGCCACGTCGGTGCCCGTGCCGATGGCGATGCCGAGGTCGGCCCGGGCCAGGGCGGGGGCGTCGTTGACCCCGTCCCCCACCATGGCCACCATCCGCCCCTCGGCCTGGAGGCGGGCGATCTCGTCGGCCTTGGCCGCGGGCAGCACGCCGGCCATCACCCGCCCGATCCCGACGTCGGCGGCGATGGCGGCCGCGGTGCGGGCGTTGTCGCCGCTGACCATGGCCACCTCGAGCCCCATGGCCGCCAGCTCGGCGACCGCGGCCCGGGCGCCGGGCCGCATGGTGTCGGCCAACCCGAGCAGCCCGCGCGCCCGGCCGTCCCACCCGACGAAGACGACGGTGCGACCCTCGCCCTCCAGCCGGTCGGCGGCCTGCTCCAGCTCGGGCGACGGGGCCACGAAGCGCCGGTTGCCGACCACCACCGTCACCCCGTCGACCTCGGCCCGCACCCCCTGGCCGGCGACCGCCTCGAACCCGACGGCGTCAGCGATGGCGAAGCCGCGCCCCCGGGCGCCCGCCACCACCGCCCGGCCCACCGGATGCTCGGAGCCGACCTCGGCCGCCGCCGCCCGGACGAGCACGTCAGGTTCGCCCACCACGTCGGTGAGCGACATCTCCCCCACGGTGAGGGTGCCGGTCTTGTCGAACACGACGGTGTCGACGCCCCGGGAGCGCTCGAGCACCTCGCCCCCCTTGATGAGGACGCCGAGGGCCGCGCCCCGGCCGGTGCCGACCATGATCGCCATCGGCGTGGCCAGGCCGAGGGCGCAGGGGCAGGCCACGATGAGGACGGCGATGGCGGCGAGGAGCCCGTCGAGGGGGCGGTCGAAGGCAAGGGTCCAGGTGGCGAAGGTGACCGCGGCCACGGCCATGACGACGGGGACGAACACGCCCGCCACCCGGTCGGCCAGCCGTTGCACCGGCGCCTTCGACCCCTGGGCCTCGGCCACCAGGCGCACGATCCGGGCCAGGGCGGTGTCGGCCCCGACGGCGGTGGCCCGCACGGTCAGCACCCCCTGGCGGTTGACGGTGGCGCCGGCGACGGCGTCGCCCGGCCCCTTGTCGACGGGGACCGACTCGCCGGTGAGCATCGACTCGTCCACCGCCGACGCACCCTCCACGACCACGCCGTCGACCGGCACCTTCTCCCCCGGGCGGACGCGCACCAGGTCGCCCACCCGCACCCGCGCCACCGGCACCCGGTGCTCCCCGTCGGGGTGGGACGGGTCGAGGAGCGACGCCTCGTGGGCCCCGAGCTCGACCAGTCCGGTGATGGCCCGGGTGGCCTGGCCCTTGGCCCTCGCCTCCAGCCACCGGCCGAGGACGAGGAAGGCCACGATCAGGGCGGCCATGTCGAAGTGGAGGTGCTCGCCGAAGGGGTGGCCGCCACCCGCGGCGTGGCCGGCGCCGTGGCCGGCCTGGCCGCCGGCGGCGGGGTGGCTGCTGAGGAGCAGTCCCGCCACCGACAGCCCGAAGGCGGACAGCGTCCCGATGGCGACGAGGGTGTCCATGTTGGCGGTGAGCGCCCTCGCCCGCACCGCCGCCCCTCGCAGGAACGGCCATCCGGCCCAGAACTGCACCGGCACGGTGAGGACGGCGGCCGTCCACCGGGCCCAGTCCGCTCCGGGACGGAGGATCGACAGGCCCAGCACGACCAGGGTGAGCGGCCAGGCCACCACCACCCGGCGCCGCCAGTCGGCCAGGTCGCGGTCCGGCGGCCGATCGGCGCCCGCCGGCGGCGGGGGGGCGAGCGGAGCCAGGCCGTAGCCGATCCTGGAGACGGCGTCACCCAGGCGCTCGATGTCGACCACGGCCGGGTCGAAGTCGACCGTCGCCCGCCCGGTGGCGAAGTTCACCCCCGCCTGCTCCACCCCCTCCTGGCGGCCGAGGACGCGCTCCACCCGGGCCGCGCACGACCCGCAGGTCATGCCGGTCACGTCGAGCTCGACGTGGGTGCTGGCCGAAGTGGCCGTCGCGCTCAATGGCACCCGTCGGCCGGCGCCTCGCCCCGGACCGGACCCGTCGTGATTCGGTCGAAGCGGAGGGCCTGCATCAGCTCGTCGACGATCTCGGTGGTCCGCCCCGATCGCATGGCTTCGGCCACGCACGTCTCCAGGTGATTGCGCAGCACGGTACGGCTGGCCGCCTCCAACGACCCCTGCACCGCCGACAGCTGCTTCATCACATCGACGCAGTAGCTGTCGTCCTCCACCATTCGCAGGACGGCGTCGACGTGGCCGCGGGCGCTCCGCAGCCGGTTGACCAGGGCCTTCTTGTCCGCTTCCCTCATGGTGCTAGGGTACCCCACCTGGGGAGGGGTTAGGAAGGTGTTGCCGGGAGGTGCGACCGATGACAGGAACAGTCCGTATCTACGCCGTGCCCGCCATCTCCTGCGGGCACTGCCGGTCCGCCATCGAGGCCGAGGTGGCCGCCGTGGCCGGGGTCGACTCGGTCGAGGTCGACATCACCGCCCGCACCGTCCGGGTAGAGGGCGCGGCGACGGACGAGGCGGTGCGGGCCGCCATCGACGCCGCCGGCTACGACGTGGCCGGTCTCGTCTGAGGGTCGAAGCCGAAGGGCAGTGACAGGCGGTTGGCGGCCATGAGGGCGGCGTCGGACAGGATGGCGCCCGTCGGACCGTCGGCCACGATGACGCCGTCGTTCATCACCAGGGCCCGGGGGCAGAGTTGCAGCGCATACGGGAGGTCGTGGGTGACCATGAGCACCGTCAGCGGCAGCGACCCCAGGATCTCGGCCAGCTCCTGCCGGGCGGCCGGGTCGAGGTTCGACGAGGGCTCGTCGAGGACCAGGATCTCCGGCTCCATGGCCAGCACCGTCGCCACCGCCACCCGCCGCCGCTGGCCGAAGCTGAGGTGGTGCGGCACCCGGTCGGCGAAGTCCTCCATCCCCACCGCGGTGAGGGCCTGCTTCACCCGCAGGGCCAGGTCCTCGCCCCGGAGGCCCATGTTGGCCGGCCCGAAGGCGACGTCGTCGGCCACCGTGGGCATGAACAGCTGGTCGTCCGGGTCCTGGAACACGATGCCGACCCGGGACCGGATCTCGCGGAGGTTGGCCTTCACCACCGGCAGTCCGCCCACGATCACCTCCCCCGCCCCCGCCGTGTGCACCCCGTTGAGGTGGAGGACGAGCGTGGTCTTACCCGCCCCGTTGGGCCCGAGGACCGCCACCCGCTCCCCCGCCTGCACCGTGAGGTTGCACCCGAACAGGGCCTGGCGCCCGTCCGGGTAGGCGAAGGCCAGGTTGCGCACCTCCAACGCCGGCGCGGCGGCGGCGGGGCCGGCCGGCGTCGGCGCCGGCGTCGGCGGCCCGCTCATGCGTGCGTCACCCAGGCGGCCACCGCGATCACGGTGGCCATCGCCGGCAGGGACAGGGCCGTCAGCCAGTCCAGGGTGGGCGCGTCGGCCTGGCCCACGATCGGCATCGTCCCCGAGTAGCCCCTCGACACCATGGCCAGGTGTACCCGTTCGCCGCGCTCGTAGGCCCGGATGAACAGCGATCCCATCGACGAGGCGAGGGCCTTGGCCTGCCAGATCCACCGGGGGTCGTAGCCCCGAGACAGGCGGGCGATCTTCATCCGCCGCATCTCCTCGGTGATCACGTCGAGGTAGCGGACCATGAACCCGGCCACCGACGTGAACGCCTTGGGCACCCGCAGCCGGTCGAGTCCCTGCAACAGCTCGGGGATGGGGGTGCTGGCGGCCAGGATGACGGTGGTAGCCACGCCCAGGGTGCCCTTGACCAGGATGTTCCACGCCCCCCAGAGGCCGGCGACCGACAGGGACACGCCCAGCACGTCGACCCGCGCCCCCCGTCCGACGATGGGCAGGAAGAAGGCGAAGGCCACGAACGGCAGTTCGATGGTGAGGCGGCGGAGGAGCAGCCGGATGGGGACGTGGGCGTGGCGGGCGACTACCGCCAGCACCACCACGTAGGCGCCGTAGGCCCAGAACGTCTCCCGGGGCGTGGCCACCACCACCAGGACGAAGAGGATGGCGGCCGCCACCTTGCACTGCGGGCGCAGCCGGTGGACGTGGCTGTCGGAGTGGACGAAGAGGCTGTGGACGTGACTGTGGCCGCCGGCCACGTCAGGTGGGGGTGCCGGCGGTGGTGGGCGGGCTCGCCTGCGTCCGCCGGGTGCGCCGCACCAGGGCGAAGAACCCCAGTCCGAGGGCGAAGGTGGCGGTCACCCCGATGATGCCGGCCAGGCCGGTGCTCAGACGGTTGTCGTCGACGCCCTTGACGCCGTAGCCGGCGAGGGGGCCGTCGCCCAGGGCCTGGGGCTTCTGCTGGTCGGCGAAGCCGTGGTCGACGGCGACCTTGTTCAATCCGTCGGGCTGGCTGCTGGCGTGGGGGCTCACCAGGAAGGCGAGGAGAAGGGCGACGGCGAGACCGGCGCCGACGAAGAGGGGGAGCTTGATGCGGCGGGCGGTCACGCGGGTGTCCGCAGTTCGAGTTGGGGGACGAGGTCGGTGGCGCCCCATACGAGGTCGGGGCGGACGGCCAGGACGGCCCCGATGGTGAGGGCGGTGATGAAGCCTTCGCCGATGCCGATGAGGACGTGGGTGCCGATCATGGCCGTGGCCACGGTGCCGATCGACGCCCCGCCCTGTCCGCCGAGGGCGTACTCGACGGTGAAGGCGAGCGAGGCCAGCACCACGCCCACGCAGGCGGCCCCGCCGGAGGCGACCATCACGCCGGTGCGGGTCTTGGGCGCCACCCGGCGGAGGACGACGTAGACCGCGTACCCGCCGAACGCGGTGACCAGGGCCATGTTCACGATGTTGAGGCCGAGGGCCGAGAGGCCGCCGTCGGCGAAGAGGAGAGCCTGCACGAGGAGGACGACGGACACGCACACCGCCCCGGCCCAGGGTCCGACGAGGACGGCCGCCAGCACCCCCCCGAGGAGGTGGCCGCTGGTACCGCTGGCCACGGGGAAGTTGAGCATCTGGACGGCGAAGATGAAGGCCGCCACCAGCCCGGCCATGGGAGCCTGCCGCTCCTCCATGACCTCGGCCGTCTTACGGACGCAGACGGAGAGAGCGCCGACGGCGACCACGCCCGCCCCCACCGAGACGCCCGTGTTGATGAACCCGTCGGGAATGTGCACGCAGTTACCTCTTCGGAGCCGACGTCGATCTGGATGCTAACGCCTCCAGCCGCTCGTTGCTAGTCGCTCGCAGTAGCTTTGGTGCGGCAACGAGTGGTGCTCGTGTTGGCGGGTTCAGGCCGGCAGGCAGTTGGCGCAGCGTCCGAGCACGGCGAAGTGGCGGGGCCGGATGGCGAAGCCGTACTGCGACCGGAGGCGGGCCGAGAGGTCGGCGAACACCTCGTCCGGCACCTCGACCACCGCGCTGCACACCTCGCACACCAGGTGCTGGTGGGCCTCGTCGGCCAGGTGGTAGACGGCCCGCCCGTGCCCGAGGTGGACGTGGTCGATCACGCCCAGCTCCTGGAGCGTTTCCAGGCAGCGGTAGATCGTGGACAGGTGGATGTCGGGGAAGTTGGCCTGGATCTCGGACGTGAGCTCGTCGGCGGTGACGTGGCCGCCGGAGCGGAGGAGGGAGCTGATGATCGCCCGCCGCGACGTCGTGACCCGCCCGCCGCGGTCCCGCAACATGCCCAGGATCTGCTCGAGCCGTTCGGCGTGGGCGACAGCGGGCGTCACGTTCGAAGCGTACCGGTCGAAGCTACGAGACGCTCGCACCTGCGCACCTTTGACAATTGCGGCCGGCGGATGGTCGCCAGGAACCGCACTTCGCCATAGGGGCGGTGGCGGTGTCACCCTCGCCAACGAGGAGGGGGCGTCGGCGTTCGTCAGGATGCGAAGCGCGCATCCCGACAATACTTGTATTCCAAACATATGTTCGGGTAGAGTGGGTGGCACTTCCCCTTGGTCATGCCCCTCGTCGTCGAGGAGCTGCGTGTGGTGGACGGGGTGCGGGCGCTGGTGACGGCGGTCGACGGGCTGTGT
>JAXDMK010000175.1:0-44642 GCA_034666105.1 Actinomycetota bacterium | reverse complement strand
TGCCGCCGTCGGCCCAATGGACGATGTGGTGGGAGTCGGTCCACCGGGTGCGACCGCAACCGGGGAAGCGGCAGCCCCCGTCCCGCCGGCGGATGCGCCGGACCAGCCATCCCGGGGGCGTGCGCCGGGCCCGGCCGATGCCGACGGTGCCGTCGGCCCGCTCCGTCACCCACTCGACGCGGCTGTCGCACGCCAACCGGCGGACGACGTCGTTGTCGACGGGAGCACCGTCGACCGTCTCGCCGTCGCCCCCGGCCGCCAAGTCCGCGGCCCGGACGTGCACCACCACCGTGGGCCGCTCGCCCGTCTCGTCGCCCGGAGCCTGGCCGGCCAGCTCCACCAGGGCATCGGCGCAGCGGGACTCATAGGGATCCGGCTCTCCCGTCTCGGGATTGGCGGGCATCTTGTCGGCCATGCGTTGCAAAGCGCCGGCCACGATCTCCAGCTCCGCCGCAGGTAGGCGGCCCGATACTCGGCCCCAGTCCCGACGCCGGTCGAGGCGGCAGGTCACCGACCGCACCGGCACGGCCTCGTCTCGCTTGCGCCGGGCCATCGCCAGCAGCTGCGCGGTCGACATGCCCCCCACCGTCTCCGCCCACTCCCCGTCGGTCTCGGAGGTCGCCACCGTGGTCACCGCCGCCACCTGGTCCCAGCACAGCACGCCCGACTCCGCCACCTTGGAGATGGCGGGCAAATCCTCCAACGCCGCCGACACCCGGGCCAACTCTGCGGCCGACGACCAGGCCATCCCCAGCCGCAACGCCAGCCACGCCGTCATCGACCGCGACCCGTCCTCCCGCCACGCCTGCCGGGCATCGAACGCCGCCACCAACTCGCACAAGGTGGCCCGGGCCGCCATCTCCGCCGCGTGCATCTGGACGATGGCCTCGGCCAACTCGTCCACCCCGCATTTGGCCAGCGCTTCCTGATCCATTTGACCCCATTCTACCAATGAGGTACGACAACGAACACGTGTTCGTAGTGAATTTCTTGAAGAATTCCGTGTTCGGCCTATCCATACCGAACGGCCAGCCTGTGGCGGCGGCGATTCGGATTTTGGCCGCTAAGGTGCCGATCGCAATGGTGGGCGGACTCTTCGCCCTCGGCCTGGGTGACAGCCATTCACCGACCGTCAGCCTGACCAGAGCCTCACCGCCGGCTCGACACAGACGCGGATCGCCACTCGGACCACGACGACGATCCGAGCCACTGAAGGTCGCCTGCCGCCATTCGCCAGCTGAGGGACCCGCCGCCTAGGCACCTTGACGTAGCCTTTCCCATGCCCGATGTCGAGGGGAATCGCGGACCGATACGAGTCCGGCGGTTGGCGATGGAGTTGCGGGTTCGCCGGCGGCGGCTTGACGCCTTCGCCGCCGCCCCCGATTGGCCCGGCAAGGGGCCGTCCCTCCACTGGGAGCAGGTCCGCTACGACCAGCTCCTCCTGCTGGCGGCAGGGATGCTCGAGGTGCCCGCGCCCGAGGAGTGCCCGCTGCCGCCGGCCGCCCGGGCCGTCATCGAGGACAAGCTGGCCATTGCCGGTCTCGACGTCTTCGCCCCCGATGACAAGTCCGGCGACCCCTTCGAGGACGACGATCTGGTCTTGTAGCGAGGCGCCGACTCAGCTCCTGTCCGGTCGGCCCCGGTGTTCGATCAGGACACCGTCGACGACCCGCGTCGAGAACCCGCACACCGGGCAAAGGGCTCCGGTACCCAGCACCGATTGGGTGGACGGGGGCGTCCGGCCGGCGCCCGGCAGGCGGACGCGGGCCGGATCACGCTCGTTGCAACGGCTTGTACTTGATCCGATGCGGTTGGTCGGCCTCGTTGCCGAGGCGCTTGTGGCGGTCGACCTCGTAGTCGGAGTAGGAGCCCTCGAACCAGCGAACCACCGAGTCGCCCTCGAAGGCGAGGATGTGGGTGGCGACCCGGTCGAGGAACCACCGATCGTGGCTGATCACCACCGCACAGCCGGGGAAGTTCAACAACCCCTCCTCCAGGGCCCGGAGGGTGTCGACGTCGAGGTCGTTCGTCGGTTCGTCCAACAACAGCACGTTGCCCCCCGCCACCAGCACTTTCGCCAGGTGGAGCCGGTTCCGCTCGCCGCCCGACAGCTCGCCCACCAGCTTCTGTTGGTCCGACCCCTTGAACCCGAGCCCCCCCACGTAGGCCCGTCCGTGCAGCTCCCGGTTGCCCACCACGATCCGGTCGACGCCGCCCGTCGCCTCCTCGTAGACCGTCTTCGACCCGTCCAACGAGTCCCGGCTCTGGTCGACGTAGGCCAGCTTCACCGTCGCTCCCACCGTCAGCGAACCGTCGTCGGGCTTCTCCGCGCCCACGATCATGCGGAACAAGGTCGTCTTCCCGGCGCCGTTGGCCCCGATGATCCCGACGATGCCCCCGGGCGGCAGGCCGAACGACAGCCCATCGATGAGGAGGCGGTCGCCGTAGCCCTTGACCAGCGCCTCTGCTTCCACCACCACGTCGCCCAGACGGGGACCGGGGGGGATGGAGATCTCCAGCTTCTCCGCCTTCTCCGGACCGGCCTCCGCCTCCGCCACCAACTTCTCGTACGACGTGAGCCGGGCCTTGCCCTTGGCCTGGCGGGCCCGGGGCGACATCTGCACCCACTCCAGCTCCCGGGCGAGGGTGCGCTGGCGGGCGGAGTCGGACTTCTCCTCCCGGGCCAAGCGGGCCTGCTTCTGCTCCAGCCACGACGAGTAGTTGCCCTCCCAGGGCAGTCCCGCCCCCCGCTCCAGCTCGAGGATCCAGCCGGCCACGTTGTCGAGGAAGTAGCGGTCGTGGGTGACGGCCACCACCGTCCCCGGGTACTCGGACAGGAACCGCTCCAGCCACGCCACCGACTCGGCGTCGAGGTGGTTGGTGGGCTCGTCCAGCAGCAGCATGTCGGGCCGGGACAGGAGCAGCCGGCACAGGGCGACCCGCCGCCGCTCGCCGCCGCTCAACGTCGACACCTCGGCGTCGCCCGGCGGCAGGCGCAGGGCGTCCATGGCGATCTCGAGGGTGCGGTCGAGATCCCAGGCGTCGGCCGCGTCGATCTTGTCCTGCAGGACGGCCTGCTCGCTCAGGAGGGCGTCGAAGTCGGCGTCGGGATCGCCCATGGCCTCGCACACCGCGGTGTAGCGGTCGAGGACGGCCTTGATCTCGCCCACCCCCGTGGTGACGTTACCGATGACGTCGAGCGACTCGTCGAGCCTCGGTTCCTGGGCCAGGAAGCCGACGGTGGACCCGGGGTGGAGGCGGGCCTCGCCGGTATAGCCGTCGTCCTCCCCGGCCATGATGCGCAGGAGGGACGACTTTCCCGACCCGTTGGACCCGATGACCCCGATCTTGGCCCCCGGGTACATGGAGATGTTGATTCCCTTGAGGACCTCGCGGTCGGGGGGGTAGAAGCGACGAAGGTCGCGCATGGTGAAGATGAACTGCGGGGCCATGGACTGGAGGGTAGGCGGCCGGCGGCCCCTACCCGGACTGGAGGTACCGGCGGGCGCCCTGGTAACGGGCGGCCAGGCCGGGGCCGTCGATCGGCACCGTCTCCACCCTGCGGCCGGTGGCGGGGGCCTGGATCATGCGCCCGCCGCCGACGTACATGCCCACGTGGGTGACGCTGTCGGCACCGAAGAAGAGCAGGTCACCGGGGCGAAGATCGCTCCGGTCGACGGGAGTTCCGGCCTCGGCCTGGTCGTCGGCGTCGCGGGGGATCACCACCCCGTGGGCGGCGTAGGCGGCCGACGTGAGGCCGGAGCAGTCCCATCCCGCCCCCGACGTGCCCGCCCACAGGTAGTCGACCCCCGAGAACATCTGGGCGCTACGCACCACGTCGTCGCCGGTGGGTGGCGGGCGGCCGGGGTCGATGATCTGGACGTCGGTGGACGCCAGCCGGCCCCGCCCGCCCCCCGGGGTGGCGACCGTCACCCCCTCGGGGCCGGTGGCGAGGACCGGTAGGCGGGTGTTGAAGCTCACCGTCAGCGGCGGGAGGTCGGCGCGGGCGAGGTCGAGCAGGCCGGTGGCGGCGACGGCGACGACGGCGTCGCCCGACGAGGCCGCGGCGGCCGGCGGGACGGTCGTGAGCTGCGCCGCCGGCAGCCACCCCGGGTAGCCGCGGGGGTCGAGCGACGACGGCTGCCGGGGGACGACCACCTTCGCCCAGTCGCCGGCGGTGTCCACCACCGTGACCCGGTCGCCGTAGAGGGCCTGGGTGACGAGTCGGTCGACCAGCCACAGCCGGTCGTCGACGGTCATGGCCGCCAGCCAGGCGCCGATGTCGACCGGCCGGCCGAGGGACGGGGCGTCGAGGGGACGGGTCTGGTCGGGCTCGGCCCACAAGCCGGTCACGGAGACGTCGACCCAGGCGTCGTAGGGGGGCGCCGGCGGGGGCGCCGGCGGCGAGACCACCGCCGCCGCCGCACCGGTGGTCGTGGGCTGGTGGGCGATGCTCGCGGGCCCGTCGCGCCCGCCGCACGCCACGAGGACCAGCAGCGCCAACACCACGAGAGCGACCCCTCGCACCGCTCGCCCGGCGCTGGCGGCGGCCAGGGACCGCCCCGTCACGCCACCCCCATCACGATCACCGGCGCCCGGGCCGGGTCGAGCCAGCGGAGGACCTCCAACAGGCGGTCGACGGGCAGCGACACGCACCCGGCGGTGGGGCCGCCGGTGGACACGTGCAGGAAGATGGCCGACCCGAGGCCGGGGGTGCGGTCGGCGTTGTAGGCGATGACGGCCCCGTAGGCGTAGGCCGGCGTCACGTACATGGCCTCGCCCCGACCGCCGTCGACCCACAGGTTGTAGGACGGGCTGGACGGGTCGTCGTCCCACACGATCGACGGGCCTGTGACCCGCCGGTAGGGGAGGGCGACGCCAGGATCGGGCTCGACGCCGAACAGGAAGTCGAACCCGAAGGTGCCGGACGGGGTGCGCCCGTCCCCCTCCCGTTTCTCGCCCGGCGGGGCGAGTCCGGCCCGCCCCAGCCGAGCCGGCCACGGCCCGTGCACCTGCTCCCATCCGCCGGCCGCGTTCCGGACCCACGTGGTGAGGCTGGCGGTGGTCGACCCGTAGCCGTCGGCGGTGACGAGCACGGCCTGGCCGGCGTCGCCCACCCGGGTCAACGCCGCCGGGAGCGTCGTGGTGGCCGCCGCCTCCGCCGGCTCCGCCGGCTCGGTAGCCGGCGCCGATGACGTGGCGACCGAGGTCGACGCGGTGGTTGTCGTGGTCGCGGCCGGCGCCGTCGTGGGTGACGTGGTGCTGGCGGCGGCGACGGTGACGGCGGAACCGGCCGATCGGGAGGCCCCGCCGTCGCCCGCGCCCGGCCCGCACGCGACCAGAAGCAGCCCGAGCGCGACCGTTCCCAGCACGGATCGGACGGTCACGCCACTACCGTGGGCCGTCGTGGCTCGTGGCCGAAGCAACCCCGGCCGGTGGCTGGCGGTGGCCATGGTGCTGGCGGTGGGAGCCTGCTCCGACCGGGCACCCTCGAAGCCGCCGCCCCCCACGACCACCGCCCCCACCACCGCCGCCCCCACCAGCACCACCGCCGTCCCCGCCCCGACGGCCGTCCCCGCCCCGACGGCCGCCCCCGCCCCTGCCACTACCGTCGCCCCGGTGTCGGGGAGCGACTTCACCGGGGCGGTCGTGGCGGTGACGGCGGCCGAGCTGGGGGCGTCGTGGCGACCGGGATGCCCCGTCGCCCCCGACGACCTGCGCCTGCTCCGCCTGTCGTACTGGGGTTTCGACGGCCAGCCCCACGTCGGCTCGCTGGTGGTGGCGGCGACGGTCACCGCCGCGGTGACGGAGGTCTTCCGCACCCTTTACGACCAGCGCTTTCCCATCCGCCGGATGGAGCCGGTCGACGTCTACGGGGGCGACGACGACGCCTCCATGGCCGTCGACAACACGTCCGCCTTCAACTGCCGTCCGGCGGTGGCCGAGGGGGCGCCCCACTGGTCGAACCACGCCTACGGCCTGGCCGTCGACGTCAACCCGGTGGAGAACCCCTACCTCCTCGGGGGACGGGTGCTGCCGCCGGCGGGCGCCGAGTTCGTCGACCGCTCCGTCTACCGGCCGGGCATGGCCGTCGCCGGCGGGGTGCTCACCTCCGCCTTCTCCGCCGTCGGCTGGGGATGGGGCGGCGTCTGGGACAACCCGGACTACCAGCACTTCTCGTCCACCGGCGGTTAGGCCCGGGAGGAGCGCAGGGCCTTCCCGCTCAGCCCGAGGAGGGACACGACGCCCACCATCTGCACGCCCCACCAGGCGCCCATGGCGTGGTGACCGCTGGCCGGGCAGGCGATGGCCATGACCGCGAGCACGCCCGCGCCCGCCAACGACGCGGCCGCGGTGAAGCGCCGGCGCTGGACGATGCCCACGGCCATCACCCACCACATGCTCATCTGGACCACTGACATGAGGTCGATGACGAGCGGGATCCCGGCGTCGGGGTTGGCCGGCGCCGGCTCGACCGCCATACCGACAACCATCACGACCACCCAGGCGACGACGAGAGCGATGCCCCACTCGAGGCTCATCGGACGGTCGAGGTCGGCGACGACCCGACGCCAGCGGGGATCGGCGGCCGCTGACGGCGCAGGGGCGGCGGTGGCGACGCCCGGCTCCTCGTCGGTGACCTCCGCCGGGGGAGTGGGGGGCACGTCGATGTCGATGATGGTCATGACACCTCCTCGTCGGCCTCCATCGTGGCACGGCCCGAGGCTCAGGCCGCGCCGCCCCGCCGGTTCGTTCAGGGGAGGGTGCGCACCCGGCTGGGGTTGACCGACGGCGTGCCCGAGCCCAGCTGTCCGAAGCCGTTCGAGCCCCAGCCCCACATCTGGCCCGCGCCGACGAGGGCCAGGCTGTGGATCAACCCGGCCGCCACCGCCGTCACCGAGCCCAGGTGGGCGACCTCGACGGCGGCCCACCGGTCGGTGGTCGTGCCGTCGCCCACCTGGCCCACGCCGTTGAAGCCCCAGGCCCGAACCGACCCGTCGTCCATGGCCGCCACGCTGTGGAGACCTCCGGCGGCGATCGAGGTGGCCGCCCGCAGCCCGCCCACCGGCACCGGCGACGGGGCGTCGACCTGGTCGCCCGTGCCCAGCTGGCCATAGCCGTTCCAGCCCCAGGCCCACACCGTGCCGTCGGACCGGATGGCCAGCGAGTGGTAGAGGCCGGCGCTGATCGACTGCACGTCGCTCACCCCCGTGACGAGGGTCGGCACCATGACGTCGCCCCCGCCGCCGACGCCCAGCTCGCCCTGGCCGTCGTAGCCCCACGCCCACAGCGAGCCGTCGGCCTTCAGGGCCAACGAGTGGTAGGCGCCGGCCGCCACCGCCACTACGTCGGTGAGCCCGGAGACCTGCACCGGGGAGTGCCGGTCGGTCGTGGTCCCGTCGCCCAGCTGGCCCAGGGCGTTCCATCCCCACGCCCAGACGGTGCCGTCCGATCTCACCGCCAGCGAGTGGTAGAGCCCGGCCGAGGCCGCCACCATCGACGACAGGCCGGTCACGGGCACCGCCCGCCGCCGGTCGGTGGTGGTCCCGTCCCCCAGCTGGCCGTAGACGTTCCACCCCCAGGTTGCCACCGAGGCGTCGTCCATCACCGCCACCGTGTGGAACACGCCCGCCGCCACCGCGTACACGGGGCCCAGCCCGGCCACGACGGTGGGCGACGGGGCCGCGGTCGGCGGGCCGATGCCGAGCTGGCCCAGGCCGTTCGACCCGTGGGCCCACACCCGCCCGTCGGGAGCGAGGGCGACGGTGTGGATGCCGCCGCCCGAGACCGATGCCATCGCCGGCGACGGAGCCCACCAGGCGACGTCGGCTGCCACCAGGGGTGCGGCCAGCGTCACCACCCCCGAGCCGTCGGACTGCATGCGCTGCACGGTGGCGCCGCCGACCCGGTCGTGGAACAGGATCTGGGTGCCGTCGGGCGACCAACCCCAGAGGTCGGCGTCCTGGCGCAGGGTGCGGCGACCCGTCCCGTCGGCGCTCATCACCGTGATCTGCAGCTCGGCGCTTGCGTTGTGGCCCGTCCCGAAGAGGAGGCGGTTGCCGTCGGGCGACCAGTGCACGTGCGTGTCGGCGACGCCGTCAGTTGTCTCGGTGACGACCTGGAGGTCGCTGCCGTCGGTGTCGATGACGAAGACCCGGGCCCCGCCGTTGGCCGGCGCCCGCCGGATGAAGGCGATCCGGGAGCCGTCGGGGGACAGCTCGGCGCCGAAGTCGCCCACCGCGATCGACGTCTGGCCGACGAAGAGCTGCCCCTCGTCAGACTGGTCGTCCACCGCGACGTAGGCGACGCCGCCGGCCGACGAGTTGCCCACGAAGAGCAGCCGGCGGTCGTCGATCGACCAGAACGCCTCCGTCTGGTAGACGCCGGGGTAGGAGCGGGCGTCGGAGCCGTCGGCGTCGATCACCCACGTCGGGAACTTGGTGCTCCAGTTCCCGAAGCCGAAGACGATCCTCGTCCCGTCGTGGGACCAGCGGGGGTGGGTCGCCCAGAAGTTGCCGCTGTTCGGGTAGATCAGGCGGGCGTTGCCGCCACCGACGTCGGACGTCCACAGCCCGCTCCCGGTGACGTAGGCCAGCTTGCCCGGCCCCGGAGCCGCTCCCGCGGCGACCGTCCCGCCCAGGCCGGTCGCCACCAGGAGGCAGGCCAGTACCGTCGCCGCCCACCGGGCGCCGGTCCTCACGACGGGAACCGGAAGGCGAACAGGGAGTGGTAGGCGCCGGCACCGACGACGGCGGCGTGGTCGAGACCGACCGCCTCGACCGGGTGGTCCCAGTCGGCCTCGCCCGCGGCCAGCTGCCCGAAATGGTTCCAACCCCAGGCCATCACCCGTCCGTCGTCGAGGAGGGCGAGGCTATGGAAGGCGCCGGCAGCGATGGCCACTGCGCCGGTGAGCCCCACCGCGGTCACCGGCGTAAGGCTCGAGTCGGTCGACACCTGGCCGAGCTGGCCGACGTTGCCGAAGCCCCAGGCGGTGACGGTGCCGTCCCGCCGGAGGGCGAGGCTGTGGTACGACCCGGCGGCCACCGTCGTGGCGTCGGTGAGGCCGTAGACCTGCCCCGGCACGTGGCGCTCGGTGGTGGTGCCGTCGCCCAGCGCGCCGAACATGTTCCATCCCCAGGCCCACACCGAGCCGTCGCTCGTCACGGCCAGGCTATGGAGGCCACCGGCGGCCACGCCCGTGGCGCCGGCCACGCCCGGCACCCGCGACGGGAGGCGCCGGTCGACGACCGTGCCGTCGCCGAGCTGGCCCACGCCGTTCCAGCCCCACGCCCACACCGAGCCGTCCGACCGGACGGCCAGGCTGTGCAGGGTGCCGGCGGAGATGGCGGTCACGCCCGTGAGGCCGGGGACGAGCGTCGGGCGCGTCCGCGTCACGGTCGTGCCGTCGCCCAGCTCGCCGAACGGGTTCCAGCCCCACGCCCAGACCGTCCCGTCCGCCTTGAGGGCCAGGCTGTGGAACGCGCCGCCGGCGACGGCCACCACGCCGGTCAGACCGGGTACGGGGACGGGTCGCAGGCGTTGGGTGGTGGTCCCGTCGCCGAGCTGCCCGTAGCCGTTCCAGCCCCAGGCCCAGACGGTGCCGTCGGCCTTGAGGGCGAGGGAGTGGCCGACGCCGCCCGTCAGCGCCGTCACCGATGTCAACGGGGGGTGCGCCCCGGCCAGGGCCGAGCGGTCGGCGGTCGTGCCGTCGCCGAGCTGGCCGAGGGCGTTGTAGCCGGTTCCCCACACCGGCCGGTCGGGAGTCGGGCACGGCGTCCCGGCGACGGCCCGCCCACCGGTGATCCCCTCCACCTGCCACACCCGGTCGTCGCTGCCGAGGAGGAGCCGGCCCGAGGGGTGGACGGCGAGGCCGGAGGGGACGCGCAACTGCACCGCGGTGGCGGCCAGGCCGTCGATGGGCAGCGCCACCCCGGTGCCGGCGACGGTCGAGAGGGTCCCCTCGGGCCGGATGCGCCGGACCTCGTCGGCGACGGTGAAGAACACCGACCCGGCAGCGTCGACGGCCAGGCTGCCGCCGGAGTAGCTGGGCCATGAGGTGAGGTCGCGGACGATGCCGCACTCGGCCTTGCGGAGCGTCGTGAACTGGAACAGCTCGGGATTGTTGTCGGTCCAGTACAGCGACCCCTCGGCGTCGACGGCCATGTCCCCGATTCCACCGAGGTAGGTCTGCCCGGACGACGTCAGGCCCGCGGTGGGCAGGTTCCGCCCTCCGCCGACGAAGCTGGTGATGACCCCCGTCGGGTCGACCCGCCGGATCCGGTGGTTCCCGAAGTCGGCGATGTAGAGGTTGCCGGCGTGGTCGACGGCCAGGGCCCCCGGACCCGACAGCCGGGCGAGGGTGGCCGGACCCCCGTCGCCGGTGTAGCCCGCGGTTCCGGTGCCGGCCACGGTCGACAGGCTCCCGTCCGGGCGCAGGCGGAGCACGCGGTGGTCGTGGCTGAAGTAGACGTTGCCCGTGTCGTCGACGGCCATGCCTATGAAGCCGTCGCGGTAGATCGTCGACACCACGCCCGACGGGTCGACCCGGCGGATCTCGCCGAAGTAGACGTTGCCGATGTAGGTGCCCGTCGGCCCCGACACGACCTTCGACGTGGTGTGCAAGCGGGCCCCCCGGGCCTGGCCGCCGTCGCCGCTCACCTCGGCCAGGCCGACGCCGGCGACGGTGACGATGATGCCGTCGGGGCCGACCCGGCGGATGCGGTGGTCGTAGGCTTCCAGGAGGTAGAGGTTCCCCCCGTCGGCGGCCAGGCCGGTGGCGTGGACGAACGCCTCGGTGGCCGGCCCGCCGTCGCCGTTGGGGTCGTCGGGGAGCTGGTTCCGCCCGTTGCCGGCCACGAGGGTCGTCGTCCCCGACGCGTCCGTCCGGTAGATACGGGTGCCCAGCCAGTAGAGGTTTGCGGCACCGTCGACGCCGGAGAACGAGGGGGCGTCGGCGGGACCGGTGACCGACGTCATGGTGCCGTCGACCAGCATCTTGCGCGGCGACGGGCGGTTGTTCTCGGCGATGTACAGGTTGCCCGCGGGGTCGAACCACAGCTTCACCGGGTCGATGGCGGTGGCCAGGGCCGGGCTGCCGTCGACATCGGGGCCGGGTCGCGCACCGGTGCCGGCGATGGTGGTGATCTTCCCCCCCGGGCTCACCTGACGGATGCGGTAGTTGCCCCGGTCGGCGAACACGACCGCGCCCGCCGGCGACACCGCGATCCCGGACGGGTTCCGGATGGAGGCGGAGGACGCGGCCCCGCCGTCGCCGGTGAAGCCGGCCACCCCGTTGCCGGCGAAGGTGGTGATCGTGCCTGCGGGGGTCACCTTGCGGACCCGGTTGTTCCCGGTGTCGGTGATGTAGACGTTGCCGGCACCGTCGATGGCGGCGTCGGTGGGGAAGTCGAGCTGGGCCGTCGTGGCCGGGCCGCCGTCGCCTCGGTAGCCGCCGGTGAGGATGCCGGCCAGCACCGTCTGGTTGCCGGTGGCGAGGTCGAGGGTGCGTACCAGGCCGGGACGGGCGGTGGGGCCGCCCATCGCCGGCAGGGGGAAGCCGCCGTCCACCGACACCAGGCGGCCGTCGCGGGCCGTGATCGCGACCGGGTCCTGGGCCACGTTGCTGCCGACACCGTCGCCCAGGCCGCCGGCGAAGCGGGTGATGGTCCCTGCGGCCGGGATCGCACCGGCCGCGGCCTGGGCCGGGCCGGAGGTGCCGGTGACCACGGCCAGGCCGGCGGACAGCACCGCCGTCGCCACCAGGGCCGTGATCCGGCGACCGCCGGTCATGCCGCCACCGAGTGGAAGGCGCCCGAGGCCAGCGTGCGGACACCGAAGACCGAAGGGACGTGCTGGGGCGTCGGCCGTCCGGCCACCGTCCCGTCACCGAGCTGGCCGTAGCCGTTCCAGCCCCAGCCGAGGACCCGACCGTCGTTGGTCCGGGCCAGGCTGGTGTAGAAGCCGGCGGTCACCGCGGTGGCGCCTCTCAGGCCGGGCACCTCCACCGGTCGGGGGCGGTCGACGGTCGTCCCGTCGCCCAGCTGGCCGAGGGCGTTCCACCCCCACGCCGACACGCGGCCGTCGTCGTGGACGGCGAGGCTGTGGTAGAGCCCGCCCGTCACGCCGACCACATGGGCCAGGCCGGGAACGACCCGCGGCGCGGCGTGGTTGACGGTCGTCCCGTCGCCCAGCTGGCCGAGGTTGTTCCACCCCCAGGTGACGACCGTCCCGTCCTGCTTCACGGCCAGGCTGTGGTAGCTGCCGGCACCCACCGAGACGACCCCGGCGAGGTCCCGCGCCCGCACCGGTGTGTGCTGCTCGACGGTGCCGCCGTCGCCCAGCTGGCCGAGGCCGTTGTAGCCCCAGCTCCACACCGAGCCGTCCTTCTTCACGGCCAGGTTGTGGACCAGGCCGACCGCCACCTGGGTGACGTCGGTGAGCTGGGCCACCTTGACCGGGGTGAGCCGCTGGGCGGTGGTGCCGTCGCCCACCTGGCCCATCCCGTTCCAGCCCCAGGCCCAGACCGTCCCGTCCTTCTTCAGGGCCACGCTGTGGAAGGCCCCCACCGCCACCTGGGCCATGTCGGTCAGGCCCGTGACCTGCACCGGAGCGGACCGGGACACCTTGGTGCCGTCGCCCAACTGGCCCAGACCGTTCCAACCGGTGGCCCACACCGTGCCGTCGGCCCGCAGGGCGAGGTCGTGGTAGGCGCCAGCCGCGATCTGGACCACGTCGGTGAGGCCGGCCATCGGCACCGCCGTATTGCGGTCGACGTTCGACCCGTCGCCCAACTGGTTCAGCACGTTCCAGCCCCAGGCCAGGGGTCGGTGGACGAGGGGTGCCGGCGGCGCGACCGGCGCGAAGGCCACCAGCGTGTTGGTGGCGGGCACGACGACGAGGCCCTGGCCGGCGGCGATGTGGACGCCGAGGTCCTGGGACTTGAACTCGTGGCGGGGCGAGATCGGCGCCCCCGCGTCGCCCTCCCACACCGGTGTGCCGGTCGACGGGTCGAGCGCCCAGACCTTGCCCGTCGCCGACCCCACGTACACCAGCCCGTCGACCACCACCGGCGACGTGGCCAGCTGCCCGTCGCCGGTGAACGACCACAGGGTGAAGTCGGTGGCCGCGTCCTTGCCCTTGAGGGCGGTGCCGTGGAGGACGAAGTACCGGTCGTCGGCAAAGGCGGGGACGGTGCCGGCGAACGCGCCCGTCAGCTTTCCGGTGGAGGCGTCGTAGGTCACGGGGGTGTCGTTCCAAGAGCCCTCGTTCCACAGCCGGCCCCCGGCCACGGCGGAGCCCATCGAGTCGGCGCTTCCGCACACTCCGAGGTGGCGCCAGGCTTCGGCGCCGGAGAAGGCATCCACGGCGAAGGCACCCCGGCACGTGGCGGCCACGTAGACCCTGCCCCCGTCGATGCTGGGCATCTGGGTGGACCCCCTGCCACCGAGGCCGGTCCACAGCACTCGGCCGGTGGCGGCCGACACGGCCCGCAGCAGTGTGTCGTGACTGAGCGTGTAGACAATCCCGTCCTCGTAGACGGGCGGGACGCCGACGGTCTCGTTGGCGTCGAAACCGGTCGTCCACAGGTCGGCGCCGGTCGAGGCGTCGAACGCCCGCAACGGGCCCCCGCGGTAGTTGGCGAACACCCGCCCGTCGCCGTAGGTGACGTTCGACCCGGCGTACTCGTACACGGGCCCGAGGGCGATGGGGCCCCAGGCGTCTTCGCCGGTGGCCGCGTCGAGGGCGTAGAGGTACGGCCCGGCGGCGGCGAAGACCTTGCCCTCGGCCAGCAGGGAGTACTTCACCGGGTAGCCGAGGTCGCGGGTCCAACGCTTGGCGAGGGGTGCCGTCTCCCGTCCGGAGTCGATGCGGCTGTCGAGGGCGGTCCCGATCCGGGGGGTGACGGCCTCGTCCGACGGCGGGCCGGCCACCCTCGACGAGGCGGCCGTCGACCGAGGCGGCGTGGCGGCGGCGGCGGCGGCGGCGGTGATGGAGGCGGATCCCGAGGCGGAGGCGGACGCCGTCCCGCCCTGGGGCCCGAAGGCCACCAGCAGGTTGGTGGCCGGCACCATGACCACGCCCTGGCCCGCGGCCAGCCCGACCAGCTCGGGCCGCGAGTCCACCTCGCCGGGAGGCAGGACGGGAGCGCCGGCAGCGCCCGTCCACGCCACCGCGCCGGTCGGGCCGTCGAGGGCCCACACCTGGCCCGCCGCCGACGCCACGTAGACGTAGCCGTTGACCACGATGGGGGCGACGGTGAGGGTGCCGTCGCCGAAGCTCCACAGGGGCTGCTGGGTGCGGGGATCGCGGGCCTCGAGCACGCCGTGGTTGAGGAAGTAGCCGCGGCCGTCGTCGAAGGCGGGGGCGGCGTCGGTCGCGAACGTGACGATCCGGGCGCCGGTGTGGTCGTCGAGGGCCGTCGGCGGCCGGGTGGCGATGCCCCGCACCCAGACGAGGCCCTCGGCCAGCACGGGCGTGTAGTTGCGCCAGCCGCCCGAGCACTGCCGGCCGTACGACCACACCATCCGCACCGTGTCGGGGCTGATGGCCTGGAGCGGGTCGCACTCGTGCGAGGAGTAGACGAAGTCGTCGGACACGGCCGGGATGCTGTCCTCGCCCATGCCGGCGGGCCACGAGCCGAGGGGGTGCCCGTCGTCGGCCGAGAACCCGTACAGGGCCCCGCCGGCACCCATGTAGGCGTGGTACCAGACGGCACCGTCGTGGTAGACGGGCGGCGAGGTCACCCGTTGGAAGTCGGCCCCGACGATCCACCGCTGCCGGCCCGTGGCGGCGTCGAAGGAGCGGAGCACGCCGTCGGCGTTCACCACGAAGACCTGGCCGTCGCCGTAGCCGAACCAGGCGTCGTTCCCCATGTCCAGCGGACCCCAGAGATCCTCGCCGGTGTCGGCGTCCAGGGCGAAGAGGGTGGATTCGTGGTAGTGGAACGCGGTGCGGGCCAGGGCGAACACCCGCCCGTCGGCCACGAGGGGGTGGGAGACGATGCCGCCCAGGTCCCGAGTCCACCGCTTCTCCAGTGGCGGCTGCTGGTTGCCACCCGCCACCCGCCCGCTGTGGCCGGCGTCGACCTGGTAGGTGGTGGACTCGTCGGAGTCGACCGGCGGGGGCGGCAGGGTGGTCGTGGTGGTCGTCGTCGACCCGGGCGGCATGGTCGTCGTCGTGGTCGTCGTCGGGGGGAGGGGGGCGAGAGCCGCCAGCACGACGAGTCCCCCTCCCTCGGCCCACACCACGTCGGCCCGCCCGTCACCGGTGACGTCGCCGATGTCGAGGGCCTTCTTGGTGTGCTGGCCGTAGGGGGCGGGGAACAGCCGTTCCGTCGTCAGCGTGCCGTCGGTGTCCTGCAGGTAGACGCCCACCTTCGCCCACGCCTCGTGGAGGGTGACCACGTCGGCCCGCCCGTCGCCGTTGAGGTCGCCCACCTCGACCGGGCCAGGGATGTCGTAGGAGTCGTAGACGGCCGCCGGACCGAGCCCGTGGTCGAGGCGCTGGGGCAGGACCATGACGGCGCCGCCCGGGGAGTTGTTGCCCACCGTGCTGACCAGGTCGAGCAGGCCGTCGCCGGTGAGATCGCCGACCGCGATGCCGTCCTTGCCCACGAAGTCGTAGTTGGTCGGGGCGAAGCCGCCGTCGGGCAACTGGCGGAAGACGTCGCCTCCGTTGTCGAAGAGCTGGAAGCCGACCACATCCAGGCGGCCGTCGCCGGTGACGTCGCCGACCTCGATCTCGGCCTGCACCGCGGGGGAGATCGGAAGGGCCGGGCCGAGGGTGCCGTCCCCCGCGCCCCGGAGCCACGACACGCCCGTGCTGCCGTTGGCGACCACGTCGGCATGACCGTCGCCGTCGATGTCGCCCATCTCGACCTGGAAGGTGCCTTCGAGGGGGACGACGAGCCGGGCGCCGAGGCCGGCGTCATCCTGGAGGAAGACGTCGAGGCCGCGCATCGTCGCCACCACCGCGTCGGCCCGGCCGTCCCCGTTGAGGTCACCCGCGGCGAGCGATGTCGGGGTGTACTGCGGGTTCTGGGGTGTCGTGTCGTAGGCGGCCCGCTGCTCGAGCACCCCGGCCGTCGTCTGGGCATAGAGGTAGAGCTTGAAGGCGTTGTCGGGGGAGTTGGTCCAGGCGGTGTTGACGAGGACGTCGTTGCGCCCGTCGCCGGTGAAATCGGCGATGGCCACCGACTGACCGCTCGACGGCACCGGGTACGTCCGGTAGGGGGCGAACTGGGGCTCGGCCACCGCCGCCTGGGCCGGCGTCGACGCCACCGCCACCAGAGGCAGGGCGGCCGCCAGGAGGACAGGCGTGAGCCTGTTCGCCCACCGGTGTGCGAACTGCATGGGTGTTCCTGTCCGCCGTCGTGCCTGTTCGGAAGCGAGTCCGGTAGGCGGCTCCTCGGGGTATCGGCGCCGGGACGGCGGTACTTGAGCCGGCGGCGCCACTCCGCCGCCTCCCGTGCTTCGATGGGACCATGGCCAACCAGCGCATTCCCGGGTTCCGGCTCGGGATCTACGTGTTCAAGGACGCCGAGATCGTCGACTTCGCCGCTCCCCACGGCGTGTTCTCGGTGGCCCGCCGCTTCGACCCGGAGCTCGACGCCTTCCTCATCGCCGACGCCAACCGGCCGGTGCAGGCCCAGGCCGGGTTCACCGTGCTCCCCAACTACACCTTTGCCGACGAACCGGCGATGGACGCCTTCCTCATCCCGGGCGGCTTCGGCACCCGCACCGAGGTCTACAACCGGCGCCTGCACCAGTTCATCCGGTCACTCCCGGAGACGACGCTGCTGACCAGCGTGTGCACCGGCTCGTGGGTCTACGGGGCGATGGGCCTGCTCGACGGACTGCCCGCCACCAACCGCAAGGAGCCCGACCGGGTCGAGGCCGGCCCCAACGGCAAGGTCCCCCTGGACCGGCTGGGCGAGATCGCGCCCAACGCCCGCATCAGCCGGGCCCGGGTGGTCGACGCCGGCCGCATCGTCACCGCCGGCGGGATCACGTCGGGCATGGAGATGGGCTTCCACCTGCTCCGACGGGCCGGCTGGGACGAGTCGCTCATCGCCGAGGTGGCCCGGGTGATGGAGTATTCCGCCGCCTACGACGTCTACCGCGACGACCGGGAGCCCGCCGACTCCTGACCCCACCCCCCACCACGAACTGGTGACGTTCCAACCGGTCAGGACCGGATGAAACGTCACCAGTTGGGAAGGCCGGCACCGGTTCGGCCGGCGCGGCCGGCGTCAGCTGTTGTCGGACCGGGGGACGGACGGGGCCGGCACCGGCTTGTCGCCGTTCTCCGTGTTCCCGTGCCCGGCCCCTGCGCTGTGGCCGCCGAGGTTGCCCTTGCCCAGCAGGTTGCGGGCCAGTTGCAGCCCGGCGACGCCCTGGGACATGGCCTGGGCCAGCGCCTCCGACAGGCCCTGGGCCCCGTTGAGGACGATCATCTGGTCGATGTCGCCGAACGGCTTGGCCGCCGCCTCGACGATCTCGGGCCACTTGTCGGCCAGCTGCTGGCCGATGACGGCGTCCTGGTTCTCGGACAGGGCGTCGGCCCGGGCCTTGATGGTCTCCGCCTCGGCCATGCCCTTGGCCCGCACCGCTTCACCTTCGGCCAGACCGCGCGCCTGGGTGGCGGACGCTTCCGCCTCGCCGATGGCGCGGGTGGAGTCGGCCCGGGCCTGTCCGTCGAGGCGGACGTGGTCGGCCTCGGCCGACGCCGCCAGCTTCACCCGCTCGGCCTCGGCCGCCGCCTCCAGCTTCACCCGCTGGGCGTGGCCGGCGGCCTGCAGCTCCACCTCCTGGCGCTGGGCCTCGGCCTGGGCGATACGGGCGTCACGGTTGGCCTTGGACAGGGTGACCTGCTCGTAGGCCTTGGCGTCGGCCGGCTTGCGCACGGTGGCCTGCAGCCGCTGCTCCTCCCGGTGGGCCTCCAGCTCGGCCACCTTGGTCTGCTGCACCACGACTTCCTGCTTGGCCTGGGCGTCCGACAAGGGCCCCGCCTGGCTGGCCTTGGCCTCGGCCTGGTCGATCTCGGCCTGGTAGGCGGCCTGCTTCACCTGGCTGGCCCGCACCGCCTCGGCCTTGAGGGCGTTGGCCTCCTGCTCCCGCTCGGTGGCTTCCCGGTCGGCGGCGGCCTGGGCGATACGGGCCTGGCTGGCGACGGCGGCGGCATGGGGCCGGCCCAGGTTCTCGATGTAGCCGGTGGGGTCCTCGATCTCCTGCACCTGCAGCGAGTCGACGATGAGGCCGAGCTTCTCCATCTCCGTACCGGAGGACTCCCGGGTCAGCTGGGTGAGCTTCTCCCGGTCGCGGATCATCTCCTCCACCGTCATGTTGCCGACGATGGCCCGGAGGTGGCCGGCGAAGACGTTGTGCACCCGGTGGTCCATCTGGTCCTGCTGGTCGAGGAAGCGGCGGGCCGAGTTGGCGATCGACGTGAAGTCGTCGCCCACCTTGAAGATCACGACGCCCTTCACGCCCAGGGGGATGCCCTGGTGGGTGACGCAGTCGATGGCCAGCTCCGCTTCCCGCAGGTCGAGCGACAGCCGGCGGACGGTCTGCACGCCGGGGATGACGAGCGTGCCCCGGCCGGTGACGATCTTGAAGCCCAGGCTTTCGCCGACGGAGTCGCTGGGCAGGTGGTCCCTGAGGCCGGAGATGATCAAAGCCTCGTTGGGCTCCGCCACCCGCCACATGAGCTTGAACAACACGATCGCCGTTATGAGGGCTCCGAGGACGATCCCGAGGATGAGTCCCATGGTGATGCCCCCCTTTCTGGTAGGGCGCTACATCTTGGATGACCCTTACATCTTGGTGACAACGACCGTCCGGGGCGGGAAGTACTCGACCACGACGATGCGGGTGCCGGGGGAGAAGATGTCGTCGGTGTCGGCGGCGTAGGCGTGGAACGCCTCACTACCGCCTCTGACCTGCACCATCACTTCTCCCAGCTTGCCCGGGGCGATGGTGCCGGTGACCCGGCCCATCTTGCCCACCATCGTGTGGTCGGCCAACCCACTTCCTCCTGCCCCGGCGCTCGTGGATCATCGAACCGAGGAGAGCGCGCCGATCCCGGTCCAATGACAAGTGTCGCAGCCCGGGTTGCCTAGGGTTAATCGTCGTCAATGTGAGTTGACACCGCCACGGTTGTCAACGTAGGATGACAGCCATGACAGGTGATGCGGACCGGTACCGACGATGACGGAGGCGACACAGCTGGCCGCCGACGCCGGCAGCCGCGACCCGGTGGTCGGACTGCGGGCGGTGGCCGCCCTCCGCCGGCTGCTGGAGACCCTCGAGACCCTCCAGGTGGTCAACGCCCGCGACCAGGGCTGGTCGTGGCAGCAGATCGCCACCGCCCTGGGGGTCAGCCGCCAGGCCGTCCACAAGAAGTACGCCGACAGCCGCATGCGGCGACCGAAGTCCCTGGGGGGTGTGTGACCGTGTTCGAGCGCTTCACCGATCGGGCCCGCCGGGTCGTCGAGCTGAGCCAGGACGAGGCCCGGAGCCTCCACCACCACTACCTGGGCACCGAGCACCTCCTCCTCGCCCTCATCCGGGAGCAGGAAGGAGTGGCCGCCCAGGTCCTGGCCGATGCCGGCGTCTCGGCCGCCGACGTGCGGGCCGACGTGCTCGACATAGTCGGGGCGGGTCCCGCCGGCGCCGTCGACCTGCTCGGCCCGACCGACGCCGACGCCCTGCGGTCCATCGGCATCGACGTCGACTCGATCCGGGAGCGCATCGAGGAGTCGTTCGGCCCCGGCGCCCTCGAATTGGCCAACCGCCCCCGACGCCGGCGGGGGCCGCGGCTGCGGCTGCGACGTCCCCGTCTGTACCGCCAACGGTGCTCGCCACCGCAGGTGTCGATCGGCGGGCACATCCCCTTCACGCCCCGCAGCAAGAAGGTGCTGGAGCTGTCCCTGCGGGAGGCGATCCACCTCCACCACAACTACATCGGCACCGAGCACATCCTCCTGGGGCTGCTCCGGGAGGGGGAGGGCCTGGCGGCGATGGTGCTCGTCCGCCGGGGGCTGAACATCGAGGAGCTCCGCCAGCGGGTCCTGATCGCCATCGGCAAGGTGGCGTGACGGGCTCCTACATGCCCGAGTGCAAGAGGTCCATGTACAGCCCCACCCCGTCCTGGGTCATGTGGACGCCGTCGTCGACGAAGGCGTCGGGATGGCTGTCGCCGACGGCGTGCCAGTCGACCAGGACGGCGTTGGCGAACCGGGGGACGGCCGACGCGAAGAGGTTGTTGTTGTGCTCCTCCCACGGCCGGGGCACCTTGTCGTTCACCACCACCACCCGGCGGGCGACGGAGAGGGTGTCCATCAGCTCGTCGAACTGGCCCTCGGTGACGGGGCCGTTGTTGCCCAGGTGGACGATGACGATCTCGCCCAGGCTCCCCCCGTCCCGCAGGCTGTGGGCCACGGCGAGCGAGTCGCCGAACTGGCGGCCGATGACCGCGTCGACGTAGATCCCCTCCGCCTCCATCGCCGGCTGGGCCACGATCATCACCGACTCGCCGATGGCCGTCACCCGTACGCCGGGGGGAGGTCCGGGGGGCGGCGGAGGCGGGGGCGCGGGCTCGGGGACGGCCACCGCCGGCGTCGCGTCGGCCACCACCACCGCCAGTGACGTGGGCGGCTCGGGTGGCACCGCCACGGCCGTGGTGGTGGTGACGGTGACGGCGGTGGCGATCGGCACGGCGGGCGTGGCCGCGGCCGACGCCGACGCCGCCGCCGACACGGTGAAGGGCGGCGCGGGCACGGGGTGGCCGACGAGCAGCGCGGTCGACACCACGACCAGGGCCGCGGCCGAGCCCAACGCCCATTGGGTGGCGGTCACCGACGGACGCGCCCGCCGGAAGAACCCCGAACGGATGTCGACCCACGCCCGGCCCAGGGCGCCCTCGCGCACCGGCTTCTCCACCCACCGGTAGGAGGCGGTGGCCAGGGCCAGGGTGATGGCGATGCGGAGGGCGAGCAGTTGCGTTCCCTGCAGGGGGACATCGCTGTGGGGCCGGGTGAGCATGAACACGGGCCAGAACCACAGATAGATGGCGTACGACCGCCGGCCCAGCCACACCAGGGGCCGGCAGCCCAGGGCGCCCGCCACCCACGACCGGGGGTGGGCGGCGACCACGATCGCGCCCGCGGCCAGGACGGCGGTCCCCAGGAACCCGCCCCGGTAGAGCCGGGGGCCGAACTGGTCGACGCGCGACAGGCACAGCCACAACCCCACCAGCACGGCCCCGCCCGTCACCTCCAGCGCCACCCGCCCCCCGACCGACATCTTGTCGGTGGACCGCTTCCAGCGCAGGGGGACGCAGGCCAGCGCCGCGCCCACCAGGATGGCGGCCACCCGGGTGTCGGTGCCGTAGTAGACCCGGGACGGGTCGCCGGTGGGGTCGTGGAGGGCGGCCATGAGCAGGGTGGAGGCGGCGGCCAGCCCGAGGATGGGTGCCACCAGCCGGCGGGGCTCCCGCCACCGCAGCAGCAGGGCCAGGACGAGGGGCCAGAGCAGGTAGAACTGCTCCTCCACGGCCAGGCTCCACAGGTGCTGGAGCAGCGGCGGCCGGCCCAGGGACTGGAAGTACGACTGGTGCTCGAAGATCAGCCGCCAGTTGCTGACGTAGCCGAGGGCGGCCAGCACGTCGGCCCGCAGCCGGAAGCCCTGGTCGGGCGCGAGCAGGGGCACCGCCACCGCCACCGCGGCCAGGACGAGAAAGAGGGCCGGCAGCAGGCGTCGGGCCCTTCGCCGCCAGAAATGGACCAGCCGCAGCTGGCCCGTACGGCGGTAGTCGGCCAGCAGCAGGCCCGTGATCAGGTAGCCGCTGATGACGAAGAACACGTCGACGCCGAGGAATCCGCCCCGAGCCCAGCCGATGCCGGCGTGGTAGGCGAGGACGGCGGAGACGGCCAGCGCCCGGAGTCCGTCGATCGCGGGGAGATACCGGAGGCGCGGCTCATCCCCTCCCCGGGGAACGTCTATGGCCGGCGCCGTCACCGCGGCAGCGTACCGGCGGCGTGATTGCCGCGCCCCGCTGACCCGCGCGCCGAGAGCAGCAGGATCGCCACCCCCAGCCCCGACGCCACCCCCGACGCGACCATGACGCCGATCTTGGCCGCGTCCTCCGCCTGGGGCGTGGCGAAGGCCAGCCCGGCCACGAAGAGGGAGACGGTGAAGCCGATCCCGGCGAGGGCGGCGATGCCGATCAGCTGGCCCCAGCCGACCCCGTCCGGCAGCGACCCAATCCCCAGGCGGACGGCCAGCCCGGCGGCGGCGCTGACCCCGACGAGCTTGCCCACCACCAGGCCCAGGCCCACCGCCAGGGCGATGCGGGTGCCGTCGGGCGCATCGAGGGCCGCCCCGCCGAGGACGATCCCGGCGTTGGCCAGGGCGAACAGGGGGACGATGAGGAAGCTGGTCAGGGGATGGAGGACGGGTTCCAGCCGCTCGGCGACGGCGACCGGGGCGAGGAGGCCGAGCACGGCCCCGGCGATGGTGGCATGCACGCCGGACTCGTAGAAGGCCAGCCACACGCCCAGCCCCAACAGCCCGTAGACCGGCAGCCACACCACACCCCCCGCCCGCAGGCCGGCCATGGCCGCCAGCACCAGGGCCGCAGCCAGCAGCGCACCCCAGGAGATCCTGCCCGTGTAGAAGACGGCGATCACCACGATGGCCCCGATGTCGTCGACGATGGCCAGGGTGAGCAGGAACAGCCTCAGCGAGGATGGCACCCGCCGCCCGAGCAGGGCGACCACCCCCACGGCGAAGGCGATATCGGTGGCCATGGGGATCCCCCACCCCCGTCCCGCGGGCCCGCCGGCGGTCACGGCCAGGTAGACCAGCGCCGGCACGACCATCCCCCCGGCGGCGGCGATGGCGGGCAGGGCGGCCGTCCGCCACTCGCGGAGCTCGCCCGCGACCAGCTCCCGCTTGATCTCCAGCCCCACCACGAAGAAGAAGAGGGCCATCAGGCCCTCGTCGACCAGGTGGCGGAGGTCGCCGTCGAACCCGACCGAGCCGACCTGGAGACGCATCGCGGTGTGCCAGGCGGTGACGTAGCCGTCGCCCCACGCCGAGTTGGCCCAGGCCAGGGCCCCGGCCGTGGCCAGGAAGAGGGCGACCCCGCCGGCCGCCTCCGTCCGGAGGAACTCCCGCAGGCTGGACGGGCGCTGGTGGGAATGGGGCAAGGCGGGCTCCGGGGTCGCGTCGGACTCAGACGCCGACCAGACTTCCCGGCACACCTGGGGTGGAGCCTACCCCCAGCGGCCCTCAGGGCATCTGGTTCTCCAGGCGGTGGAGGTAGGCCTCGGCCAGGGCGTGGAGGGCGTCGCGGCAGTCGCCGTTGTACGACGCCCCGTGCATGACGGCGAGCGTGTCGGGCCGCATCTCGGCCAGCTCCAGGAGGGTGGCGGGCAGCGACGGGGTGATGGCGGTGGCGCCCATGACATCCTCCGCGGCCAGGGCCCACTCCACGATGTCGGCGCTGTCGGTCACCGGGGGTCGCTCGCCCAGCTGGGTGAACACGTCGGCGCACATGAGGGTGTTGGTGGTCTCCTCCAGGAGCATGCCCGCGTCCCACCCGTGCATGACGTGGGGGGTGGCCTTCCACCGCACCCGCTTGTCGCCCAGCTCGAGGAGGTAGCCGTTGCGCAGGGCCGTCACCGGGTGGTCGGTGAGCTCGGACGCCGTCCAGTTGGCGGCCACGTCGCCCATCACCACCTCGGCGTCACGGCGGACCACCTTCAGCCACTGGGGGAGAGCGCCGCACTCGTCGGCTTCCACGTGGCTGAAGGCGAGGAAGCGGATGCGGCTGAGCTTGGTCACCCGCCCCGCGAACTCGGTCATGTTCTCGAACAGGCGCCGGGGACCGAGATGGAAGAGCAGCGGCTCGTCGGCGCGGATCAGGAACTGGTTGATGGTGAAGCCCCGCTCGCCGACGTAGGGCATGAAGGTGGAGATCTGGAAGATGCCGTCGGCGATCTCGTCGAGGTTGGTGTTCATGGTGGGCATTTGGCCCCCAACCTACGACTGCTGGCCAACAGTCCGAACTGGTGACACTTCATCCGGCCCTGGGCGGACAAAGTGTCACCAGTTCGCAGTTAGGCGGGCTTTTGGGCGCGCATGCCCGCCACCGCCGCCGCCAGTCCTTCCGCGTCGAGGACGTCGGCCATGACGCCGATCTGTTCCTCCCAGACGTCGTCCGGGATGGCGGCTTTCACCTCGTCTTCGAGGATGTGGAACACGTCGAGGCCCAACTGGACCTCGGCCAAGACACCTGCGTAGGCCGGGTCTCCCAGGATCACCGTCTCGGCCGAGATCTCGGCTGCCTCCGGATCGGGGGCACCGAGCAGGACGAGCAGGTTGGGAGCACCGTGCGCCTCAGAGAGTCGGAGAATCGTCTCCTGGCTCTGCAGGTCCATGGCCCCTGAAGCCGTTCAGACGAAGCACTCCGTGGCCACGAAGACCACGTTGCCGCCGGCGGCCTTGACGCAGGCGGCGATCGACGGTCCGGAGATGCCGTCGCGCTCGCCCATGGCGATCACGAACTTGTCCTGGAACACTTTGCTCACCCCCCTCCCGCGAGATTCTTCTCGACGAACGCGGTGACCTGGGCCGGCGTGTTGGCTGCCGGTCCGGAGATGCGGTCGACCTCGGCGCCGTCCTTGTACAGGAGGAAGATCGGGAGCCCCATGAGCCCCATCGACATGCACAGCCGGCGGGCCTTGGGCGCCTCCAGCTTGACGACCTTGAGGTCGCCGGCGTGGGCCTCGGCCAGCTTCTCGACGTGGGGGTTGAGGGCGAGGCAGGGCTGGCAGTCGGGGCCCCAGACGTCGACCAGCACCGTGCCCTGGGACACGACTTCCTGGAAGTTGTCGCGGGTGGCCTCACCGACCAGCTCGCTGGTCATGACTGCGCCCTCATGATTGACGCTCCAGCAGCACGCTCATGCCGTCGGAGAGCTGACTCATCCGACCGAGGAAGAGACTTCCTTTGGCGATCAACATGACCCTTTCGGCGGTTCCACTGGTGAGTCGCTCGACGGCGTGGGGGAGGTAGCAGAGCGACGAGGCCAGATGGCCCTGTGTCGGAGCGTACCCGGGCATCCCGTGTTTCACGACGAAGTCGGCGATGTCGGCCCGCTCGATGTCGCCCGCCTTCACCGCCAGGGCGGCGATGGTGCGGTAGTTGCGCTCGGGGACGTTGCCCGACCCCTGGGGCTCGGTGATCTCGGGGTTGTGGAGCTCGGTGGCGAAGTCGTCGATCGACGAGAAGGGCAGGCCCAGGCGGGACAGGGGCTCGAGGGCGAGGGCGGCCATCACCTGGGGCTGGGAGCCGCCGGCGGAGACGGTGTGGCGGCCGACGGCGTCGAGGCGGATCCGGGGCCCGTGGCGGCCGGCGGAGGCGGCCGCGTCGGCCCGCTCGACCAGGGCCGCGGTGCCGCCGAGGACGTCCTCCAGGATGGGGAGACCGTGTTTCAGGTGGCCCTGGAACTTCATGCCCAGCTTGGCCATCGACCCGCCGGCGATGACGGCCACCCGGTCGAACACGCCGCTGCTGACCAGGGCGCCGGCCATGACCAGGGCGGGGACGGGCGCGGCGCAGAAGTTCTTGATGTCGGCCCCGCTGGCCTGGAGGAGCCCGCCCTTCTCGGCCACCGTCTTGCCCATGTTGCCGCCGCCCCGCTGGTAGCGGTCGCCGATGGCCTCCTCGCCGCAGCCGAGGACGTAGGGGATCGACAGCGGGTCGACGTCGGTCTTGTCGAGCAGGTGGAGGAGGGCCAGGGTGGCGGTGGCCTTGGCCGCCAGGTTGTCGAGCAGCACCACCGACGTCAGCGACTCGTCGAACCCCTCGCCCCAGCGCATGACGGCCCGGAGGTCGTCCGGGGTGCCGATGCGGGTGGTGCCGGACTCGGCCGCCACCGCGCCCAGGTCGGCCGACGCCTTGTCGAGGCGGTCGAGGTCGAGGCCCTTGGCCAGGGGATGCCCGGCGAGGGCGGCCGCGGCCCGCTCCGCCACCGCCGGGGAGATGGAGAGCAGGCCGAAGTCGTCGACGATCGCCATGAGCCCGAGGAACTCGTCCTCGGGCATGATCTCGCCCGCCGGAGCGAACCGGCCGGCGCCCGGCAACCCGGCGCCGACCCACGGCCGGGGCGGCAGGTCGCGGGGGTGGACGGCGTTGACGTAGGCCTGGTGGGGCCCGTAGGCGACGGCGTCGTCGTAGGACCGGAGGGCGGCGGCGAAGTTGGCGGCGACCTCTGCGTCGCGGGGCAGCTCCCGCCGGGGCTTGGATCCGTGCTCGGCCAGTCCCGGCACGTGGGCCAGGACCTGGGTCGATGCGGTGATGATCGCTTCACTCATTCAGCGGAGACCTCGAAGACAGTCGGTTGGGAGACGTGGGTGGAGACCGCGGCCAGCCCCTGCTCGACCAGGCGCCGGCGCCAGGCGTGCTCGTCCTCCGGCGACAGCGAGGGGTCGCCGGCCGGGTAGGGGATGCCCCGGGTGCGGACGATGCGGGGCGCGCCCACCCGCTGGGCGATGGAGACCAGGTTGCAGAGCAGGGCGGTGGGGATCCCCGCCCGCTCCAGCTCTTTTGCCAGCGTTGCCCCGCAACGCGTGCCCGTTCCTCACGTGGCGGTGAGGATGGCGGCCCGGGCCCCCGACCGGCGGATGTCGGCCGCCCACTCCACCCCGAAGCGACGGGCGTTGGCCACCGACGTGCCGTTGCCGGTGGTGACGAAGTACTCGGCCATGAGCGCTCCGATGCGGCCCTCGCCCTCCAGCTCCCGGGCCACGTCGAGGGGCAGGATGCGGTTGGGGTCGGCGTTGGCGAAGACGGTGGAGAAGCCGCCGTGCACCGACCGCCACTCGCCCGTCTCCATGCGGCTCATGTCCTCGATGGGATAGCGCAGCCAGCGGGTGGCCCGGGCCGACTCCAGGCCGCCGGGGTTGGCGTCGGGCACCAGACCGCCCTCGGTGACGAAGGCGAACGTGACCGCCGACGGATCGTCGACCGGCGCCGCCGGCGTCACCTGGTCGAAGCGGGGGAGGGGGACCTCGGTGGCGTCGCGGTCGCCCGCCAGGCGGGCCAGGACGAGGTCGACGGCCCGGGTGGCGGCGTTGGCCTCGTCGAGCACCGACCGGCGAGGAAGGCGCCCGATACGACCGTCGTCGACGGTGAGCTCGGCGCCCAGGAGCAGCGTCCTGGCCGCCCCGGCCAGGGTGTCGAGGGACGGGCCCATCGACCGGGCCACCTCGCCCGAGGCCACCACCGGCGCCGCCCCGGCCTCGTCGAGCCCGGGGTTGTCGGGGTGCATACAGGCCACCGCGTTGAGGCCGGCGGCGGTGGCCGCGGCCACCACCCGGGCGCAGGCCAGCCCGTAGCGGCCGCTGGTGAAGGCGGGGCCGGCGATGACCAGGTCGGGTTCGGCCGCCTGGATGAGGGTGAGGATCTCGTCCATGGCGCCGGCGGTGCCGACCGCGTAGTCGTCGCCGCACCACACCGTGGCCACGATCTGGTGATCGGGCCCCAGGAGGTTGGCCAGCTTGCGTCCGGGACCCTTGGCCTCGGGCGTCGACGCCGGTCCGGTGGCGGCCGAGTCCTCCCCGCCGACGCCGGCGAAGAACTGGTTGATGTAGTGGACGACTCTCATCTTCCCGGTCTCATACGAGTGCTCTCAGTCTCCCCCAGCCCAGGCAGCTGAGGGAGCAGTAGATGACGGCCGTGGGCAGTTCCATGGCGTCGGTGGCGGGCTGATCGACCAGCGCCACCCGCTCGCCCCCGTAGGCCTGGTCGACAGCCGGCAACGAGAGTCGGTGGTCGTAGTTGCCCGTGCTCACCATGGCCGTGGCCCGCTCGGGGGGCACGACGATGGGCGGGCCGGTGCCGTCGATGCCCGACATCTCCGCGAACAGCCCCACCGCGGTGATCCCCAGGTCTTCGAGGGCGTCCATCTTGAGGGCCATGTCGGCGTCGGCGTTGCCCCCGCCCTCCTTGGTGACGATGACGGCGTCGAACCCGGCCTCGGCGCACACCCGGGCGGCGACGGCCGAGATGTCCTCCTTGGCTGCCATGGCCACCGGCTCGGGGGAGATCACCACGCCGGCGAAGCACAGGTCGACGCCGTGGCGGGCCCGGAGGGCGGCTGCCACCGGGTGGTTCTGGTGGACCCAGGTGGGGTTCTTGAGCGACGGGTGGCCGAACTGGCCGCTGACCACGGCACCGTCGTCGATCTCCCCGGGATCGACCACCCGGGGCTGCTCGCCGGCGAAGGACTTCCCGTAGACGAAGACGTCCTTGAACGTCCCCTGGGTCTGGAGGTTGGTGAGGGCGGCCACCTTGGGCATCCCCTCGGCCGCGCCCGGGTCGAGAGGCTCCTCCACCGCGTCGGGCTCCACGTCGAGAGCCGCCTCGGCCAGGTGGGCGGCCAGGCGCAGGCCGCCCAGGCGGAGGGCGCGGTCGACGTCCTCCCATGGGGCGCCGTCGGCGGGGACGAACTCGACGACCAGGTTCACGGTTTGGGCGAGGGGGGACAGGTCGGCGGCCGGGCCCGACATGTCGATGACCGCCTCCTGGGCCCGGGGCAGGTAACCGGCCACCACGACCGCCGCCCCCCGCAGTACGTGGGTGGCGCCGTGGCCGACCTCGGCCGCGTCGGCCGGCCCCAGGAAGCCGGGGAATATCCCCCCGCCCCCGGGACCCTTGGTACGGGGCTCCACCGCGTCGAGCACCTTGACGATCCGGGCCGACTCCCCCGGCGCCGCCACCGAAAGCGTCACCGAGGCCAACCCGGGCGAGTTGAAGCAGGCGGCGGCGTCGTCGCGGATGACCGTGAGCACCCCGTCGGCCAGCGCCAGCCGGTCGCCGAACTCGATCCCGCGCACCTGGTGGACGAGTCGAGTGAGTCCCACGCCCTCCACGGTAGTGATCCTGCGACCCGGCCGACGACCTCGCCGGCGCGATGGAATGACAACGGAGTTATACGGGTTCTAAGAGTGCTATGGCTCAGACACAGCGAACGCTGGAGAACTGGCGGCAGCAGAGTGCCTGCCGCGACCTCGATACCAACATCTTCTTTCCTGCCACCGACGCCGACGCGGGCCCGGCCAAGGCTGTGTGCGCCGCCTGTCCCGTCCGCGAGGAGTGCCTCGAGTACGCCATCGCCACCCGTCAGGACGACGGGGTGTGGGGCGGCCTCGACGAGACCGAACGGCGCCGCCTGCGCCGGCGGCGGCAGGCCGCCGCTCGGGCCACCCGGGCCGCATAAGCGCCAAGGCGGTTCAGCAACTTCGCAGTCCTTCCACAGCCCGCTCACAGCGGGGACGGGTTCAATGGGGACAGCAGCAGCCCGGCGTCGCCGGCCGGCCGGTGGGTCCTCCCCCCTGCACCGACCGGTCGGCGGACGCCGCAGGTCGCGCGACACTTGACCACCGCACCCGGAGGCAGGCCCCGTGAACGTCCCCAGTCGGGGGGCTCCGCCCCCCAACCGCCCCCCGAAAGCCAAGGTCGTCGGGCGGCGCTTCGGCCCGTGGGTCATCACGGCCCTCGTGATGGTTCCCCTGGTCGCCCTGGCCGCCGTCTACCTGCTCTTTTTCAACAACGACTCGCCGGACAAGTTCACGCTGGACACGCCCGCGGGCAACACCACCCCGACCTCGACTGGGGCGTCGACTGGGGCCTCGACGGGGGCCTCGACTGGGGCCTCGGGCGCCCTCGAGGGCACGTGGACGATGGGCGACGGGTCCGAGGCCGGCTACCGGGTCCGGGAGAAGCTGGCGTCGCTACCCGCCACCAGCGACGCTGTCGGTCGCACCACCACCGTCACGGGGACGGTCACGGTCACGCGGACGGGCAGCCAGTTGGTGGCCGATGCGGTGAACGTCGAGGTCGACGTGTCCACCCTGGCCAGCAACGAGAGCCGGCGTGACAACCGGATCAAGACGTCGGGGCTGGAGACCAACCAGTTCCCCAAGGCCACCTTCACCAGCACCGCGCCCGTGACGCTCCCCGCCGGCACCGAGGCCGGTCAGGCGGTGAAGGCCGAGGTCACCGGCAATCTCACCCTGCACGGCGTGACCAAGCCCGTCACCATCCCCCTCGACGTGCAGCTCAACGGAGACCAGGGCCAGGTCGTCGGCTCCCTGAAGTTCCCCTTCTCCGACTTCGGGATGACGCCGCCCAGCGTGGGCGGGTTCGTGACGGTGGAGTCCGACGCCACCCTCGAGTTCAAGCTGCTGCTCGCCCCCGGTTGACTTTCGCCCTCGATTGACTTTCGCCCTCGATTGACTACGCATTGGTGCCCGTCCTGCCGTCGGGAGTGGCCGGAGGGCGCGGTCGCCTGTCGGGAGTGCTTCGTCGAGCTGGTCGACAAGGAGGCGCTGTCGGCCACGTCGCGGTGCCGTCACTGCGGCAAGGACTGGCCGGCCCGGATGCAGTCGTGCCCCGAATGCCTGGCTGAGCTCCGCCCCGACCCGGCCCAGATGGCCGACGCACTGGGGATAACCCTGGCCGACGGGTTCTATCCGGCCCGGCCCGCGGGCGCGACGCCCTTCGCCCTGGGGCCGGCGTGCACCCTGCTGCGGGTTCGGCCCCATTCCTCGCTCATCTTCGTGGACGACGAGGGTTTCCTCGAGGCCCACGTGGAGGGGGCCGACCACCGGGCCGTCCCCCCGCTGGCGTGCGTCACCCTCGCCGGCGACGAGCTGTTCCGGGTGGCGCGCTACCAGGCCGCGGCCGACGCCCTGGTGGCCCACGGACCCGACGGGGCCGCCCTCGCCACCTTCCTCCGCCGGCGGGCGGGCGTGAACCCCGTGATCGATGTGCGGGACGAGACCAGCGCGCCGGTGGCCGCCCTCCGCCCGGCGCCGGAAAGTGCCGGCCACGTGCTGGTCCTGGTGGAGACGGGCGGTTCGGCGGTGGCCCGGGTGACCTACGGCGAGTACGAGAAGGACGGTTGGATCGACGACGAGTGGTCGCTGCGGCCCCTCGTCAGCCTCGACCGCCTACCCCTGCAGCCGAGCGCAGCCGTCGCCCTCCTCCTGGCGGCCAAGATGCTCCTGGGAAGGGTGACGCCGGCCCGCGCTCCCCGCCCCGCGGGAGTCGACCTCGATCTCCTCGACGAGGACGAGGGCTGAAGGCCGGGCGCCTAGCCCACCGCGTGGTTGTACATCAGGTTCATGCGGTCGAGCTCGGCCTGGGTCCAACCGGTGAGGGTGCAGCCGCCGAGGGGGATGGTCGGGAACATGGCCGACGCCGCGTTCGTCAGGTTGTAGTCGAGCCCAAGCGTGTTGCTGAAGATCTGCACCACCAGCCGGAACTTGTCGCCTGTGCACATGGGGTCGACGATGCTGGGACGGAAGCGGCCGATGGCGTAGAAGATGTGGTTGGCGGGAGCGGGGCCCGGGAAGATGGCCGCCGAGCCGGGGGCGCTGAGGGAGCCGCCGCCGCCGAGGGTCTCGTCCTTGCACAGCACGATGAACTGGGGCGGGCCGAGGGCGCACGGCTGACCGGGAGCGAAGAAGATGTTCTGGTAGTAGAGGATCACCGGGTAGTTGGCGTTGTAGCCGTTGTGCAGGGCGTTCATGATCTGGGCGAACGTCTGGATGTGCTGGCTCAACGACGGGTCACCGGTGTTGTCGATGACCGCCACCGACCGGTAATAGGGGTTGTTGGTGGCCACCGTGAGGTGCTGGTTGGGGCCCCAGTGGCCGGGGAAGAAGTTGGTGCCGAAGGTGTCCGCCCGGGCCGGTGCCGGCTGGAGGGCGAGCACCGTCACCGCCGCCATCACCACCGCCGCCGTCCGCACCGCCCGCTGCCGCCCCGACCAAATCGACCTGCTCGCTCGCCTGTCCACGCCGTCGTCCTTTCGTGGTGATCCAACCGCTGACGGTAGTGACGGGCGGTGAATCTGACAAGGGTGCTACCCACCCCGTGGCGCAGGAACCTCCGGTGCGGGCGCAGCCGGCGCCCGCGCGACGCTGGAGGAATGCTCATCGGCGTCGACGTCTCCCAGCACCAGCTCACGTGGGACCAGCTCCTGGCCCGCACCCGCTTCGCGGAGGAGGCCGGGTTCGAGTCGGCCTGGGTGTTCGATCACTTCACCCCCCTCTACGGCGAACCGGGTGGTCCGTGCCTGGAGGCGTACACCGCCCTCGCCGCCCTGGCCGCGTCCACCAGCCGCATCCGCCTGGGGGCTCTGGTCACCGGGGTCACCTACCGCCACCCGTCGGTGCTGGCGGCCGAGGTCGTCACCGTCGATCACGTGTCCGGCGGCCGGGTCAACCTCGGCATCGGCGCCGCCTGGCATGCAGCCGAGCACCGTCGCCTGGGCATCGACTTCCCGTCGGTGAAGGAGCGGGCGGGACGCATGGAGGAGGCGATCCAGGTCTGCCGGCTGCTGTGGACGGAGGACGGCGCCGACTTCGACGGGCGCTACTACCGCCTGGCCGGCGGCTCCTACAACCCCAAGCCGGTGCAACGGCCCCATCCCCCCATCTGGGTGGGCGCCGGCGGCGATCGCCTCACCCTGCCCGTGGCCGGGCGCCAGGCCGACGTGTGGCACGGCTTCGGCCCGCCGGCGGAGATGGCCCGCAAGCTGGGCATCGTGCGCCGGGCGGCGGCGGAGGCGGGACGGGACCCGTCCGAGATCGCGCTCTCCACCAACCTGTCGCTGTCGGAGCCGTGGGACGAGGTGCGGCGGCGGGTCGACGACCTGGTCGCCCTGGGGGTGTCCCACCTCATCGCCAGTTGGCCGGCCGAGAGCTGGCCCCGCATCGAGGAGTTCGCGTCCGAGGTCATGCCCGGCCTGCGCTGACCCCGGGCCCCGACGGTCGGCGGTCAGTCCTCCTCGCCCGACCAGGCCTTGTCCTCGTCGTCCCACTTCTGGTTGCGGGCGTCCACCTTGTCCCGCCACCCCTCGGCTTCCGCCTGCGATTTGTACGGGCCCATGCGGTCGTCCGGTGGGCAGGTGCTGTCGGCCGCCCGCTCCACCCGGCGGTGACGCAGGCACCAGTACCAGGTGTCGGATTCCGTGTCGGATGTCGTCATGATTGACTCCTCTCGGGCCTGAGGGGGAATGCATTCCCCACATCATCCAGAAGGAACACGGGAGGTATCGACGGTGCGATTCCGAGGCGACGCCCAACTCGACACGTCGCAGGTGTCCGACCGTCGCGGCGCGGGGCCGCTCCTGGCCGGCGGCGGCGGCCTGGTGGGCGTGCTCTTCCTCGTCTTCCAGCTGCTGACGGGCAACGGCGGGGGCGGCACGCCGACCTTCCCCTCCCTCGGCGGGCTCGATACCGACCTGTCGAAGGAGTGCGTCACGGGCGCCGACGCCAACCAGAAGGAGGACTGCCGCATCGTCGGCGTCGTGAACAGCGTGCAGGCGTACTGGGAGGACAACCTGCCCGGCTACACCAAGGCGCCGACGGTCTTCTACCAGGGCCAGACCCAGACCGGGTGCGGGCTGGGCACGTCCGACGTCGGGCCCTTCTACTGCTCCGCCGACCAGACGGTCTACATCGACCTCGGCTTCTACGACGAGCTCCGCAGCCAGTTCGGAGCCAAAGGGGGGCCGTTCGCCGAGGCCTACGTGATCGCCCACGAGTACGGCCACCACGTGGAGTATCAGAGGGGGGTGTTCAGCCGGGCCCGGAACGGTGACGACACCGGGCCCCAGAGCACCAGCGTGCGCCTCGAGCTGCAGGCCGACTGCCTGGCCGGCATGTGGGCCCAGGGGGCGGTCGCCACCGGATTCATCGACGAGCTCACCGATCAGGACATCGCCGACGGCCTCGACGCCGCCTCCGTCATCGGCGACGACCGCATCCAGGAGAAGGTGCAGGGCCAGGTCAACCCGGAATCGTTCACCCACGGCACGTCCGAGCAGCGCCAGCGGTGGTTCCTCAACGGCTACCGGTCGACGGCCATCAGCGGCTGCGACACCTTCGCCGCCCCCACCGTCTGACGCCCGAGTTTCGGCGAGCACGCCGGTGGTGACATTGCCGCTATGGACCTACTCACGATCATCCTGGTCGTCCTCATCCTGCTCGCCCTCTTCGGCGGGTTCGGCTACGGCGGAGGGAGGTACCGGGGCGGCGGGCTCGGCCTGGGCGGGATCCTCCTCATCATCCTGCTGCTGGTCCTGATCTTCTAAGGCGACCCTCTCGCGTCATCCCTCGGGAGGGCGTTCCCGGGTCCACCGGTAGCGGATCCAGCCGGGGACGGGGTGGGCGCCGAGGGAGTCGTAGAACTCGATCGACGGGGTGTTCCAGTCGAGCACGGCCCACTCGACCCGACCTCCGTCGGCGCGTTCGAAGAGGTGGTCGAGGAGCGCCCGGCCCAGGCCGCGGCCGCGGTGCTCGGGGCGGACGAACAGGTCCTCCAGCCAGATTCCAGGCCGGGCCAGGAAGCTGGAGTAGGTGCGGTACCAGATGGCCATGCCCGCGATCGCCAGCGTCCCCGGACCCGGATCGTCGACCTCGGCCAGCACCACCCGGGGCACCGCGTCCGGGCCGAAGAGCGACTGTCGCAGCTGCTCGTCGGTCCACACCACCTCGTCGGTCAGGCGCTCGTACCCGGCCAGGGCCCGGATGAGCTCGGCGATGGCGTCCAGGTCGTCAGGGGTGGCGTCGCGGAGGGGCACGAGCGAGGGTAACCAGCGGGCCCCGCGAAACACCCTCGGTAGAGTGAGACGGGTGACCAGCGACGCACCCGCCGAGCCGGCGCGGTCCGACTTCATCCGGGAGATCATCGAGGCCGACCTCCGCTCCGGAAAGCACGGCGGCCGGGTCGTCACCCGCTTCCCGCCCGAGCCCAACGGCTACCTCCACATCGGTCACGCCAAGTCGATCTGCCTCAACTTCGGGATCACCCAGGAGTACGGGTCGCACTGCAACCTCCGCTTCGACGACACCAACCCGGCCAAAGAGGACGTCGAGTACGTCGACTCGATCGAGCACGACGTCCGCTGGCTCGGGTTCTCGTTCGGCGACCACGCCCTCTACGCCTCCGACTACTTCGACGAGATGTACCTCCTGGCCGAGGACCTGGTGGCCGCGGGCAGGGCCTACGTCGACCACCTCACCGAAGACGAGATCAAGGAGTACCGGGGCAGCCTGCGCCAGCCGGGGCGGCCGTCGCCGTACCGGGATCGCAGCGTGGAGGAGAACCTGGCCCTCCTCCGCCAGATGCGGTCGGGCGTGCTGGCCGACGGCGCCTGCGTCCTGCGGGCCCGCATCGACCTGGCCGCGCCCAACATGAAGCTGCGCGACCCGTTGCTCTACCGGATCCGCCACGACCACCACCACCGCACCGGCGACGCCTGGCCCATCTACCCGATGTACGACTTCGCCCACCCGATCTCCGACGCCATCGAGGGGGTGACCCACTCCCTCTGCACCCTGGAGTTCGAGAACAACCGGGAGGTGTACGACTGGGTGCTCGAGCACACCCGGGTGGCGGAGCGGCACGGGTTCAGCCGGCCCCAGCAGATCGAGTTCGCCCGCCTCAACATCGACTACACGGTGCTGAGCAAGCGCAAGCTGCTGCGCCTGGTGGAGGACGGCCACGTCGCCGGCTGGGACGATCCCCGCATGCCGACGATCGCGGGGATGCGCCGGCGGGGCTACCGACCCCAGGCCATCCGGGCCTTCGCCGACCTCATCGGGGTGGCCAAGGTGAACTCCACCGTCGACCTGGCCAAGCTCGAGTTCTGCGTCCGGGACGACCTCAACTGGACCGCGCCCCGCGTGCTCGGCGTCCTCCGACCGCTGAAGGTGACGGTCACGTCGTGGCCCGAGGGCGAGGTGCAGGACCTGACCGGCCCGTCTTTCCCGGACGACGTCGGACGGGCGGGGGAGCGGACGCTGCCCTTCGGCCGGGAGCTGTGGATCGACCGGGACGACTTCGCCGTCGACCCGCCCGCCGGCTACCACCGGCTGGCCCCGGGTCGGACGGTGCGCCTGCGCCACGGGTACTGCATCATGTGCGACGAGGTCGTGGAGGAGGACGGTGAGGTGGTCGAGCTGCGCTGCCACCACGTCCCCGACACCGTCGGCCGGACGCCGGAGGGGCTCCAGGTGGGGGGCGTCGTCCACTGGGTGTCGGCCGCGCACGCGGTGCCGGCCGAGGTCCGGCTCTACGACCGGTTGTTCCGGGTCCCCCGGCCGGAGGAGGCGGAGGGCGACCTGGCCGACCACCTCAACCCCGACTCGCTCAGGGTGATCACCGGCGCTGTGCTCGAGCCGAGCCTGGCCGACGCCCCGCCCGGCAGTCACTGGCAGCTGGAGCGGGTGGGGTACTTCGTCGTCGACGCCGAGGACTCCCGGCCCGGGGGGCTGGTGCTCAACCGCGTCGTCACCCTGCGGGACGGGTGGCAGGGCCACGCCGAGGAGGCGGCGCCGGCCGCGGCCGCGACCGAGCGGCGGGAGAAATCGGAGAAGGCCAAGACCCGCCCGCCGAAGCGGAGCCGGGTGGAGTACCGGGCCGAGGCCCGGTTGCGGGAGCCGGTGCTGGCCGACCGGCTGGCCCGGTGGCCGGCGGAGCACGGGATCTCCGACGCCGACGCCGACCTGCTCACCGGCGACCTGGCCACCGGCGACGTGTTCATCACCGCCGTCGCCGCCGGCGCCCAGGCACCGGCGGTGGCCCGCTGGATCATCAACGAGCTGCCGGCCGCCCTGGGCGACCGGCCGCTGGCCGACGCGCCGATCACGGGCGAGGGGCTGGCGACGCTGGTCACCGCGGTCGAGTCGGGGGCGATCACCGGCGCCGCGGGCAAGGAGGTCTTCGCCGAGATGGTGGAGCGGGGCCGCACCCCCGAGCGGATCATCGCCGAACGGGGATTGACCCAGGTGAGCGACGAGGGCGCCATCACGGCCCTCGTCGACCAGGTCGTCACCGCCAACCCGGACAAGGTCGCCGCCTACCGGGGAGGCAAGGCGGCGTTGTTCGGTTTCTTCGTGGGCCAGGTGATCCGGGCGTCGAGCGGGAACGCCAACCCCCAGGTGGTGCAGAAGCTGCTGGCCGAACGGCTCCGGTGACGGACCCGGCCGCCGAGGTGCGGGTCGTCGATGCCCTGCGCGGGCGGGTTCCGGTGGGGACGACGGTGGTCGTCAAGGGTTGGGTCCGCAACCGGCGGGAGTCCAAGGCGGGGGGCGGGCTGGCGTTCCTCACCGTCCACGACGGCTCCTGCTTCGACCCGATCCAGGCGGTGGCCCGGGCGTCGCTGCCGAACTTCGAGAGCGAGGTGGCCCGGCTCACCACCGGCTGCTCGGTCATCGTCACCGGCGTCCTGGCCGAGTCGAAAGGCAAGGGCCAGTCGGTGGAGATCCAGGCCGGGTCGGTCGAGGTGGTGGGCTGGGTCGACGATCCCGAGACCTACCCGCTGGCGCCCAAGCAGCATTCGTTCGAGTACCTCCGGGAGGTCGCCCACCTCCGGGCCCGCACCAACACGTTCGGGGCCGTCACCCGGGTCCGGCACTGCCTGTCGATGGCCATCCACCGGTTCTTCGACGAGCAGGGCTTCTTCTGGGTTCACACCCCGATCATCACCGCCAACGACGCCGAGGGCGCGGGCGAGATGTTCCGGGTGTCCACGCTCGACCAGGTCACCCACGGGGGTGACTTCTCGGAGGACTTCTTCGGCCGGGAGACCCACCTCACGGTGTCCGGGCAGCTCAACGTGGAGGCCTATTGCCTCGCCATGAGCCGGGTGTACACGTTCGGACCGACGTTCCGGGCCGAGAACTCCAACACCGCCCGCCATCTGGCCGAGTTCTGGATGGTCGAGCCCGAGATCGCCTTCGCCGACCTGTCCGCCGACGCCGACCTGGCCGAGGCCTGCCTCCGGTCCGTCTGCCGGGCCGTCCTCGACCAGCGGGGCGACGACATGGCCTTCTTCGCCGAGCGGATCGACCCCGACTGCGTCGGCCGGGTCGAGCGCCTGGTCGACTCCGCCTTCGAACGCATGGACTACACCGACGCCATCGCCCGCCTCACCCGGGCCGTCGATGAGGGGGTGCGGTTCGAGTTCCCCGTGGCCTGGGGCATCGACCTGCAGTCGGAGCACGAGCGGTACCTCACCGAGAAGGTCGTCGGCCGGCCGGTCGTGGTCATGAACTACCCCAAGGCCATCAAGGCCTTCTACATGCGGGTCAACGACGACGGGCGGACGGTGGCGGCGATGGACGTGCTCGCCCCCGGCATCGGCGAGATCATCGGTGGCAGCCAGCGGGAGGAGCGCCTCGACGTCCTCGACGCCCGCATCGACGAGGTCGGCCTCGACCGTGATGCGTACTGGTGGTACCGCGACCTGCGCCGCTACGGCACCGTCCCCCACGCCGGCTTCGGCCTCGGCTTCGAGCGGACGATGGCCTACATCACCGGCATGGCCAACGTGCGCGACCTCATCCCCTTCCCCCGCACCCCGAGGAACGCCGACTTCTAACCGCCGGCGGGCGTAACGTCCGCGCCGTGAGCGACCGGCCGCCCGACGACGACTCTCTCATCATCGACGAGCTCGGCCGCCGTATGGCCCAGCTCCGCCTCCTCTACGACGACGACGCCGCCACCGACGAGATCCTCAACGACCTCGGCGGGCAGGGTCGGGTGGAGCGGGACATCGTGCGCCACCTGGCCAACACCCGCACGCTCGCGTTCCCCGAACGCTTCGTCGACGCCCATCGGGTGGCGATGCACGCGCTGGAGGTGCTGGCCCGCAACGGCTCGCGACCGCCCAGCCAGCTCAGCCTCGGCCCCCTCACCGGGGCCGTCCGCTACCTCGCCCAGCAGGCGATCCGCCCCATCGTCCGAGGTCACCAGGGACAGGTGGTCGACTCCCTCCGCGACCTGTACACCCGCCGGCTGGGGTGGATGCCGGCCGACGATCCCTACCGCATGGTGGTCATCCGGGCCCGGATGGACGTCGAGCGGGCGGCGCCGTCCTACAAGAAGAGGACGAGCGTTCTCCCCACGGCTCTCGCCGGCGGCGCCGCCGCCTCGTCGGTGGCCCAGATCTTCCGGGGCGGGGCCTCGGCCGCCTTCGGCTCACGGGGTGGGCTGGTCGTGGGCGGCCTGGTCGCCTTCGTGCTGCTGGTGGCCGTGTCGTGGGTGGTCCTTCACGGGGCGGCGATCGCCCGCCGCCGCATCCGCCTCAGCCTGGACCGACCCCTCGGTGCCCTGTGGGAGACCGTCGGCTGGTGCGGACGCCCGCCCAAGGACAACGCCCGCATGTTCGCCGCCGTCGCCATCGTCGTCACCGTCGTGGGCTGGCTCGTCATCCCCGTCGCCGCCCTGCTGGTGTTCGCCGTCTTCTGAGCCTCGGTGCCCCGCCCCCGCCCGCCCTCTCGGCCGCCCCGGCGTTCGACCCCCGCCACGAGGCGCCTACCGTCGGCGAATGGCCTCGTCCACCGTCACCCTCACGCCCGATGAGCTGGCCGGCATCCACGCCTACTGGCGGGCGGCCAACTACCTGTCGGTGGGCCAGATTTACCTCCTCGACAACCCCTTGCTGCGGGAGCCGCTCCGGCCCGAGCACGTCAAGCCCCGCCTCCTCGGCCACTGGGGCACCACGCCCGGCCTGAACTTCGTCTACGCCCACCTCAACCGGGTCATCCGCCGGCGCGACCTCGACGTCATCTACGTCTGCGGCCCCGGTCACGGCGGGCCGGGCATGGTCGCCAACACCTGGTTGGAGGGCACCTACAGCGAGCTGTACCCGACCATCACGCCCGACGGCCGGGGCATGGCCCGCCTCTTCCGGCAGTTCTCCTTCCCCGGCGGTATCCCCAGCCATGCCGCACCCGAGACGCCCGGCTCGATCCACGAAGGCGGCGAGCTCGGCTACGCCCTGTCCCACGCCTACGGTGCCGCCTTCGACAACCCCGACCTGCTGGTGGCGTGCGTCATCGGCGACGGCGAGGCGGAGACGGGGGCCCTGGCCACCAGCTGGCACTCCAACAAGTTCGTCGACCCCCGGCGGGACGGGGTGGTGCTGCCGATCCTGCACCTCAACGGCTACAAGATCGCCAACCCCACCGTCCTGGCCCGCATCGGCGACGACGAGCTGACCAGCCTCCTCCGGGGCTACGGCCACACCCCGTACTTCGTCGACGGGCGCGAGCCGGAGGCCATGCACCAGGCCATGGCCGCCACCCTCGACACCATCCTCGACCGCCTCGCCGAGATCAAGGCCGACGCCGCCGCCGGCACGGCGGGCCGCCCCCGGTGGCCGATGATCGTGCTGCGGACGCCCAAGGGGTGGACGGGGCCGGCCGAGGTCGACGGCCTGCCCAGCGAGGGCACATGGCGGGCGCACCAGGTGCCGCTCACCGAGGTGCGTACCAACCCCGGCCACCTCCGGGCCCTGGAGGACTGGATGCGCAGCTACCGGGCGGAAGAGCTGTTCGACGAGGACGGCCGGCTTCGACCCGAGCTGGCGGCCCTCGCCCCCACCGGTGGTCGCCGCATGGGCGCCAACCCCCACGCCAACGGCGGGCTCCTCCTTCGCGACCTGAACCTGCCCGACTTCCGCGACTACGCCCGGGAGGTCAAGGTTCCGGGTGCCACCGCCTCGGAGCCGACGCGGGTCCTCGGCTCGTTCCTGCGGGACGTGATGGCCGGCAACGCGGCGGCGGCCAACTTCCGGGTCTTCGGACCGGACGAGACCGAGTCCAACCGCCTGGGGGCGCTGTACGAGGTCACGGCCAAGGCGTGGAACGCGGAGGTGCTGCCGGTCGACGTGAACCTGGCCGTCGACGGTCGGGTCATGGAGATCCTGTCCGAGCACACCTGTCAGGGGTGGCTGGAGGGGTACCTCCTCACCGGCCGCCACGGGCTGTTCTCCTGCTACGAGGCGTTCGTCCACATCGTCGACTCGATGTTCAACCAGCACGCCAAGTGGCTGAAGACCACCCGCACGATCGAGTGGCGGCGCCCGATCGCGTCGCTCAACTACCTGCTCACGTCCCACGTGTGGCGCCAGGACCACAACGGCCTGTCCCACCAGGATCCCGGGTTCATCGACCACGTGGTGAACAAGAAGGCCGACGTCATCCGGGTCTACCTGCCGCCCGACACCAACACCCTGCTGTCGGTGGCCGACCACTGCCTGCGCAGCCGCAACTACGTCAACGTGGTGGTGGCGGCCAAGAACCTCATGCCCGACTGGCTGGGGATGGACGACGCCGTCCTCCACTGCACCCGGGGCCTGGGTATCTGGGACTGGGCGTCGTCCGACGATGCCATCACCGGCGAGGGAGGGGGCGACCCCGACGTGGTGCTGGCCTGCGCCGGCGACGTGCCCACGCTCGAGATCATGGCCGCCACCGACCTGCTCCGCCGCCACCTGCCCGACCTGCGGGTGCGGGTGGTGAACGTGGTCGACCTCATGCGCCTGCAGCCGGCGGACCAGCACCCCCACGGCCTGTCCGACCGTGACTTCGACACCCTCTTCACCACCGACAAGCCGGTGATCTTCGCCTACCACGGGTATCCGTGGCTCATCCACCGCCTCGTCTACCGGCGGACGAACCACCGCAACATCCACGTCCGGGGCTACAAGGAGGAGGGCACCACGACCACGCCGTTCGACATGGTGGTGATGAACGACATGGACCGCTTCCACCTGGTCATGGACGTCATCGACCGGGTGCCGGGGCTGGGGCAGCGGGCCGCCCACCTGCACCAGCACATGCTCGACCAGCGGGCCGAGCACCGGGCCTACATCCGGGAGTTCGGCGAGGACCTGCCCGCGGTGCGGGACTGGGTCTGGCCCGGTTGACGCGCGTCCTGGTCGTCAACGCGGGGTCGAGCAGCCTCAAGCTGCGCCTTCTCGGAGCGGACGGCACGATCGAGGCCGCCCACGACGTCGGACAGTGGGCGGGGGATGCCGACCCGTCGGTGCTGGAGCCGTTTCGGGACGCGCTGCGGGCGGCGGACGCGGTGGGCCACCGCGTGGTGCACGGCGGGGACGAGTTTTGCGATGCGACCGTCCTCGATGACGCCGTCATCGCCCGCATCGAGGCCCTGACCCCGCTGGCGCCGTTGCACCAGCCCCGAGCCCTGGCCGCCATCCGGGCGGTCCGGGCGGCCCGGCCCGACGTGCCCGCGTTCGCCTGCTTCGACACCGCCTTCCACGCGTCGCTGCCCGCAGCGGCCGCCACCTACGCCCTGCCCGAGGAGTGGCGCCGGCGGTGGGGACTCCGCCGGTTCGGCTTCCACGGTCTGTCCCACCGGTACGCGGCGGGGCGGGCGGCCGATCTGGTGGGACGGCCGGTGGCGGACCTGCGGATCGTGACCTGCCACCTGGGGGCGGGAGCCTCGCTGTGCGCGGTGCGCGGGGGTCGCTCGGTGGACACCACCATGGGCTTCACCCCGTTGGAGGGGCTGGTGATGAACACCCGGTCGGGCTCGGTCGACCCCGGCCTGGTGTTGTGGCTCGTGACCGAGGCGGGAATGGACGCAGCCGAGGTGACGACGGCGCTCGAACGGTCGTCGGGCCTGGCCGGGCTGACCGGGACGTCGGGCGACCTCCGGGAGGTGCTGGCCGCGGCCGGCGCCGGCGACGCCCGGGCCCGCCTGGGTGTCGACGTCTACGTCCACCGCCTCCGGCGGGAGATCGCGGCGATGGTGGCGGCGCTGGGAGGGCTCGACGTCCTCGTCTTCACCGGGGGGGTCGGCGAGCACCTACCGGCCGTCCGGGCCGCGGCCGCCGAGGGACTCGGCTTCCTGGGGGTGGCGATCGACGGCGAGCGGAATGCATCGACCACAGGTGACGCCGAGATCACCGGTGGGGCGGCGTCGACCCGCACCGTGGTCGTCACGTCCCGGGAGGACCTCGAGATCGCCCGCCAGGTCCGGACTTCGTTGTCGTCGATTGGCTGAGGCGGCTACGGGACGACCGTGACCGGCCCGCGGGCGTCCCGCACCAACCGAGCCACGACCGAGCCGAGGCGGTGGGCGGAGGCACCGACGACGATCTCGTCGGCGTGGAGGTCCTCGGCGACGCCGATGAGGCCGGCGGACGGCTCGCTCTCCCGCACGATCTGCACCGTGGCCGGCACGCCGAAGCCCTGCGCCATCCGGTCGATGACACTCCGGACGCCGGTCGTGAGGTGGTCGAGATCGTGGGTGATCCCGTCCTTGGTGTCGACGAACCTGTCCGAGATCGACGTCGGGGGCCCGACCCACACGACGACGAGCCGAGATCCCGTGCACCGGGCCAGACCGGCGGCGTAGGCGACGGCGCGGGATGACGGGGACGGTGCGTCCCGGATCACCTCGGCCGCGTCCACGCCGACGACGATGACCCCCGCACCCCCGGGCCCGACCGCTACCTCGACGCCGACGCCGACGGGCGCCAGAGTGATCTCGTCCTGGATTGTCATCGGTCTGCTCCCTCTGTCCGGCTCCATCGTCCGCCCCACCCGGTCGCTGATCCAGGGTCGAACGTCGGATCCGACGAGGCCGTTGGTCCCGGCACCAGCCACCGGCGGGCGATTGGCTCATCACGGCGTCGAGCGCGTCCGCCGATGGTGGACCAAAGACGAGGGTGGGGGAGTGACAGCGTGCGCCCTCACCGTCGAGGTCGTCGGCGGACATCACAGGCAGCGCTGGAGGGTTCCCGGCAGCCGCCTGTACCCTTGCTTGTGAGGCCCCTCGCAACGACGACAGCTGCAGGAGGTGGACTATGGGCTTCCTGGACAAGCGCCGGGAGCGGAAGGCGGCGGCCATAGTCGCTCAACGCCAGGAAACAATCGTCTTACTTGAGTGGATGATCGATGACTCCCAGAGCCAGCCAGGGGTCGATGTGCCTGGCTTTGAGGAGCGGAGGGGGGAGAGAACCTTCGCGATCCTGAGTGACGGCGTGGCGCTTATAGAACCACGGCGTCAGCCGGGTACCTACCGAGGCCGAAGTTCGGGCTCATCTATCCGCGTCTTCAAGGGTTTTTACGTCCGGTCGGGAGGGAGCACGGGCACTTTCGTTCCCGGCCAGGAGATCATGACCCCAATTGATATTGGCACTGCGTTCATCACGAACCAACGCGTCGTCTTTCGGGGCGAGAAGGCGACGCGGGAATGGGCTTGGTCCAAATTGATAAGCTTGGACCACAGCGATACCCAGCCTTTGACGCGACTGCCTGTTAGCAATAGGCAGAAGACATCTGGTTTGCTTTACGACAACCCGAACACTGCCCTTATCCGCTATCGACTTCAACAGGGATTGGCCCACTATCACGGCACCGTCAACATTCTGACGGCCGAACTGAGAAATGAATTGGCAAGCCTCAAAGCACAATCTTAGGGCAAGGGCATGAGACGCTGACGGTCGGAACGTGCCTCACCAAATCCCCCGAACCCGAGTCGGCATCAACCCCAGGGTGCCTGTCGTCGGACTAGGGCGTATCGGCGATGTCCTGTAGATTCGGTTGGAACGTGGCGGTGAAGGCCACCGAGATCGACGTCTACCCGGCGTGAAGGAGCGACTCGTCCGGTAGCCCGGCCGTCACGCGAGAATGACAGCCGTGGCGTCGCCGATCCTGCTGACCGTCGACGACGACCCCGAGGTCTCCCGATCCCTGGCCCGTGACCTGCGCCAGCAGTACGGCGCCGACTACCGGA
>JAXDMK010000174.1:0-19455 GCA_034666105.1 Actinomycetota bacterium | reverse complement strand
GGCGGCGGCGTCACCCGGGAACGCGGCGCGCACTATCGCCCCGACCGCTGCCGGAGTACGGCGGATGCCCGACCACGATCGTCCGGCGCGCCGGATGCCAGCGGAGCGCGAAGAGCACCCAGGTTCGGCCGACGCCGGCGTCGCTACTACCAGGCGGACCGGCCGGGGGACGCGCCCGGGACGGGTCTTCAGGGTCTTCAGGGTCTTCAGGGTCTCCGGGCTTCTGGCTCCGGGCCTGCGGGACTGCGGGGGCTCGGGGCTCGGGGTACGGGCCTGCGGCGCCGCTAAAGGCCGGGTTAGGGCATCAGCAGGGTGGCGTGGCGGGCGAAGTCGAGGAGGGGTTCGGGGAGGAGGCCGGCGCCGATGGTGAAGGCCAGGCAGAGAGCCAGGGCCACGCCGGCACCCAGCGGGATCGCCACCCGGTTGCGGGTGGACACCTCGGTGGTGGTGGCGGTGGCGGTGCCCCCAGAGTGGGCAAGCGCTTCGCCGACGAGCTCCTCGTCGGACTTGACTCCGCCCGGCTCGGACACCGGGTCGGGGTCGCCGGACATGTACATGACGACGATCACCCGCAGGTAGAAGAAGGCGGCGATGACGGCGGCCACCATGGCGATGACGGCGATGGCGTAGGACTCCGACTCCACCGCCGCCGCGATGACCCCGAACTTGGCCAGGAAGCCGGACGTGAAGGGGACGCCCGCCTGGGCCAGGAGGAAGACGGTGAAGGCGAGGGCCAGTCCCGGACGTTCTCGGGCCAGGCCCCGGTAGTCGTCGAGGGCGTGGCGGCCGTCACCCTCGCGGCCGACCATGGTGACGATGGCGAAGCTGCCGAGGATCATGAACGTGTACGCCATCAGGTAGAAGAGCGACGCCGCGATCCCCTTGTCGGACGCGGCCTGGAGCCCGATGAGCACGTAGCCGGCGTGGCTGATCGACGAGTAAGCCAGCATCCGCTTGATGTCGGTCTGCACCACCGCCAGCACCGAGCCCACCACCAGGCTCAGGACGGCGAGGGCCCACACCATGGGCTTCCAGTCGAGGCGGAGGGTGCCGAAGCCGGCGTAGAAGATCCGCAGCAGGGCGGCGAAGCCGGCGGTCTTGGCCGCGGCGGCCATGAAGCCGGCCACCGGTGTGGGCGAGCCCTGGTAGACGTCGGGCGTCCACATGTGGAACGGCACCGCCGCCACCTTGAACGCGAGACCCACCAGGAGCAGGCCCACGCCACCCAGGAGGACGCCCGTCGTCAGCGTCGTCCCCTGGAGGAACCGGCCGATCTCGGTGATGTTGGTCGACCCGGTGGCCCCGTACGTCAACGCGATCCCGTAGAGGAAGAAGGCGGAGGAGAACGACCCCAGCACGAAGTACTTGATCGCCGCCTCCTGCGACTGCGACCGCCGGCGGTGGTAGCCGGCCAGCACGTAGAGGGCGATGGACAGGATCTCGAGCCCCAGGAAGACGACGATGAGGTCGTTGGCCTTGGCCATGAAGATGCCGCCCGATGCCGAAAGCATCATCAGGACGTAGTACGCCACCCCCGTCAGCCGCTCCCGGCGCAGGTAGTCGTCGGCCAGGAGGGCGCCGATGAGAACCGCGGCCAGGATGACGATCGTGACGAACACGCTGAACCCGTCGATCGACACCGCGTTCGCCACCGCCAGCCGGGGGTTGCCCCCGGTGCCGGTGACGTCCTTCCACAGGATGACCGATCTGGCCAACGACACCGCCGTCACCGCCACGGTGAAGAGGGCGTAGCCCCGGCCGACGTCGCGCCGGCGGGTGAACGTGCCCGCCACCAGCAGGATCAGGGCGCCGCCGATGAGGATCAGCTCCGGCGCCAGCAGGCCCCATTCGACATCGGGTGTGAGGAGAGGCGGCATGGGCTAGTGGCCCTCCTCGGCCGCGGCCAGGTCGACGTCGACCGACGGGATCACCGGCTCCTTGAAGTCGGAATGGGCCTCGACGTGGGCGACCAGCTTGTCGACGGCGGGGCTGATGCGGTCGAGCATGGGCTTGGGGTAGACGCCCAGGGCCACGATGAGGATGACGAGGGGGGCCATGACCGCCCGCTCTCTCATCGTCATCTCCTGGAAGGTGGCGTTGGCGCCCTCGGGTACCCCGTGGAAGACCCGCTGGTAGGCCCACAGCAGGTAGATGGCGGCCAGGATCACGCCGACGGTTCCCACCACCGCCCACCAGCGGTGGGTGACGAACGTGCCCAGCAGGACCAGGAACTCACCGACGAAGCCGTTGAGCCCGGGCAGTCCGATCGACGACAGCATGACCACGGTGAAGACGGCGGCGAACAGGGGGGCCGACTTCTGGATGCCCCCCATCTCCGCGATGAGGCGGGTGTGGCGGCGCTCGTAGACCATCCCGACGAGGAGGAAGAGGGCGCCGGTGGAGATGCCGTGGTTGATCATCTGCAGCACGCCGCCCTGCAGCCCCTGGTGGGACAGGCCGAAGATGCCGACCACGATGAAGCCCAGGTGGGCCACCGACGAGTAGGCCACCAGCCGCTTGAGATCCTTCTGCATGGTGGCCACCAGGGCCCCGTAGATGATCCCGATCACGCCCAGGGTGAGGAAGAGGGGCGCCAGGTCGACCGCCGCCTTGGGGAACAGGTACAGCCCGAAGCGCAGGAACCCGTAGGTGCCGAGCTTCAGCAGGACGCCGGCCAGGATCACCGACCCGCCGGTGGGCGCCTCGGTATGGGCGTCGGGCAGCCACGTGTGCACCGGGAAGATGGGGCACTTGATGGCGAAGGATGCGGCGAAGGCGAGGAAGAGCCAGCGAGCGGTGCTCTCCGCCACCGACTGGCCCTCGGCCAGGCTGACCAGGTCGAACGTGAGCTTGCCGGTGGCCTTCTGGCTGAGGAAGACGAGGGCCAGGATGCCGACCAGCATGAGCGCCGACCCCAGCATGGTGTAGATGAAGAACTTCAGGGTGGCGTAGACCCGGCGCTCGTAGCCCCACCCGCCGATGAGGAAATACATCGGCACGAGCACGATCTCCCAGAACAGGAAGAACAGGAACAGGTCGAGCGACAGGAAAACCCCGATGCAGCCCGCTTCCAGGAGGAGCATCCACGACACGTAGCCCTTGCGGTCGTGGTGGACGTGGGGTCCGGCGATGGCCAGCGGGAAGAGGATGCCGCTGAGGACCACCAGGAACAGGGAGATCCCGTCGACGCCCAGCTTCCACGAGATCCCGAACGACTCGATCCACGGGTGGGCGGACACGAACTGGAAGCCGGCCTCGCCCCGGTCGAAGTCGAAGAGCAGGATCAGGCTGAGAAGGCCGACGAGCAGGGCGATGCCCAGCCCGACCCGGGCCACCACGTCGTCGCGCTCCTTGGGCAGGAGGGCCACCACGCCCGCGCCGAGGGCGGGGACGAACACCAGGAGGGTGAGGATGGGGATGTCGCCCGCCATCAGAGGGACCGGACCAGGGCGAAGGCGAGGATGCCGACCGCGCCCAGGGCCACGGCCAGGGCGTAGCTGCGGACGAAGCCGGACTGGACCACCCGCAGGCGGGTGCCGCCGGCCCGTACCAGGGAGGCGACGCCGTTGACCGCGCCGTCGATCACCTTGGCGTCGAACACCGAGGCCAGCCACTGGGACAGGGCCTGTCCCGGGTGGGCGATGACCTTCTGGTAGAGCTCGTCGATCAGCCACGCCCGCTGGAGGATCCGGGGTTCGACCCTGGCCTCGGCGATGCGGTGGCGGCGGTAGATGGCGGCCGCGACCAGCCCGCCGAAGACGGCGGCGGCGAAGGCGAGGGTGGCGAAGACGACCTTCGACCCTCCGGACGAGGTGACGTGGCGAAGGTTTTCGCCGAACACCGGCTCCAGCCAGTGCTCGAGCGGGGTGCCGCCGAAGGGCAGGTTGAGGAGGCCGCCGAAAGCGGCCAGCACGGCCAGGATCACCAGGGGGATCGTCATGATCCGGGGCGACTCGTGGGGCTTGAAGTCGCCGTGGGCCCCGTGGGCCGCGGCCGGGTCGGGGGAACCGCCGCCGTGGGCGCCCGCCGCCACCGGCTCGTGCTCCGGCTCGGCGTGGGCCTCCGCGGGGGTCTCCGGACGGGCCGCCGTCTTCCACTTCTCGTCGCCGTAGAACACGAGGATGACCTGGCGGGTCATGTAGTACGCGGTGAGCAGGGCGGTGAGCAGCCCGACCGCCCACAGGGCGGGGCTCTTGTCGAAGGCGTTGAGAAGGATGTCGTCCTTCGACCAGAAGCCGGAGAACGGGGGCACGCCGGCGATGGCCAACCAGCCCACGATGAAGGTGGCGCTGGTGACGGGTAGCAACTTGCGCAGACCGCCCATCCGCTTCATGTCCTGCTCGTCGTGCATCCCGTGGATCACCGATCCCGCCCCCAGGAAGAGGAGGGCCTTGAAGAAGGCGTGGGTGACCATGTGGAAGATGGCGGCCGAGTAGGCCCCCGCGCCGACGGCCAGGAACATGTAGCCGAGCTGGCTGATGGTGGAGTAGGCGAGGACCTTCTTGATGTCGTTCTGGGCGCAGGCGATGGTGGCCGCGAACAGGGCGGTGAGCACGCCGACCCAGGCGATGAACGTGCCCACGTCGGGGGCGGCGGCCAGCACCGGGTTGACCCGCACCATGAGGAACACGCCGGCGGTGACCATGGTGGCGGCGTGGATCAGGGCGGAGACGGGCGTGGGGCCCTCCATGGCGTCGGGCAGCCACACGTAGAGCGGTAGCTGGGCCGACTTACCCGCCGCCCCCAGGAAGAGGAGGAGGCCGATGGCGGAGGCGGTGTACTCCGGCGCCCGTCCGAGGGCGGCCAGGCCGGGGACGTAGTCGAGGGTGCCGACGGTGGCGAAGATCAGGAACATGGCGATCATGAACCCGAAGTCGCCGATGCGGTTGGTGATGAACGCCTTCTTGCCCGCGGAGGCGGCCGTGGGTCGGTCGAACCAGAACGAGATGAGGAAGTAGGAGCAGGCACCCACGCCCTCCCAGCCCAGGAAGGTGAGCAGGAAGTTGGCCGAGAGCACCAGCATGAGCATGGAGAAGGCGAACAGGTTGAGGTAGACGAAGAACTTGGGGAACTTCTCGTCGCCATGCATGTAGCCGACGGCGTAGAGGTGGATGAGGGTGCCCACGCCGGTGACGAACAGGGCCATGGTGATCGACAGGGGGTCGACCAGGAAGGCCACGTCGACGTGGAACGAGCCCGACGCGATCCACGTGTAGATCGTCTGGGTGAACACCCGCTCCTCGCCGTGCCTGCCGACCAGGCCGAAGAACACGACCACGGTGGTGAGGAAGGCGGCACCCATCATGGCCGTGGCCAGCCAGCCGGCCCGGGGGTCGCCCAGGCGCTTGCCCGCGATCAACAGGACCAGGAACCCGGTCAGGGGCAGAGCAGGGATCAACCAGACCGCTTGGAGCACGCCGCCCTATCCCTTGAGGAACGAGATGTCGTCGGCGGTGGCGCCGGCCCGCCGCCGGAAGATGGAGACGATGATGCCCAGGCCGACGACCACCTCGGCCGCGGCCACCACCAGTACGAAGAAGACCGCCGTCTGGCCGCCGATGTCGTCGAGCATGCGGGCGAACGTCACGAACGTGAGGTTGACCGCGTTGAGCATCAGCTCGACGCACATGAACATCACCAGGACGTTGCGGCGCACGAGCAGTCCGACGGCGCCGATGCAGAACAGGGCCGCGGCCAGGGCCAGGTACCAGGCGCCGGGGACCTTCACCCGTCCACCTCCACACCTGTCGTGTCGCTCACATTGGTTTCTGGCATGGGGCCGGATCGGCGGACGAGAACCACCGCGCCCACCACCGCGATGACGAGGAGGACGGAGGTGGCCTCGAAGGCGAGCAGGTAGCGGGTGAACAGCGACCGGGCCAGCAGCTGGACGTTCTCGGTGCCGTCGCCCAGGGGGCCGGCGACGCTGCGGGCACCCGACACCCAGTCGGAGCGGGCCAGCAGGAGGACGGCGGACAGGACGCAGAGCCCGGCCACGATCGCCAGCGGCCGTTGGCCCCTGATCCGCTCCGCGGCCAGGTCCTCCGACTTGTCGACGCCCAGGAGCATGATCACGAACAGGAACAGCACCACGATGGCGCCGGCGTAGACGATGACCTGCACCGCGGCCAGGAAATGGGCCTGCTGGGAGACGAAGAGCACGGCCACCGCGAACAGGGTCATCACCAGCATGAGGGCGGCGTGCACCGGGTGGGTCGACAGGACCACGCCCAGGGCCCCCGACAATGTGGCCACCGCCGCCACCGAGAACACCACCCAGTCGATCATCTGGCGATCATCGGCGTTCGTTCATTTGGGGCCTCGGCGCTTGCGGGCGACCTTCTTTGACGGACGGTCGGCCTTGGCGTCGGCGGTCTGGCCCTCCTCGGGGGGACGGACGCCGCGGCCGAGCTCGCCCGACCACGCCACCTTGCCCTCGAACTCGGCGCTGCCGGACGGGGCCGTCGCCCGGACCCACGCCGAGGTGTTGACCTCGTCGCCCTCCCGCCAGTCCTCCCACGGCAGCTTCTGGGGCATGCCGTCGTCGTCGACCAGGAGCTCGTCGCGGGTGTAGATGGCGTCCTGGCGGTTGGTGAAGGAGAACTCGAAGAGCTTCGACTCGGTGATGGCCTCGGTGGGGCAGGCCTCCACGCACAGGTCACAGTGGATGCACCGGAGGTAGTTGATCTCGTAGACGAACCCGAAGCGCTCCCCCGGCGACACCGGCGCGTCGGGCGGGTTGTCGGCCCCCCGGACGTAGATGCAGCGGGCCGGGCACACCCCCGCGCACAGCTCGCAGCCGATGCACTTCTCCATCCCGTCCTCGTAGCGGTTGAGGACGTGGCGGCCGTGGAAACGGACCGGCTTGGGCCGTTTCTCGTCCGGGTACTCGTTGGTGACCCGGTCCTCGAACATCGTCTTGAACGTGACCTTGAACCCGTCGAGGTAGCCCACTACCGGGTCACCTCCCCTAGGGACCGGTCGGACAGGTCGGCGTCGTCCATCTGGCCCAGGCGCAGGGCGGCGCCCAGGGCCCACCAGCCGAGGAAGCCCACGGCCACCGCCGCCCCCAGGACGACGGCCAGGTTCCAGCCTTCGAGGCGGCCGATGCGGAGGGCGGCCACGAGGAGCAGCCAGAAGAGCGAGGCGGGGATGAGCTTCTTCCAGCCCAAATCCATGAGCTGGTCGTAGCGGAACCGGGGCAGCGTCGCCCGCAGCCAGACGTAGATGAAGAGGAAGACGACCAGCTTGAGGAAGAACCACACGATCGGCCACACGCTGGGGATGAAGCCGATGGCGGGTCCGTTGGGGCCACCCAGGAAGAGGGTGACCACCACCGCCGAGATGGTGACCGTGTTCATGAACTCGGCCAGGAAGAAGAGGGCGAAGCGGATCGACGAGTACTCGGTGTGGAAACCGCCCACCAGCTCCTGCTCCGCCTCCACCAGGTCGAAGGGGGGCCGGTTGGCCTCGGCGGTGGCGGCGATGAGGAACACCACGAAGGGCACCACGCCCAGCGAGAAGATGTTCCAGCGGAAGAAGCTGTCCTGGGCGGCGACGATGTCGTGGGTGGAGAGCGAGCCGGCGGAGAGGACGGCGGCGGCCACGGCCAGGGCCATCGCCGCCTCGTAGGACACCATCTGGGCCGACGCCCGTACCGAGCCCAGGAGGGGGTACTTCGACCCCGACGACCAGCCCGCCAGCATCACGCCGTAGACCGCGATCGACGACATGGCCAGCAGGAACAGCACCCCGATTGGGGGGTCGGCCAGCTGCAGGAAGGTGTGGTGGCCGGCGATGGAGATGGTGCCGCCGATGGGGACGATGGCGAAGGATGCGAACGCGGGGAGGATCGACAGGAACGGCGCCAGGCGGAACACCCGGCGGTCGGCCAGCTCCGGGAGCAGGTCCTCCTTGAAGAAGAGCTTGGTGCCGTCGGCCAGGGTCTGGAGGATCCCCCACGGTCCGGCCCGGTTCGGACCGATGCGGCTCTGCATGTCGGAGATGACCTTGCGCTCGAACCACACCATGAGCATCACGGCCACCAGCAGGAACACGAAGACGACGACGACCTTGAGCAGGACGATGAGGACGACCGCGAAGTCGAGCCCGTCGACGAAGAGCGGGTCGCCCACTACGCCCCCCTCATGCGACGTGCCCCGAGCCGGGGGCGACGGTCTCGACCCGGACGTCGGTAACCGGCTGGCGGACGTCGATGAGGTCGGCCGCGCCCGGTCCCGGCTGGTTGAAGGCGAGCACGGCCGAGCCCCGCAGCACCGACGAGTCGGCGATCGCGCCCAGGGTGAGCGACCCCCGGGACGACGTCACCCGCACCTGGTCGCCGGTGGTGACGCCGAGGTGGCCGAGGTCGTGGGGGTGGGCCCGCAGGCACGGTCCGGGGACGAGGGCGGCCAGGGCCGGCGACTGCTGCACGAGCACGCCCGCGTCGTAGAGGCTGCGGCCGGAGACCAGGCGCAGGGAGTAGGCGTCGACCGGCGGTGAGGGGGAGGTGGCGGCCACCGGAACGAAGCGGAGGAGCGGCGGGCGGCCATCGGCGGACGTGGCCTTGGGGTAGCGGATGCCGGCGATGGGCTCGAGGGGGGCGTCGGCGTCAGGCTCCGGCTCGGGCAGGAGGGTCTCGCCCTGGGCCTCGGCCGCCGCCACCTCGATCTCCTCCACCGGCCGGTCGGCCTCGACCGGGGCCTGGGGCCGACTGAGGGGGACGACCAGGCCGTCGCGGTTGGCGGCGGCGGCGAGGACGGCGGGGGTGAGCCCGGCGTGGGACGGGGCGAGGCGCTCGACCTCGGCCGCGATGGAGTCGATCGAGTCGAACCCGAGGTCGGAGCCGAGGCGCTGGGCCAGCTCGACCGCGACCATCCAGTCGGCCCGGGACGTGCCGGGGGCGGTGACCTTCTGGCCCAGGCGGGTGACCCGGCCCTCGATGTTGGTGGTGGTTCCGGGCCGCTCGGCGAAGGCGGCCGCCGGCAGGACCACGTCGGCGCCCCGGACGGACGGGTTGACGAAGGTGTCGACGGCGACGGTGAAGGCGACGGCGTCGAGCGCCCGCCGGGCCAGTCCCCGGTCGGGGAAGTCCGACAACGGATCGGCGCCGAGCAGGACGAGGGCGTGGATGTTGTGGTCGACCGCGGCCTGGAGGATGGCGGTGGCGTCGAGGCCCCTGGCCCCGGGCACCGATCCCCAGGCCGATCCGTCGGCGAACCACGACCGCCCGTCGTCGAGCGCCACCCGGCCGGGGAGCACCCCGGGGGCGAGGCCCATGTCGAGGGCGCCGCGCACGTTGGCCCGGCGCAGGACGGGGAGGAAACGGACCCCGGGCAGAGCCTGGGCCAGCACGCCGGCGGCGTCGACCGTCGAGGAGGCGGGCTCGGCCAGCGACGGGCGGCCGAGGACGACGACCACGCCTTCCTGGTTCAGGACGTCGGCCGCCCGGACGATGTCGGCCCCCGGCACGCCCCCGGCCCCGTCGGACGAGATGCGGGCGCCGGCCATGACGCCCGCCAGGGCCCGGGCGACAGTGGCCGCCTCCCCCGGGCGGTGCTTGAGGCTGACGGTGGCATGGCGGGTGAGGCCGGAGCCGGCCGGTACCAGCTCGACCAGCGGGACGCCCTTGTCGACGACCGCCTCCCGGAGGCGCAGGTAGAGGACGGGCAGCTCCTCCTTGAGGTCGGGTCCGACCAGGAGGATGGCGGGGGCGGCGCACGTCTCGTCGATGGTGGCCTGGGGCAGACCCAGCACCACTTCCGCGGGCAGGCCGTCGCCCAATTGGCAGTCGACGTTGTCGGTGCCGAGGACCGCCTTGGCCAGCTTGCACCAGGCGTAGGCGTCCTCATTGGCCAGGCGGGCGCCGCCGAGGACGGCCACCGCCCCCGGGCCGGACGTGTCGATGATCTTGCGCAGGCCGTCGGCCGCCGCCTGCAGGGCCAGCGTCCACGACGCCTCGGTGAGACTGCCGTCGGCGCCCCGCACGAGGGGCGTGGTCAGGCGGGCGTCGGACTCGATGCCCTCGTAGCCGAAGCGGCCCTTGTCGCACAGCCAGCCGTGGTTGACCGGATCGCTGTCGATGCCCAGGTGGCGGGTGAGGACGTTCTGCGACGACTGCACCGCGATGCGGCATCCCACCGAGCAGAAGGTGCAGGTGGACTCCACCACCTCGATGTCCCACGGCCGGGCCTTGAACCGGTAGGGGGCGGCGGTGAGGGCGCCGACAGGGCAGATCTGGACGATGTTGCCGGCGAAGTTCGACCGGAAGGGCTCGGTGAGGAAGGTGTTGACCTCGGTGCCGTCGGCCCGGCCCACGAAGTCGATCCCGGCGTCGCCCGCCACCTCGTCGGCGAAGCGGGTGCAGCGGGCGCACTGGATGCACCGCTCCCGGTCGAGCGCCACCAGCGGGTTGATGGGGATGGGCTTCTCCCAGTGCCGCTTCTCCTCGATCATGCGGCTCTCGCCGGGGCCGAAGGCGAAGGTCTGGTCCTGAAGGGGGCACTCCCCGCCCCGGTCGCACACCGGGCAGTCGAGGGGGTGGTTGATCAGGAGGAACTCGAGGACCCCGTCCTGGGCCTTCTTGACTTTGGGCGAGTCGGTGACGACCTCCTGGCCGTCGGCCACCGGCACGTAGCAGGCGGGCGACAGGGCGAAGCCGCGGGGGCCCTTGATCTCGACCAGGCACATGCGGCACATCCCCACCGGCCGCAGCCGGGGGTGCCAGCAGAAGCGGGGGATGTAGACGCCGCCCCGTTCGGCCGCGGCGATGACCATCTCGCCCTTGCGGGCCTCGATCGACATGCCGTCGACCGTGATGGTGACCGTCTCGACCTGCGCCGGGGCCCCGTCAGGCAAAAGGACAGCCACCTTCCTTGATGTGGACGAGGAACTCGTCGCGGAACATCCTGATGGCCGAGGTGATGGACGACGGGATCGACGGGCCGAGGACGCAGATCGTTGTCTTTTGCGGCGGCCATGACAAGCCGGGGGCGATGTTGTCGCAGATGTCGAGCAGCAGGTCGAGGTCGGCCTCCCGCCCGGCACCGGTTTCGATGCGGTGCAGGATCTTGTCGAGCCACCCTCCGCCCTCCCGGCAGGGCGTGCACTGGCCGCACGATTCGCGGTGGAAGAAGCGGGTGATCCGCCACGCGGCCCGCACCATGCACGTGGTGTGGTCCATGACGATGACCGACCCGGAGCCGAGCATCGATCCGGCCTTGCCCACCGCCTCCTGGTCGAGGCCCATGTCGAGCTGGTCGGGCCCGAACCACGGCGCCGACGCTCCCCCGGGTATGAACGCCTTGAGCTGGTTGTCGTTGCGGATGCCGCCGCCCAGCTTCGGGTCGTAGATGAGATCCCGGAACGTGGTCTTGCTCATCTCGATCTCGAAGTTGGCCGGCTGCCGGACGTGGCCCGAGAGGGAGAAGATGCGGGTGCCGGTGGAGCGGCCCTGGCCCAGGCCCTTGAAGGCCTCACCGCTGTTGAGCACGATCCACGGGAGGTTGGACACGCTCTCCACGTTGTTGACGATCGTCGGCTTCTTGTACAGGCCCATGACCGCCGGGAAGTAGGGGGGCTTGTCCCGGGGGAAGCCCCGCTTGCCCTCCAGGCTCTCCAGCAGGGCCGTCTCCTCGCCGCAGATGTAGGCGCCGGCGCCGGGGTGGATGACCACGTCGACCGAGAAGCCGGAGCCGAAGATGTCGTGGCCGACGGCCCCGTAGGCGTAGGCCTCGTTGAGAGCTGCCGTCATGCGCTCGATGCCCAGGGCGAACTCGCCCCGGACGAAGATGAAGGCCTGGGCCGCTCCGGTGGCGAAGGCGCAGATCAGGGTGCCCTCGATGATCTGGTGGGGATCGGCTTCGAGGAGCATGTGGTCCTTGTAGGTGCAGGGCTCGCTCTCGTCGCCGTTGATCACCAGGTAGGCGGGACGGGGCTTGGCCAGCATCGACCACTTGCGCCCGACCTCGAAGCCGGCGCCACCGCGGCCGAGGAGGTTGGCCGTCATGACTTCCGCGCTGACCGCCTCCGGGCCCATGGTCAGGGCCTTGCGCAACCCCTCGTAGCCGCCGGTCTCCAGGTAGGCCTTCAGGGTCCAAGAGTTGGGGACGCCCAGCCGGGCGGTGACGATGGGTGCGGCGTCGGTGATCATCAGGCGCCGTCTCTCTTCTCGGCCGACCCGGTGGCGGGGGCCGGCGCCGGGGTGGTGGTGGTTGCGGGGGGCGGTCCGCCGGCAGTGAGGCCGACGTTGCGCCGGACCCGGCAGAGGGTGCCGTGGGGCGGGACCTCGTCGGCCAGCCGGCCGGTGCGGAGGTCGTCGACCAGGTTGTCGAAGGCGTCGGCGGTGACCGAGCCGAAGAAGCGCCAGTTCACGGCCAGGCAGGGGGCGGCGCCGCAGAAGGCGATGCACTCCACCTCCTCCAGGGTGAACTCGCCGTCGTCGGTGGTGGCCCCGGCGGCGATGCCCAGGCTGGCCTCGGCGTGCTCGAGCAGCTCGACCCCGCCGTTGAGGAGGCAGGCCAGGTTGGTGCAGACCGACACCAGGTGGCGGCCCACCGGCGTGGTGAAGAGCATGTCGTAGAAGCTGGCCGTGCCGTAGACCTCGGCCGGGGTGATGCCGAGCATCTCGCCCACGTGCTCCATGGCCTCGGGTGTGAGCCACCCGTCCTGCTCCTGGGCCACGTGCAGCATCGGGATCAGGGCCGATCGGCTCTGGGGGTAGAGGCCGATGAGGTCCTTGCACCGCCGGACGTTGTCGGGCGTCAGCCGGGGCACTAGCGGCCCCCCCGCCCCACCAAGTCCGAACTGGTGACGCTTAAAGCCCTCTGCGGGCTGTACCTGTCACCGGTTGCGAAAGGGGTCACCGGTCGACCTCGCCCATCACCGGGTCGACGGTGCTGATGATGGCCACCGCGTCGGCGATGAGGCCGCCCTGGATCATGGGGGCCAGGGCCTGGAGGTTGACGAACGACGGGCCCCGGATGTGCATGCGGTAGGGCTTCGCCGACCCGTCCGACACCATGTAGCAGCCCAGCTCGCCCCGGGGGGACTCGATGGCGACGTAGACCTCGCCCTCGGGCACCTTGAAGCCCTCGGTGAAGATCTTGAAGTGGTGGATGAGGGCTTCCATCGACTCGTCGATACGGGCGCGGGGAGGCGGGGTGATCTTCTTGTCCTGGGCCCGGTAGTCGCCCGCCGGCATCCGCTCCAGGATCTGGTGGATGATGCCCATCGACTCCCGGATCTCGTTGAGGCGGATGGCGTAGCGGTCGAAGGTGTCGCCGTAGGTGCCGACCACCACGTTGAAGTCGACCTGGTCGTAGAAGAGGTAGGGGTCGTCGCGGCGCAGGTCCCAGTCGACGCCGGTGGAGCGCAGGATGGGTCCGGTGATGCCCAGGGCCATGCACTCGTCGGCCGTGATGATGCCGATGCCCTGGGTGCGCTCCTGCCAGATGGGCTGGCCGGTGAGGAGGGTCTCGTACTCGTCGAGGCGCACGGGGAAGATGTCGAGGATCTTCCTGACGTCGTCGCGCCAGCCGTCGGGCAGGTCGGCGGCCACGCCCCCGGGGCGGATGTAGTTGTGGTTCATCCGCAGGCCGGTGGTCTTCTCGAAGAAGGCGAGGATGCTCTCCCGCTCCCGGAAGCCGTAGATCATCATCGACACGGCCCCGAGATCCATGCCGTTGGTGGCCAGCCACAGGACCTGCGACGACATGCGGTTGAGCTCGCACATCAGCATCCGGATCCACGTGGCCCGCTCGGGGATTTCGAGCCCGAGCAGCTTCTCGGTGGCCAACGAGAAGACGAGCTCGTTGAACATCGGCGACACGTAGTCCATCCGGGTGGTGTTGGTGGGGCCTTGGAGGAAGGTGAGGTCCTCGCCCGTCTTCTCCATGCCGGTGTGGAGGTAGCCGATGACCGGCTTGCAGCGCAGGACGGTCTCGCCCCGCAGCTCCAGCATCACCCGCAGCACGCCGTGGGTGCTCGGGTGCTGCGGCCCCATGTTGATGATCATGGTGTCGTCATCGGTAGGCACTTCGTCGACCGACTCCGGGAGGTGGGGGATGCGGAGGACCGCGCCGGGATCGCGCAGCGACTCGATACCGCCCTTGAGGACGGGGAATCCGGTGTCGCCTGTGGGGGTTTCGACTGTCTGGGTCACTGGGCCCCGCTGGGGTGCTTGAACTGCACCGGGATGCGGCCGATGCCATAGTCCTTGCGCAAGGGGTGGCCCTCCCAGTCGTCGGGCATGAGGATGCGCGACAGGTCGGGATGGCCGTCGAAGACAATGCCGAACATGTCGTACGTCTCCCGCTCCATGGCCTCCGACCCGGGATGCAGCTCGTAGATCGACGGCAGCCCGGGATCGGACTCCGGCACCTGCACCCGCACCCGGACCCGCCGGCGCTCGGCCAGGGAGAGCAGGTTGACGACCACCTCGAAGCGCTCGGGCACGACCCCCTCGGGCAGGGGGCGGTTGGCCTTGACCAGGTAGTCGGCGCCGGTGAGGTCGACGCACATCACGAAGCCCTCGTCCTTGAGGGCCCGCACCAGGTCGCGGTACTCGGAGCGGTGGGGGTGGACCACGGTCTGGCCCCGCGACTCGGACAGGAGCGCACCGTGGAGCCGGGCCGGCGGGGCCGGCTCGGGTTCGGCCTCGGGCTCGGCCTCTGTGTCCGCCATCTACCGGGTCATCTATCGGGTCATCTATCGGGGGGTGCCCACGGCGACCGGCCGGTCGACGGTGAGGCCGGCGCCGGCGCCCGTCTCGATGCGGCGGCGGGTGATCTCGCCCGTCCGGATGAGCTCGTGCAGGGTGAGGATGCCGTGCATCAGGGTCTCGGGGCCGGGGGGGCAGCCGGGGGTGTAGACGTCGACGGGGACGATCTGGTCGACCCCCTGGACGATGGCGTAGTTGTTGAACATCCCCCCCGACGAGGCGCACACGCCCATGGAGATGACCCATTTGGGCTCCGCCATCTGGTCGTAGACCTGCCGCAGCACGGGCGCCATCTTCTGCGACACCCGGCCGGCCACGATCATGAGGTCGGCCTGCCGGGGCGAGGCCCGGAAGACCTCCATCCCGAAGCGGGCCAGGTCGAAGTGGGCGGTGCCGGCGGCCATCATCTCGATGGCGCAGCAGGCCAGGCCGAAGGTGGCCGGCCACACGCTGTTGCGGCGGGCCCACCGCACGACATCCTCCAGCTTCCCGGTGAGGAAGTTGTGGTTGAGCTGCTCTATGCCCATCAGGCGGCCTCCGGCGGGCGTCGGTTCTCGACGCCGACGCGGCGCACGGTGGACGATGCGGTGCGCTCGGCCACCTGCACCCGCTTGGCGACCGGCCCCCAGTTCAGGGCGCCGTGGCCGATCAGGTAGATGAACGACACGAACACGGCCAGGGCGAAGATCAGCATCTCCCACAGTCCGAAAGCGCCCAGCTCGCGGTAGATCACGGCCCACGGAAACAGGAAGATGATCTCGATGTCGAAGATGATGAAGATCATCGCCACCAGGTAGAAGCGCACCGGGAAGCGCTCGGCCGGCTCCCGGTCGGGGACGATGCCGCACTCGTAGGGGGCGGCCTTGGCCGCGGTCGGGCGCTGGGGCGCCATCAGCCGGGAGGCGAAGAAGGAGAGGCCGGCGAAGAGCGCGGCCAGGATCAGCATGACCAAAAGCGGCAGGTACTGGGCCATGTGGGGTACGCCTCGTAATGGAGCCGACAGAGACAGGCGTACCCTAGCCGCGCTTGGCCATCGCCTCCTTGTCCCGGGTGTGGAGCTGGAAGACGAGCAGGCCGAAGAGCAGGGCCGAGGAGATGGTGGCCACCGCCGGGTTGAGGCGTTTGTGGCCCAGGTCGCGGATCATGAGCACCGAGTACACCGGCGCGCCCGGATCGACCTGGGGCTTGGGCGGCGCCGCGCCGGGGGTGGTCTCCTGCTTCACGACCGGCTGGACCTGGACCACGAGGTAGTGGGGCTTGTGGAACAGGTCGATGGGGCGGATGGAAGGGAGCCCGAGCGGGGCGTAGTGCTCGCCGCCGCGCGTGTCGGCACCGACCACGAGGTATTCGGCCGCGTCCTTGAACCGGCCCCCGGCCTCACCGTTGTTGGTGAGGGCGCCGTCGACGACGGGCTGGGCGTCGGCCACCTCGGGCGCGGAGATCTCGAGCTTCTCCCATCCCTTGGGGAAGTCCTGGAGCACCCGGGTCTGTGACTTGGCCGGGTCGGCGCTGACGATCGTCTGGGGCTTCCACGTGGGGGCGGGGCCCTTGGGCCCAATGCCGTAGATCCACCACGTCGTGCCCAGGATCATCAGCCATCCGGTCAGACCCGCCGCCGCCAGCTGGAACCCCAGCCGGGCGCCCATGTCGGTGGCGAGGATCACATAGACCGAACCGGGCAGGATGAGGATGGCCAGGAGGACGTAGAGGCCCCCCTTGACCTGGGGATCCCACTGCAGGGCACCGAGCACAGCGTCCATCAGAGGGTCCGTTCATAGTCGACGACGGCCTGGATCTGCTCCGGGGTGAGCATGTTCTCGAAGTGGGGCATGACGCCCTCGCTGACGCCCCGGACGCCGTAGAGCTGGCCGTAGGTGCCGGTCTTGGCGACCCAATCGACCTGCTTCTCGATGGCGGGGAACTGGCGCGTGGTGACTCCCCCGTCGAGGGACGGCCCGAAGGCCCCGCCTCCGGTCGGCCCCGGCTCGCCGTAGGAGAACCCCTGGGTGTGGCACCGGGCACAGAAGCCGTCGAAGATCTTCTGCCCGTCGGTGCCGTACTCGGCCAGGTTGGAGTCCTGCACCTTCTTGGGATCGAGGGCGATGTGGGTGAGGTAGGCGACGAGGTCGCTGATCTGCTGGTCGTTCATCGGCCCCCCGCCCTTGACGCCCCACGCCGGCATCGGTGTGCCCGCCCGTCCGTAGACGAGGATGTTGGTGATCTCTTCCGGGCGGTACCGCAGGGCCACCGTGTTGAGGGCGGGAGCCGCCCATTGCACCGGGCGGGGCAGGGCGGTGGGGTCGACCGGGTTGGTGAGGGTGAAAGCGGCTACCCCGCCGACGCCGTCGACGCCGTGGCAGGCCTCGCAGCCGAAGTGGGGCTCACGGGGCGTGGGGGGATTGCCCGGCGCCACCTGGAACAACTCCTCTCCCCGCTTCACGGCGCGGTCGGCGAAGTACTGGGTGCCCCGGTCGAACCCGGCGCCCTTCTGGCGGAAGGGCTCCCGCAGCCAGTAGACGGGCAGGCCGATGGCGGAGATGGTGAGGGTTGCGAAGGCCCACCACAGGTACTTGGTGAGCCGGTGGCTCTCCAGCCCCTCGTCGTCGAAGTAGGTCCGGCGGTTGGGGGCGTGCACCAGCTCGCCACCCGGGTCGTAGGTGCGCTTCGACGCGCTGAGGAGGTAGACGACCCAGCCCACGATGAGGGCGAGGACCACGCCCAGCCCGACGCTCTGTTGTGTCGCGGCGAAGATCAATGGTGTGCGACCGCCCCGATGCAGTGCGGGCCTTCGGCCTCCTGGCCGGTGGTGTTGGTGCCGATCGGCGGTCCCGGGATGACCATCTTGGTGTCGACGACCACCGCCCCGCCCTCGACGCTGACCACGAACCGGTCGAGCCCCCGAGGCGCCGGGCCACCCTTCTTCTCGCCCACCCGGTTGTACTGCGACCCGTGACACGGGCACTCGAACCACTGTGACGTCTTGCACCACGGAACCCGGCAGCCCAGGTGGACGCACTTCTGATAGAGGGCGACGAAGCCCTGGTCGTAGCCCTCGACGACAGCCGCGTAGGAGCCGACCTTCTTGGCCGCGGCCACGCTGTCCTTCGGGTAGGGCTGGATGTAGAAGCGGCCCGCGCCCACGTAGAACGGCTCCTTCTTGGTGTTGATAGCGTCCATGACCTCGTCGACCTTGCCCGCCCGGATCTTGGCGCCGAAGCCCCCCGACAGCGACGGCCAGAGCATGGCGATCAGGCCCGCCCCGAAGCCGGACAGGGCGAGAACCATGGTGGTGACGATCCCCCGGTTGAGGACCTGGCGGCGGGTGACGCCGAGGCTCTCCTCGTCGGGCGGCAGGGCCGGCGGCGGGGGCGGTGCGGAAACGTCGGGCGCCCCCCGGCCGGCCCGCTCCAGGGCGACGGCCCGCTCCAGCTCCTTGCCCGTGAGCGGCGCCGCTCCGACGGGGACCGGCAGCCGGTTGGGGTCGGACTCGGCGGCCGTCTCCGGAGGGGCGACCTTCAGGGCGCGGGAGGTGTCCCGCCGGCGGGCGGTGGCGTAGAGGAAGACCGCCATCATGACGGCGAGGGCGGCCAGGACGACGAGGAGGATGGTGGCGTTTTCCAACGTGAGCTCCTACAGATCGAAGAAGACGCCGTCACGCCACGGGAACGTGAAGTTGAAGCCGGGACCCCGGAAGAAGCAGCCGATGATCACCAGGACCGCCCAGAACATGAGGAACAGCGTCATGATCGAGATGGCGAGCTTGCGGTCCTCGGGGTGATTGCTCGGGTTCTTGTCGGAGTACGGCACCAGCATGAGGCCGAAGATGCCCATGCCCGGGATGGTGACCCCCGCGACCATGGGGTGGAACATGGTCAGCAGCTCCTGCAGGCCCAGGAAGTACCACGGCGCCTTGGAGGGGTTGGGGGTGAAGTTGAAGTTGGCCCCGGCCAGGAAGGGGGCGTTGACCACGGCCGAGAAGACGAGCAGGAAGGCGGTCATGGCCAGGGAGGCCACGAACTCGCCCACCAGCAGATGGGGCCACACGTGGACCTTGTCGGTGGGGGTGGCCTTGACGTCCTGGATCGAGCCCGCCTTGACCACGGTGAGCAGGCGCTGGGTGTGACCCTCAGGGCCTTTGGCCACCGGGGCGGGGGCGGTGGCGACGGCGGTGGCGGCGGCCGCAGGGGCGGCGGGAGTGGTGGTGGTGCCGGCGGCGGCGGCGGAGCGCTGCAGGAGGTGGGCGGGGATCTTCTCGCCGTCGTCGGCGCCGCCGGCCGCCGCCGCGCCGGAGTCGCCGCCGTTGCCGGCGGGCGCGGGGTCTCCGCCCAGCGCGGCCCGGCGCTCGGCCGATCGGCGGAGAAGGTGTTCGGGGACGTCACTCATGTGATTGGCCTCATGTGCTCTTTACCTCCGCAGCCCTAGAGGGGCCCCGAGATGCCGCCGTCCTTGCGGACACGCCAGAAGTGGATGGCCATGAAGATGACGATGACGAACGGGAAGAGCAGGACATGGAGTACGTACCATCGGAGCAGGGTCTCGGTGCTGATCTCAACTCCCCCCAGGAGCACGAATCTCACCTGGGCCCCGAAGACGGGCGTATAGCCGATCATGTTCGTGCCCACCGTGACCGCCCACAGGGCCAGCTGGTCCCAGGGCAGCAGGTAGCCGGTGAAGGACAGGAGCAGGGTGAGGGTCAGCAGGATCACCCCGATGACCCAGTTGAACTCCCGCGGCGG
>JAXDMK010000173.1:0-8048 GCA_034666105.1 Actinomycetota bacterium | reverse complement strand
GGGATCCGTTCGCCCCCCTCGTCACCCAGGTTCCGTCGGGAGGAACCCCGCCCCGCTGACCGGTCCCGGGCCGGGGTTGCGGAGAGGTCCGCCGGTAGCCTGGCTGCGTGTTGCGTTACCTCACTGCCGGAGAGTCCCACGGCCAGGCCCTGGTGGTCGTCGTCGAGGGTCTGCCGGCCCGGCTGCCGATCACGATCGAGGCGATCGCCGACGAGCTGGCCCGCCGCCGGCTCGGGTACGGCCGCGGTCCCCGTATGCGCTTCGAGCGCGACGACGTCGAGTTCCTCTCCGGTGTACGCCATGGCCGCACCCTCGGCTCCCCCATCTCGATCCTGATCCGCAACACCGAATGGCCGAAGTGGGTGGAGGAGATGTCGCCGGCTCCCGGCGTCACCGCCAAACCCCTGCATCAGCCCCGGCCCGGCCACGCCGACCTGGCCGGCATGCAGAAGTACGGCTTCACCGACGCCCGCGACGTGCTCGAACGGGCGTCGGCCCGGGAGACGGCGGCCCGGGTGGCGGCCGGGGCCTGCGCCAAGGCCCTCCTGTCCCACCTGGGGGTGTCCGTGCTCTCCCACGTCATCCAGATGGGACCGGCGAAGGCCAAGTCTCCCGGCCGGCCCACGATGGCCGACCTGGCCCGCATCGACGAGTCGCCGGTCCGGGTCAACGACCCCGCCGACGAGGAGGCGATGATCGAGGAGATCAAGGCCGCGGCCAAGGAGGGCGACTCCCTCGGGGGCGTGGTGGAGGTCCTCGGCTACGGGGTGCCCGTCGGCCTCGGCAGCCACGTCCACTGGGACCGCCGCCTCGACGCCCTGCTGGCCCACGCCCTCATGAGCATCCCGGCCATGAAGGCGGTGGAGATCGGCGAGGGGTTCGAGGGCGCCGGCCGGCGGGGGTCGGCGGCCCACGACGAGATCTTCTGGGACGCCGGCGAAGGCGTCTACCGGCGGGAGACGGCCCGGGCGGGAGGCATCGAGGGGGGGATGTCCACCGGCGACCTGCTGGTGGCGCGGGCGGCCATGAAGCCCCTGTCCACCCTCAACCGGCCCGTGCTCAGGACGGTCGACGTGGAGACCAAGGAGGCGACGGTCTCGTTCAAGGAGCGCACCGACGTGACCGCGGTGCCGGCGGCGGGCGTGGTGGCGGAGACCATGGTCGCCCTGGTGCTGGCCGGCGAGGCCCTGCGCAAGTTCGGGGGCGACTCGGTGACGGAGTTGGTGCGCAACCACCGCTCGTTCCTTGCTTCCCTGGCATGAGGGACTCCCTCGGCTAGTGGTCGAGCCGCCCCCCTTGTCGCCTCCCGGGCGAACCGGTGACACTTCACCCCCCCCTGAGGGCGCCAACCGTCACCAGTTGGATGGAGCGCCCCCGTCGATCGTGCTGGTGGGGATGATGGGCGCGGGCAAGTCGGCGGTGGGGCGGCGCCTGGCCCGCCGCCTGGGGTGGGACCTGTTCGACAGCGACCGCCAGGTGGAGGCCCTGACCGGCCGCACCGTCCCCGACATCTGGCGGTCGGAGGGCGAGGCCGCCTTCCGCCGCCTGGAGCGGCAGGTGCTGGCCGACGCCCTGGCCTCGACCACGCCGAAGGTGGTGGCGGCGGCGGGGGGTGTGGTGCTCGACGAGGAGAACCGGCGCCTGCTCCGGCTCCACCGCCCGGTGGTGTGGCTGCGGGCCCCGGTCGAAACGCTCATCGCCCGCGTCCGCAAGGGCGAGGGCCGGCCCCTCCTCGACGACGACCCCGCCGGCACCATGCGCCGCCTCGACGCCGAGCGGCGCCCCTTCTACGAGGAGGTGGCCGACCTCACCCTCGACGTCGACAACGACCACTCGGCCGACGAGGTCACGGAGCGGATCGTGCGCCGGCTGGGCCTGTCCGCGGTCGTCCAGTGATCCGGGCCCGATGATCACGGTTCCCGTCGACCTGGGCGACCGGTCCTACGACGTGCTGGTGGGCGCGGGGGCCCGGCACCGGCTGTGCGAGGTCATCCCCACCGGCGCCACCCGGGCCGCGATCGTGGTCCAGGAGGGCACCGACTTCCCCGTCGACGCCGGCATCGAGCAGCGCACGTTCCTCCTCGACTCGGGGGAGGACGCCAAGTGCATGGAGAGCGTGGAGGAGCTGTGCCGGGGCTTCTCCCGGTGGGGCCTGACCCGGGCCGACGTGGTCGTGGCCGTCGGCGGGGGCGTGGTCACCGACACCGCCGGCTTCGCCGCCGCCGTGTACCACCGGGGGGTGGCGGTGGTGCACGTGTCCACCACCCTCCTGGGCATGGTCGACGCCGCCATCGGGGGCAAGACCGGCGTCAACCTGCCCGAGGGGAAGAACCTGGTGGGGGCCTTCTGGCAGCCGTCGGCGGTCCTCTGCGACATCGAGCTGCTCGGCACCCTGCCCCCCCGGGAGTACCGCAGCGGGCTGGGGGAGATGGCCAAGTACGCCTTCCTCGGCGTCGACAACCTGCCCGACCTGCCGTTGGACGAGGCGGTGGCGGCCTGCGTGCGGTGCAAGGCCGAACACGTCGGACCCGACGAGCGCGACACCACCGGCCGGCGCGCCCTCCTCAACTACGGCCACACCCTGGCCCACGCCCTGGAGACCACCGGCCACTACGACCTCCGCCACGGCGAGGCGGTGGCCGTCGGCCTCGTCTTCGCCGTCCGCCTGGCCCGCCGCCTCGGACGGGTCGACGACGAGCGGGTGGCCGAGCACCTGGCCGTGGTCGGCGGCTACGACCTGCCGTCGGTCCTGCCGGCCGGCGCCGACACCGCCGAACTGGTCCACGTGATGGGCCGGGACAAGAAGGTGGTGGCGGGCCGGCTGACGTTCGTCCTCGACGGTCCCCGGGGCCTGGAAGTGGTCGAAGACGTGCCGGCCGACGTGGTGGCGGCCGTCCTGGACGAGGAGATGCGCTGATGCCCGACGACACCCCGGCAACCGGTGACGCTGACAGCCCGCAGAGGGCGGAAAGTGTCACCGGTTCGGACGGCGGCCGGCCCATCGTCCTGCTCCTGAGCGGGGCCAACCTCAACCTGTTTGGACAGCGCGACCCCGAGTTCTACGGCACCGACACGCTCGCCGACTTCGTCAGCCGGGCCCGGGCCGCGGCCGACCGCCACGGCCTCGACCTCGAGCACCTCCAGTCCAACTTCGAGGGCGAGCTGGTGGAGGCGATCCACGGGGCCCGGGGACGGGCTGCGGCCGTGATCGTCAACCCGGGCGCCTTCGGCCACTACGCCTGGTCGCTGCACGACGCTCTCGCCGCCTTCGACGGCCCGGTGGTCGAGCTCCACGTGTCCAACCCCTACGCCCGGGAGCCGTGGCGGCACACGTCGGTGATCGCGCCCGTCGCCGACGGCACCGTGGCCGGCTTCAAGGGCCACGGGTACGAACTGGCTGTCGACGCCGTGGCAAGGTTGTTGGGATGAATGACTTTTCCCCAACGAGATTTCCCGGCATGGACGTCTGGGCGCGGGTCGAGCGGCTGCGGGCCCGCCTCGACACCGCCGGTTGCGACGCCCTGCTCCTCACCCACCTGGTCAACGTCCGCTACCTCACCGGGTTCACCGGGTCGGCCGCCATCGTCCTGCTCACCGACGACGGGCTGCTCTTCGTCACCGACGGGCGCTACGGCGACCAGGCCGTCGAGCAGCTGACCGCGGCCGGCGTCGACTTCCACCTCCACGTCGGCCTCACCGGCGGGGCCCAGAAGGAGTACCTGCAGACGGCGGCGGCGGGCATCCCCCGCCTCGGACTGGAGGCCGATGACGTCACCTGGGCCCAGCAGCGCCGTTTCGCCACCGAATGGTTTCCCGACGCCGAGCTGGTGGCCACCGAGGGCCTGGTCGAGGACCTGCGCCGCACCAAGGACGCGGGGGAGGTGGCCCGCATGGCCGAGGCCGCCCGCATCGCCGACGAGGCCCTGGCCAAGGTCCGGCCCCGCCTGGCGGAGGGGCCCACCGAGCGGGAGATCGCCCTCGACCTCGACTTCGAGATGCGCCGGCTGGGCGCGGCGGGATCGTCGTTCGAGACGATCGTGGCGTCCGGTCCCAACGGGGCCAAGCCCCACCACCGCCCGTCCGACCGCCGCATCGGTCCCGGCGAGCTGATCGTGATCGACTTCGGCGCCATCGTCGATGGGTACTGCTCCGACATGACCCGCACCCTGTGCGTGGGCGAGCCCGCCACCGCCACCGCCGCCCGCATGGTCGACGTGGTGGCCGAGAGCCAGCAGGCGGGTGTCGACGCCGTCCGGGCGGGGGTGGAGGCCAAGGCGGTCGACGACGCCTGCCGGGCCATCATCGCCGAGGCGGGCTGGGCCGACGCCTTCCTCCACAGCACCGGCCACGGCGTCGGCCTCGACATCCACGAGATGCCCCGGGTGTCGTCGCTGTCCACCGACACCCTGGGCGCGGGATGGGTCGTCACAGTCGAGCCCGGCGTCTACCTCCCCGAATACGGTGGCGTCCGCATCGAGGACACCGTCGTCGTCACCGAGGAAGGCTGCACCGTGCTCACCAACGCCCCCAAGACGCTGGTCGTCGCCTGATGATGGTGGCGTAACCCATGCCCAACGTCTCCACCAACGACCTGAAGAACGGGATGGCCCTCCAGCTGCCCGAGGGCTTGTTCACCGTGGTCGAGTTCCAGCACGTCAAGCCGGGCAAGGGCGGGGCCTTCGTGCGCACCAAGCTCAAGAACGTGCGCACCGGGGCCGTCCTCGACCGCACCTACCGGGCCGACGAGAAGCTCGAGCAGACCAACATCGACAAGCGGGAGATGCAGTTCCTCTACCGGGAGGGCACCTACCACGTGTTCATGGACAACTCCACCTACGACCAGACCCACGTCGACGAGGACGTGATGGCGGCGTCGTCCAAGTACCTCAAGGAGGGCGACTCGGCCATCCTCCAGGTGGCCAACGAGGACGAGGTGGTGGGCGTGGAGCTGCCGGCCGCGGTCGAGCTGCTGGTGGCGGAGACGGAGCCGGGCGTGCAGGGCGACCGGGTGTCGGGTGCCCGCAAGCCGGCCACCCTGGAGACGGGCCTGGTGGTGCAGGTCCCCCTGTTCGTCAACCCCGGCGACCGCATCAAGGTCGACACCCGCTCGGGCGACTACCTGACGCGGGTCTAGGCGTGGTCAGGGCCCTCGCCGCCACCCGGCGCCAGGCGAGGGAGCGGGCTCTGTCCCTCCTCTACGAGGCCGAGACCAAGGGCATGACGCCGGCCGCGGTGGTGGCCGATCTGCCCATGGAGCCGGCCCCCTTCGCCTCCGAGCTGGTCCTCGGCTTCGGCGAGCACCAGGCCGAGGTCGACGGGTGGATCGTCCGCTTCGCCCGGGACTGGGCCCTGGAGCGCATGCCCGCCCTCGACCGGGCCCTGCTCCGGCTGGGCGTCTACGAGCTGGCCTTCCGGCCCGACGTGCCCACCGGCGCCGTCATCTCCGAGGCCGTCGAGCTGGCCCAGCGCTACTCCACCGACGACTCCAGCCGCTTCGTGAACGGGGTCCTGGCCGCCATCGCGGCCGAGGTCCGGCCCGGGTCGAAGCCGGCCCCGGTCGTGATCGGGCCCGCGCCCGAGCTGCCCGAGCCGGTGCCCTTCGACGAGGAGCCAAATGATTTGTGAGTGGCGACTTGTGAGTGGCGACTTGTGAGGACGACCTGTGACCGGTGACCTGTGACCCCCGACCTGTGACCGGCGTGGTCAAGCGGGTGCTGTTGGCGTCCGTCATCCTCCTGGTCGCCTTCGGCGTGACGTTCGCCCTGACCCGTGACGGGGACGACGCCGGCGGCAAGGGCGGCGGGCCCACCACCGTCGTTCGCCGGGACGGAGCCGCCGTCACCGAGGCCGACAACGGGGGCGAGGTCACCGTCCCGCCCAACCAGCCCTTCGTCCTCCACCTGAAGGGATCGGCCGACGCCCCGTGGGGCCTGCCCCGGGCCCAGGCCGACACGCTGGCCCTCGTCGGCTCCAGCCAGGAGCTCGACGGGTCGCTGACGGCCACGTTCCTCCCCCTCGAGACCACCCCCGGGGTGGTGGTGTCGGCCCCCCGCTCGGGAGCGATCACCGAGGGCTTCCAGGTCACGATCCGGGTCGAGGGCTAGGTCGGGTCGTGGGGTAAGCTGCTCCCAGCCCGTTAACGCCGGTCCCGAGAGGCCGGCACGGACCCTAGGAGCCAGGTTTGGCCGAACGAGAACGCGCTGCGACGCCCCCGTACGGGGGCGTTTTCGTTACCCGCAGCCAGGTGATGGACGCCGAGGACCTGCGCCGGGCCGTCACCCGCATCGCCCACGAGATCGTCGAGCGCAACCACGGCCTCGACGGCGTGGTGCTGGTGGGGCTGCAGACGGGGGGCGTCCCGCTCGCCCGCCGCCTGGCCGAGGCCCTGTCCCGGGTGGAAGGGGTCGAGGTGCCCGTGGGCAGCGTCGACGCCACCTTCTACCGCGACGACATCGGGCTGCGGCCGGTGATGCCCCAGGCCGTCACCGACATCCCCGTCGACCTGTCGGGCCGGGTGGTGGTGCTGGTCGACGACGTGCTCTTCACCGGGCGCACGGTGCGGGCCGCCCTCGACGCCCTCAACGACTACGGCCGGCCCCGGGCGGTGCAGCTGGCGGTGATGGTCGACCGGGGCCACCGGGAGCTGCCCATCCGCCCCGACTTCGTGGGCAAGAACCTCCCCACCCGCCGCGACGAGGTGGTCGACGTGCGCGACGACGGCGTCGACGTGGGGGTGAAGCAGTGACCGCGCCTGCGACGCACCTGCTGTCGGTCTCCGACCTGGGCGCGGAAGGGATCGAGGAGGTGCTGCGGGTCAGCGACTCCTTCGTCGAGGTCAGCCAGCGGGCCATGCCCAAGGTCCCCGCCCTGCGGGGCAAGACGGTGGTCTCCCTCTTCTTCGAGGAGTCCACCCGCACCCGCCTGTCGTTCGAGGCCGCGGCCAAGGGCCTGTCGGCCGACACCATGAACTTCTCGGTGTCGACGTCGTCGGTGAAGAAGGGGGAGTCGCTCCGGGACACGGTCCAGACGATCGCCGCCATGGGGGTCGACGCCATCGTCGTCCGCCACTCGTCGGCGGGTGTGCCCTGGCAGGTGGCCTCCTGGGTCGACTGCTCGGTGATCAACGCCGGCGACGGCTGGCACGAGCACCCCACCCAGGCCCTGCTCGACTGCTACACGATCCAGAAGGAGCGGGGGCCCCTGGGCGGGCTGCGCATCGCCATCGTGGGCGACGTCAAGCACTCCCGGGTGGCCCGATCGAACGTGCTCGCCTTCACCATGCTGGGGGGGGAGGTGACGCTGGTGGCGCCGCCCACGCTGCTCCCGCCCAGCCTCGACGGGTGGCCGGTGGCGGTGAGCCACGACCTCGACGCGGTCCTGCCCAAGGCCGACATCGTCTACCTGCTGCGCATCCAGGCCGAGCGCCAGTCGGAGGCCCTCCTGCCCTCGCTGCGGGAGTACACCGCCCGCTACGGGTTGACGCGCGACCGGGCCCGGCTTTTGGCCGACGAGGCCCTCGTCATGCACCCGGGGCCCATGAACCGGGGCGTGGAGATCGCGGCCGACGTGGCCGACCTGCCCCGTTCCACCATCACCCGCCAGGTGGCCAACGGGGTGGCCGTGCGCATGGCCGTCCTCTTCCTCCTGCTGGGAGCGACGCCCCGTGACTGACCACGTGCTCATCCGGGGTGGCACGGTGGTCGACGCCACCGGCTCCCGCCGGGCCGACGTGCTCGTGTCCGGCCGGGTGGTGGCCGCGGTGGGGGAGGACCTCGACGTCCCCGCCGGCGCCCGGGTGCTCGACGCCGGCGGCTGTGTCGTCGCGCCGGGGCTGGTCGACCTCCACGTCCACCTGCGCCAGCCGGGGCGGGAGGAGGCGGAGACGGTCGAGACGGGGGCCCGGGCCGCCGCCCTCGGGGGCTTCACCGCCATCGTGGCCATGCCCAACACCGAGCCCGCCATCGACTGCGCGTCGGCCGTCCGGGAGGTGCTGGAGCTGGGGGCGTCGTCGACCTGCGACGTGCGGGTGGCGGGGGCCATCACCAAGG
>JAXDMK010000172.1:0-6648 GCA_034666105.1 Actinomycetota bacterium | reverse complement strand
GGGGTCGCCGCCGCCCCCGCCGGGGTATGACCGCGGGCGGACACCCAGTCGCCAGGAGCCCGCCATGAGACAAACCGCGAGTCGACGACGGACGAGCCGAACCGACCGAGGCCGACGGCGGGTGGTGGTGGTGACCGGCGCCAGCTCCGGCGTGGGCCGGGCCACGGTGCGGGCCTTCGCCGAGCGGGGGGCCGACGTGGCCCTCATCGCCCGGGGCCAGGAGGGGCTGGAGGCGGCGGCCAAGGAGGTGGAGGCGGCCGGTGGGCGGGCCCTCGTCCTGCCCCTCGACATCGCCGAGGCCGACGCCGTCGACCGGGCCGCCCAGCGGGTGGAGGACGAGCTGGGCCCCATCGACGTGTGGGTCAACTCGGCCATGACCGCGGTGCTGGCCCCGGTGACGGAGACGTCGGCCGCCGAGTTCGCCCGGGTGACGAACGTCACCTACCTGGGCCTGGTCCACGGCACCCTCGCCGCCCTGGCCCGGATGGTGCCCCGCGACCGGGGGGTGATCGTGCAGGTCGGGTCCGCCCTCGCCTACCGGTCCATCCCCCTGCAGGCCACGTACTGCGCGTCGAAGCATGCGGTCAAGGGCTTCACCGAGTCCCTCCGCTGCGAGCTGCTCCACGACCACAGCCGGGTGCGGGTGACGATGGTGCACCTCCCGGGGTTGAACACCCCCCAGTTCGACCGGGTCAAGACCACGCTTTCCCACCATCCCCGGCCGGTGGCACCCGTCTACCAGCCCGAAGTCGCGGCCCGGGCCGTGGTGTGGGCGGCCGACCACCCCCGCCGGCGGGAGGTGATGGTGGGCGCGCCCACGCCCCTCACGGTGTGGGCCGGACGGCTGGTGCCGGGCCTCGTCGACCGCTACCTGGCCCGGACCAACTACCAGGGCCAGCAGACGGACGAGCCCATCCCGCCCGACCGGCCGTCGTACCTCTGGGAGCCGGTGGCGGGCGACGCCGGTGCCCACGGCGGGTTCGACTCCGAGGCTCACCCGTCCAGCATCCAGCTGGCGTTGACGACGCACCGGCCGCTGGTGGGGCTGGCGAGCGGCGCGGTCGTGGGGGCGTCGGCCTGGCTGTGGCGCCGGCGGTGACGAGCCCGACCCGCTCCAACTCCATCGCCGCCCACCGGCGGTTGGGGCGGGCGGTCGGCATGGGTGAGGGAGCGGCGGGCGCGCAGCACGCCCGGTCGGGGCTACGTTCGCCCTGTGGAACGGAGGCGTGATGGGTAAGACCGAGATGGTGTCCGAGACCTTTCCCCGGTGCGAGAACTGCGGGCTCCGCATCGAGGAGGAGGGCTCCACCGCCACCCTCTGCAAGTCGTGCGCCTACCGGCGCAAGAAGCAGGAGCAACGGGCCGCGACCGCCGCGGTCACCCCGCCGGCCACCCCCCCGCCGGACACTCCCCCGCCGGCCACCGGCCCCGACGTGACCGAGCTGCGCGAGCGCCTGCGGCGGGTGGAGGAAGGCCTGCGCGAGTAGCCCGCCCCGCCGGCGGCGAAAGTTCCCTGCCGCCTCCCAGCGACGTCCCAGGTCGGCGGACGATCATTGAGGCCATGAACGACGACTTCTCATCCACCGACAGCTCGCCCGGGCTCGCTCCGTCCCGGCGACAGGTCCTCGTGGCGGGAGCCGGCGCCCTGGCGGCCGTCATCCTGGCCGCCTGCGGGGGGAAGGACGCCACGTCCACCGCCGCCGCCCCCGGCACGACGACCGCAGGTGCCGGCGCAGGGACGACGACGACCGCGGCCACGGCGGCGGCGACGGCGACGGCGACCACCCTCGCCCCGACGCCCTCGTGCGCCGACGACGACGCGCCCACGCCCGAGCAGACCGAGGGCCCCTACTTCAAAGCCAACTCGCCGGAGAAGACCGACCTCCGCACCGGCGCCGGCGGGGGGACCGCACTCGACCTGTCAGGCACGGTGGTGACCACCGCCTGCCAGCCGGTGGCCCAGGCCAAGATGGAGTTCTGGCAGGCCAACGACGCCGGCGAGTACGACAACTCCGGCTACACCCTGCGGGGCCACCAGTTCACCGACGCCCAGGGCCGCTACTCGGTGCAGACGGTCGTGCCCGGGCTGTACCCGGGCCGCACCCGCCACATCCACGTCAAGGTCCAGGCGGCCAATGCCAACGTCCTCACCACCCAGCTCTACTTCCCGGGCGAGCCCCGGAACGCCTCCGACGGCATCTTCCGGTCGGAATGCCTCGTCGACGTCAAGGACGCCTCGGCCGGCAAGAACGGCACGTTCACCTTTGTGTTGAACGGGTAATCACCCCGATGTGATCCACGAGCCGCCGGTCGCGCCGGAGGAGACCAGGCACCACTCGACGCTCCCGCCCCCACCCGACATCCGCTCGGTACGACGGGGACGGTTCGGCCGGCGGATCTTCACCGTGGCCCTGGTGGTGTTCCTCGGGCTCGGCCTGGTCGGGCTCTATGGCGTGCGGACGGGATCGACGGAGGCGAAGGGTGGCGGCTACGAGGTCACCGTCACCTACGCCAAGATCACCCGTCCCGGCCTGGCCACCCCGTGGTCGATGGAGATTCGCCATCCGGGCGGCTTCGGCGACGAGATGGTGACGGTGGCCGTCGCCTCGTCCTACTTCGACGCCTTCGACGAGAACGGTTTCGCCCCCGACCCGGTCGAATCCTCGAATGACGGAGAGCGCGACATCTGGCGCTTCCAACCACCGTCGGGTGACGTGATGACCCTGAGCTTCGACGCCCGCATCGAGCCGGGCGTGCAGCTGACCCGACTGAAGGGCGAGGTGAGCGTGCTCGATCCCGCCGGCGCCGAGGTCGTCACCGCCCGATTCCGCACGGTGGTGATGCCCTGATGGAACTCATCATCCGGGCCACGTGTCTCTACTTCTTCCTGTGGCTCGTCGCCCGGGGCACCGGCAAGCGGGAGCTTTCGGAGCTGACCGCCTTCGAGCTCATCCTGCTCGTCACCATGGGCGACCTCATCCAGCAGGGCGTCACCCAGGAGGACACATCGATCACCGGCGCCTTCCTCGCCGTCGGCACCCTCGCCTTCTGGATCCTCCTCTTCGGCTATCTCAGCTGGAAGTTTCCCCGCACCCGTCCCGCCATCGAGGGCGTGCCGGTGGTGGTGGTGCGGGACGGGAAGCCGCTGGACGAGGTGCTCAAGCTGGAACGGCTGGTGCTCGAAGAGGTGTGCGAGAGCGCCCGCAACCAGGGCATCGCCGACTTGGCCCAGATCAGGATCGGCGTCCTCGAGCCGGACGGCAAGTTCTCGTTCATCCGGGTGGAGGACTCCGACGACGCGCCCGTCGGCGCGCCCGACAAGCACATCTCCTAAAGGGTGATCGGCGTCAGCCGGGGCCCCTGGCGGCGGCGAGGAGCTTGCCCAGCAGGTCGCGCAGGGTGCGCATCTCCTCCTCGGTGATGGCGGCGAAGAAGGCGGGCGGCTCCCCCAGCCGCTCCAGCAGCTCGCCCCGAGCCTCCTGACCGGCGGCGGTGAGGGCCACCACCCGTGACCGGCGGTCACCGGGGTTGGCCTGGCGCTCCACCCATCCCCGCTCCTCCAGGTCGTCGACCATGACGGTGACGTAGGAGGCGTCGCAGTGCCATTCCACCGCCAGCTCCTTCATGGGCCGGGCCGGACCGGGGTCCATGGTGACCAGCGACCGCATCTGCCCGGGCGTGATGCCGAAGTGATCGCAGATCCCGGCCATGCGGCGGCGGTTGGCCTCGCTCGACATCAGGTTGAAGAAGCAGCTCCACGCCTCGCGGGCCACGGACGCCTGTGGCTTTCCCAGCGCCATGAACCGACGGTAGCAGTTTTTCCAGCTGAATCAACTGTTTACTTGACTCAAGAAAAACCTTGACCCTGGTCAACTTTGGCGCGAGCATCTGGCCCATGTCCGAACCCGCCATCCTCGTGGAGGGCCTGGTCAAGTGTTTCGGCGACGTGGTCGCGGTCGACGGGATCAGCTTCGAGGTCCCCCCCGCCACCATCCTCGGCCTGCTCGGGCCGAACGGCGCCGGCAAGACCACGACCGTCCGGGTGCTCACCACCATCCTCCGTCCCGACGAGGGCCGGGCCGTCGTCCTCGGCCACGACGTCGCCACCGACCCCGACGCGGTGCGGAGCATCATCGGCCTGGCCGGCCAGTTCGCGGCCGTCGACGACAACCTCACCGGCCGGGAGAACCTGCGCATGATCGGGCGCCTCACCCACCAACCCAAGGCGGTGGTGGCCGAGCGGGCGGGCGAGCTGCTGGAGCGCTTCGGCCTGGCCGACGCCTCCGAGCGCACGGTGCGCACGTACTCCGGCGGCATGCGCCGGCGCCTCGACCTGGCCGCCGCCCTGGTCCACCGGCCGCCGGTGCTGTTCCTCGACGAGCCCACCACCGGCCTCGACCCCCGCGGTCGCAGCGACCTGTGGGCGGTGATCGCGGAACTGGTGTCCGACGGCACCACCGTGCTGCTCACCACCCAGTACCTGGAGGAGGCCGAGCGCCTGGCCGACGACGTGGTCGTGATCGACGGGGGCAAGATCATCGCCCACGGCACGCCCCACGAACTGAAGAGCACGGTCGGGGCCACCATCGTCGAGGTCCGCCTGGCCGACGCCGCCGCCGCCCAGCGGGCCTCCGGGCTCCTGTCCCCCCTCGGCCCGGCCGAAGTGGACTCCGACGGGCGGACGGTTTCGGTGACGGTGCCCGACGCGGGCCCGGCCGTGCTCGACGCGGTGCGGGCCCTCGACGGCGGCGGGCTGGTGCCGGAGTGGCTCACCGTGCGCGAGCCCACATTGGACGACGTGTTCCTGCAGCTCACGGGGCATCGGGCCGAGATCCCGGTGGCGGCCGGCGCCGACGAGGCCGTCGCCGAGACCGCGGGCCGGTCCCGCAGCCGAAAGCGAGGTGCGGCATGACCGCGACCACCACCACCACCACGCCCGTACCCCTTCCCCTGCCGGCGGAGCACAAGTCGAAGGTGGGTTGGGCGGTCAGCGACGCCCTCACCATCGCCCAGCGGAACCTGATCGGCCTGTTCCGGGTGCCGACCACCCTCGTCTTCTCGACGATCCAGCCAGTGATCTTCGTCCTCATGTTCCGCTACGTCTTCGGGGGGGCGATCAACACCCCCGGCGTGCGTTACGTCGACTTCCTGATGGCGGGGATCTTCGTGCAGACCGTCACCTTCGGGAGCGTGAACACCGGCGTCGGCCTGGCCGAGGACCTGTCGAAGGGCCTCATCGAGCGCTTCCGGTCGCTGGCGATGGCCCGCTCCGCCGTCCTCGCCGGCCGCACCCTGGCCGACACGTTGCGCAACCTGATGGTGATCGTCCTCATGATGCTGGTCGGCTTCGGCGTCGGGTTCCGGGTCCACACCAACGTTTTCGGCCTTCTCGGCGCCATCGGGGTGATGCTGCTGTTCGGGTTCTCGATGTCGTGGGTGATGGCCAACATCGGCCTGCGCACGGGGTCGGCCGAGGGCGCCCAGGCGGCTGCGTTCCCCATGATGGCGGTGCTGGTGTTCGCCTCCAACGCCTTCGTACCGACGGCCACCATGCCCGGCCCGCTGCGGGCCTACGCCAACCACCAGCCGGTGTCGGCCGCGGTGGATGCGGTGCGGGCTCTCACCATCGGCGGCCCCACGACGGGCAAGCTCATCGCCACCCTGGCCTGGTCGCTCGGCATCCTGGCCGTGTTCGCGCCCCTGGCCGTGCGTCGCTACCGCCGGACGGCGTGACCCTGACGCTCCTCGACCCGGACGCGGGCCAACTGGGCGACCACCCGGGCCCGCTCGGCGAGCGCCACCCGGAGGATCAACGTCGACGCCAGCGCCATGGCGCCGAACTGCATCATGAGGTCCATACGGTCTGTATCGGCCGATGGACGTCCCGAGTTGAGCGTGGTCTGCGCCCCGTCCGGTCGCCCGGCCGGTTCTTTGGTGAATTCTGTACCTAGAAGGTACAAAATCCACCACAGAACCCCGGCCTTACCGGGTCTGCTACCGCCTGGCCCGCCGGCGACCGCGCCCACCTCGAAGCCGAGCCCTACCTCGACCCCGACGGCCGGTTCCGGCCACCCCCGGCGTCGTAGGCTCGACGGCCATGGACTGGAAGCTCGAGCTGATCGCGTGCCCGTGTCCGACGTCGACCGGGCCAAGGCCTTCTACACCGACCAGGCCGGCTTCGTGGCCGACCACGACCACCAGGTCAGCGACACCATGCGCTTCGTCCAGCTCACGCCGCCCGGCTCGGCCTGTTCGATCGCCATCGGCACCGGCATCATGGACACCGTCCCCGGCTCTGTCCAAGGCCTGCAGATGGTCGTGGCCGACATCGAAGCGGCCCACGACGAGCTCGCCGGCCGGGGCGTGGCGGTCAGCCAGATCCAGGACTTCCCGTGGGGCCGGTTCGTGTTCTTCCAGGACCCGGATGGCAACGGGTGGGCCGTCCAGGCCCTCGCCGCCCGCCCTAACGGTTGACCACGCCCATGTCGGCGTAGCGGTCGCCGCTCGCCGGCCCCACGTTCGCGTCGAGCCAGGCCAGGTCGTCGGCGTCGAGGTCGACGTCGGCCGCGGCCACGTTCTCCTCCAGGTAGCGGAGGCGCTTGGTGCCGGGGATGGGGACGACGTCCGATCCCTGGGCCAGCACCCAGG
>JAXDMK010000171.1:0-9676 GCA_034666105.1 Actinomycetota bacterium | reverse complement strand
TGGCCCCCGAGCGGGTTCCATTCGGGGTAGAACTTGGGGCATGAAGGTGCGTCCGCTGTGCGCGGTGGTCATGGCCGCAGGGCACGGCACCCGGATGCGGTCGGCCCTGCCCAAGCCGCTCCACCCGTTGTGCGGGCGACCCATGCTCCTGCACGTCCTCGACGCCCTGTCCGAGCTCTACGTCGAGCGGGCGGTGGTGGTCGTGGGCCACGGGGCGGAGCCGATCACCAAGACCCTCCAGGAGTACGGCCCGCCCGACCTCCTGATCGACTTCGTGGAGCAGCGCGTCACCCGGGGCACGGCCGACGCCTTGTCGGTCGCCCTCACCGCCTTCCCCGACGATCCCGACCTCGACGACGCCGACATCGTGGTCCTGCCCGGCGACACGCCTCTCGTCCGGCCCGCCACCCTCAGCGACCTGGTGTCCGAGCACCGGGAGAGCGACGCCGCCGCCACCCTCCTCACCGCCCGTCCCGACGACCCCACCGGCATGGGCCGGGTGCTCCGGGGCAAGGACGGCCGCGTGGCCCGGGTGGTGGAGGACGCCGATGCCACCGAGTCGGAGCGCGAGATCCTCGAGGTGGCCACGTCGATCTACTGCTTCCGCCGGGGTCTGCTCGCCCCCTCCCTGCGCCGGATCAGCCCCGAGAACAGCAAGGGCGAGTACTACCTGTCCGACGTGGTCGCGGTCCTCCACGGCACCGGCCACAAGGTGGGCGCGCTGCTGGCCGACGACCCTTCGGAAGCGGTGGGGGTCAACGACCGGGCCCAGCTGGCCGAGGCCGAAGCCGAGCTCAGGCGTCGGATCAACGAGCGGTGGATGCGGGCGGGCGTCACCATGGTCGATCCCGGCAACACCTACGTCGACGCCGCCGTCCACCTGGCCGCCGACGTCACCCTCCTTCCCGGCACCGTGCTCCAGGGACGGACGACGGTAGGCCGGGGCGCCCGCGTCGGCCCCCACACCCGCCTGGTCGACTGCGTCGTCGGCGAGGGGGCCACGGTGGAGCACACGGTCGCCCACGACGCCGAGATCGGGGCTTCCAGCGTGGTCGGGCCCTTCGCCTCCATCTCGCCCGGCGCCCATATTCCCCCGGGAGCATCCACGGGCGCCTTCTACACTGCCCGGGGAGGCGATGACGACGGAGTCTGAGCGAGCGTTGGGCCACATGGAGCTGATCCCGAAGAAGCGGCTGCAGCTGTTCGCCGGTCGTTCCCACCCCGGCCTGGCCCGGGACATTGCGGCCCACCTGGGCGTGGGGCTGGGCGAGGCCAACCTGTCCCAGTTCCCCAGCGGTGAGATCTACTGCCGGTTCGACGAGTCGATCCGGGGCTCCGACGCCTTCATCATCCAGACCCACTGCGGTCCGGTGAACGACTCGATCATGGAGCAGCTGATCATGATCGACGCGGCCAAGCGGGCCTCGGCCAAGCGCATCACCGCCGTCTGCCCCTTCTACGGCTACTCCCGGCAGGACCGCAAGGCCGCCGGCCGGGAGCCGATCACGGCCAAGCTGCTGGCCAACATGCTCATGATCGCGGGCGTCGACCGGGTGGTGAGCGTCGACCTGCACTCCGGTCAGATCCAGGGCTTCTTCGACGTCCCCGTCGACCACCTCACGGCCATGCCCGTGCTGGCCGACTACGTGAGTCGCAACCTGGGCGACGACGTGGTGATCGTGTCCCCCGACGCCGGCCGGGTGAAGACGGCCGAGCGCTTCGCCCAGCACGTCCACACCGAGGACCTGGCCATGGTCCACAAACGGCGGGTTCGGGGCGCGACGGGGCAGGTCCAGGCCCTGCAGGTGGTGGGCGACGTGGCCGGGCGGGTGTGCGTGCTGGTCGACGACATGATCGACACCGCCGGCACCATCTGCGCCGCCGCCGACCTGCTGCTCGACCACGGGGCGGCCGAGGTCCACGCCATCGCCACCCACGGCGTGCTGTCCGACCCCGCCCTCGACCGGCTGAAGAACTCGCAGCTCACCAAGGTGGTCATCACCGACACCCTGCCCCTCGATGACGACCGGCGCATCGACAAGATCGAGGTCCTCTCGGTGGCCGGCATCATCGCCGACGCCCTCGACGCCGTCTTCGAGGACACCTCGGTGAGCGAGATCTTCGGCGGGGCGAACCAATCCTGACGGGGGGCTCCGCCCCCCGTCGCCCCCCGAATCAAAGGCTCGGACCGCCTTCGGCGGGCGGCTTGATGTTCCGACCGCCGCATCGGCTCCTTCGTCGCCTGGCTGTCGGTCCGGTCGGGCTGACGCCCTCCCGTAGGGGGGGTCAGCCCCCTACACCCCCCCGGGTCAAGGGCTTGGACCGCCTTCGGCGGGCGGCTTGATGTTCCGACCGCCGCATCGGCTCCTTCGGCGCCTGGCTGTCGGTCCGGGCGGGCTGGCGCCCTCCCGGACGTTCCGCCCCACACATGGTCTCGGCGTCGCGGGCCGGATCAGGTTGTAGTGAGGTCGGCCGGCCGGGTCTGTCCCTGTGGTCCGGCTTCCCGGTCGGGGGCGGGGACGGTAGGGGGCGGGGTTCGGCGGAGGTGGTCGAGGGCGTGATCGAAGCTGGACAGCACCCGCTCCAGCTCGTCCGCCTGGTCCGGGGACTGGGTGGCCAGGGCCGCCGCCGCCAAGCGGGCCCCGGCCACCAGCGCGGCCAGCTCCGGCACCTTCAGCGTGGCCTGGACGACCCCGGCCCGGTCCCAGTCCAGTTTCATCTCAGGCGGCCGCCTGCGCGCCCTGGACGTGCTCGACGACCCGGCCGACCATGGCCTTGAACTCGCCGTAGTCGACTTGCATGCCGTTGATGTAGGTGCTCCAGCCGCTGACGAGCTTGGTGTAGTGCATCGCCTCCTGGACTTCGTCGTCGGTGGCGCCGAAGAGCTTGGCCGCCTCGGTGTGGAGCAGGGCGCAGTACCGGCACCGGGTGGCGGCGGCCACGGCCAGCCCGATCAACTCCTTGTACTTGTTAGGGATCAGCGTCTCGCCGAACTGCACCCGCTTGATGAGATCCCACTCCGAGTCGACGAACTGGTCGGGGATCAGGTCGACGAAAGGCAAGACCTCGCCGAACAGCTCCTTCATCTCGAGGTGGACGTCGCTCCTGGACATGTGTTGCCTCCTTGGTCGGTGGATCGCTCCGAACCGTACGGAGGTGGGGTTGCAGGACCCCTGCACGACGGGGCGGCGACGCTGCAAGGTTCCTGCAACCCCAGCGGGCCAGAATGTCGGCATGACAACGAGCACCCTGACTGCCGTCGACCGGCTGCTGGACGCCTTCCGCGCCGGCCACGGAGTCCCCGCCGCCCTCTTCGCACCCGGCGCCGTCCTCGACGCCACCGTCCCCGGCTGGCGGTTCTCGGTGGAGGGCCCCGACGCCGTCGCCCGCCAGTACAGCGGCTGGTTCGACCTGCCGTGCGAGCTGGAGGAGCTCGAGCGGCACCCCGTCGAAGGGGGCGAGGTGGTCACCTACCTCCAGAGCCTCGTGGACCAGGGCGTTCCGTACGCCGCTCACCACTGCCACGTCCTGCGCTTCGACGCCGAGGGCCGCATTGCGGGCGACCTCTTCTTCTGCGGCGGGCGATGGGACGCGGCCCGGCTGGCGGAGATGGCCGCCGCCCAGCATGCCGCCTCCGTGGCCGCACGGCATGCTTGACGTCTTGGACGTGCACGCGGTGGCCTCCTCGGTCGAGGAGCTGCTGGCCGGTGCCGAGCGGCGGGAGCCGTTCGTCAACCCCGACGGCCGTTCGTCGGCGGTGTTCGAGCGGGTGTGGCTCCAGGGCGTCCCCCACGTCGTCAAGTACGTCGACCTCGACCGCGACTTCACCCAGCGGGTTTCGGGCGACATCGCTTGCCGGCCCATCCGGGCCTGGCAGGCGGGGCTGCTGGACTCGGCGCCCGATCTGGTCGACCACGCCATCGTCGGTGCCGCACGGGGCTACGGGCGCAACGGCTGGGGCGGCGCCCTGCTCATGCGCGACGTCTCCGCCGACCTGCTGGCGGGAGACGGCGGGCGGATACCCCCCGCGCAGCACGCCGTCTACCTCGACCATCTGGCCGGCTTCTGCGCGGCCACCTGGGGCTGGCGGGACGACGTGGGGCTGCTCCCCTACGAGGCTCGGTGGGCGTGGTTCGGGCGGGCCGCTCTCGACGGGGAGCGGCGGCTGGGGTGGCCGGAGCGAGTGCCACAGATCGCGGCCGAGGGTTGGGCCCGCTTCGACGAGCTGGCCCCCGCCGACCTCGTCGGCCTCGTCGAGGGGCTGCGGGACGACGTGTCGCCGCTCGCCGCCGCCCTGCGCCAGACCCCGTCATGCTTCCTCCACGGCGACGTCAAGGCATCGAACACGGGCCGGCGGGCCGACGACGGGCGGACCGTGCTGATCGACTGGGCCTACGTGGGTGAAGGGCCGGCGTGCCACGAGCTGGTCTGGCACCTGGCGCTGGACCGGTCGCGGCTGCCGGCCTCCAAGGAGGACGTCGCCGCCGCGTTCCGGGCGGCCCTCGAACGGCACGGGGTCGACACCGCCAGCTGGTGGGACCGGCAGCTCGACCTCTGCCTGCTGGGCGGGCTCGTACAGTTCGGCTGGGAGAAGGCCCTGGGCGACGACGAGGAGCTGGCCTGGTGGTGCGAGGCGGGCAGGAGGGGCGCGGCCTGGCTCTGACGGGGCTGGCGGCGGCCTACTCGGCCGCCGGCCGGTCGTGGGCCGGAGGACCGGCCCGCATCTACGAACGCCTGGCCCAGGTCCTCGTCTCCCACGCACCGGCGTCCGTCGTCGGCGGGACGGTTCTCGACGTGGGCGCCGGAACCGGTGCCGCCGGTCGGGCGGCGGGGGTGGCGGGCGCGGCGCGGGTGGTGGCTGTGGATGTCGCCCTGGGCATGCTCACCCACGATCCGGTGGGGTCGAGCCCGGCGGTCGTCGGCGACGCCCTGGCCCTGCCCTTCGCCCCGTCCGCCTTCGACGCCTCTGTCGCCGCCTTCGTCGTCAACCACTTGACCGACCCCGTCGCCGGCCTGGCCGAGCTGCGCCGAGTCACCCGCCTGGGTGGGGCCGTCCTCGCCTCCGTCTACGCCGCCGACGACAGCCACCCGGTCAAGACCGCGGTCGAGGACGCCTTCGAGGCCCACGGGTGGACGCCGGACCCGTGGTACACGCAGCTGCGAGAGGACGTGCTGCCACTGCTGCTCACGGCCGACGGGTGCGCGGCGGCGATGCGGTCGGCGCACCTGGAGCCCCACGTCGAGAAGGTGCAGGTGCCGTTCCCCGAGCTCGACGCCCACGCGCTGGTGGACTGGCGGGTCGGCCTGGCCCAGCACGCGCCCTTCTTCCACCGCCAGAGCCCCCTCGCCCGGCAGGCGATACTCGACGAGGCCGTCGCCCGCCTGGGCCAGCATCCCCAGCCGCTCGTGCGGTCGATCCTGGTGATGACGGCCATCAGGCGTTGAGGATCCGGTCGGCGAACCGGCGGGCGTCGTCGGCATGGTCGGCGCCGGCGGAGGCGGCGGAGGCCACCATCGCCGCCGCCCGCCGTTCGGCCTCGGCCCGCCACCGGTCGGATCGGCGGGCCGCAGCCAGGGCCGCTACCAGGGGCCAGCCGTCGAGGGCCGCGCAGACCCCGAGTCCCTCGACCGTCGGCTCCAGCTCGTCGGCTGGGATCGAGGGGTCGGCCAGCCCCGCCACCGCCCGGGCCAGGAGCTGGTAGCGACCGGCACCCCTCGCCGCCGCGTCGCCGGCCACGGCCCGGGCCAGGCCGGCGGCGCCGTCGGCATCCCCGTCCGCCAGCGCCAGGCGGGCCCGCAGCAGGCCGAGGCGATGGCGCTGGTGCCAGGCCATCGTTCCCTCCCAGGTGTCGACTGTCAGCAGGCGCTGGGCGAGGCGAGCCGCCCCCGCTTCATCCCCCCGCAGCTGGCAGCCGTCGGCCAGGTCGAGGAGGGCGACGTAGTGGGCCTCGGCCACGGCATCGGCCGCGGGACCGCCGTCGCCGCCCGTGACCTCCACGGCGACCCGGTTGCGGTCGTCGGCCTCGTCGCCCCGCCCCGACCAACGGAGGATCCACGCCCCCATGTTGGCCGCATGGGCCGTGAAGCGGACGCCGACCGCGCCCTGGCGGGCCACCGCCTCGTCGAGCTCGGCCGTGGCCCGCAGCCCGTCGGCCACCCGGCCGAGCTGGCCCAGGGCGAGGACGCGGTTGAAGCGCAGGTGCAACGGTGCCCACGGGTGGGCGAGCGAGTCGGGGTCGACCGCAGCCCGGACCATGGCGTCGAGGGCCTCGTGGGGTCGCCCCTGGTGGAGCCGGACCAGCCCCAACCACACGCCGGCGACGCCCCGGACGGGGGGCGGAGCGCCTTCCGCCGCCACCAGCTGTTCGACCGCGCCATCCAGGTCCCCGGCCGCGTGGCGGATCCGTCCGGCGAGGGCTCGGGCGCTGCCCCGTACCGCGTCGTCGCCGGCCCGGTCGGCGGCTTCGTCGGCGTAGGCCCGAGCCTCCCCGTACCGGCGCCGGTAGTAAGCCACCCACCCCGCCGCCTCCAAGGCGGGCGCGCCGCCGCCCATGGCCACCGCCTGAGCGGCATCGTCGGCGGCGGCCTCGAGGGCGACGCGGCTCATCCGCACCCGGGCTCGGGCCACGTAGGCGTCGGCGGTGGGCGCCAAGGCCAGGGCCGCGGCGATGTGGTGCTCGGCCGCCTCGACGTCGAAGCGGGCGGCGGCGGCCGCGGCGGCGGCGAGGAACCACGTCGCACCCAGGGCGGCGTCGCCGCCGGCGCGAGCGTGGACCGCGACCGCCAGCAGGTCGGGACGGGGTCGGGCGGCCAGGGCGCGGGCCGCCTGCTGGTGGACGAGCGCTCGCCGGGCCGCCCCCGTCGCCGCCTCGAGCGCCTCCCGGATGAGCTGGTGGCGGAAGCGGAAGCGGCTGCCCCGCTCCACGACGAGCCCGGCCCGGGCCGCCGCCTCCAGGTGGTCGAGGACGTCCACCGCCGGTGTAGCCGCCACCTGGGCGATCAGCTCGAGGTCGCAGTCGGGCCCGAGCACGGCCGCCACGCGCAGGGTGGCCCCCACATCCTTGCCCACCGAGTCGACCCGGGCCGCGACCGCATCTCGCAGGGTCGATGGCAGCTGGCCCCCATCGCCCGCCGGGTCGTCGGCCGCGGGATCGTCGGCCGCCGCCGCCAACGCGGCCAGCAGCAGGGGATGGCCGCCGCTGCGCTCCCAGAGCGGGCCCGCCCGATCGGGACCCACCAGCTCCGCGACGGCGTCGGGCCCGAGAGGCCCGAGGGTGATGCGGGCGGTGGCGTCGAGCGCGTCGGCGCCGCCGGGACGGGTGGTCACGACGACGAACGTCCGCGAGGCCCGCCGGCGGGCGAAGGCCAGCCACGCCAGCATCCCCGTCCCGCCCACGTGCAGGTCCTCGATCACCAGGACGGCGGGCCGGGTCTCCCCGATGCGCCCGAGGACGTTGACCAGGGCCGCGAACAGCCGCACCCGGGAGGACTCGGCATCGGCCACCACGGTGGCGCCGGCGCCCGTCACCGGGCCCAGGAGGGGGGCCAGCGCCGGGCCGTCGTCGCCCAGCACGGCCGCCGCCGCCTCCGGGCCGATCATGCGCAGGTGGTCGGCCAGAGCGTCGGTCACCGGCTGCAGGGGGAGGTCCCGTCCCAACTCGTCACACCGTCCCCGCAGCACGAACGCCCTCCTCCCGACGCGGGCGCACCAGGCGTCGACGAGCGTCGTCTTGCCGATGCCGGCATCGCCCTCGACGACCACCAGGCCGGAGCCGCTCCCGCTGGCGACCGTGGCCAACCCCCGGTCGAGGACGGCCACCTCGCCATCCCGTCCGACCATGCCCGCCCGGGCGGTGCCCGTCGGTGGCGGCCCGGCACCCGCGTCCGGGCTCCCCTCGCCGTCGCGGTCGCGGTCGCCGTCGCCGTCGTTGGCGCGGTCTCCGTCCCCATCGGCGGCGGCCAGCGCCCGCAGGTGCAGCGCCTCGGTCTCGCTGGTGGGCGGCACCCCCAGCTCTTCCGCGACCCGGGCCCGGAAGCGGGCGTAGGCGGCCAGCGCCGACGCCGGCCTCCCCGCGGTCAGGTGGGCGCCCATGAGGGCTCGCAGGGCGACTTCGTCGTAGGGGTCCCGCGCCAGCGCCTGCTCGGCCAGCGAGGCGGCGGCGCCGTGATCGCCGGCCGCCACCGCGGCATCCACGGCCAGCCGGGTCACCCGGGTGACGGTGGCGTCCACCGCCGCCCGCTCGGCTTCGACCCACTCGCCGTCCTCGTCGGCCAGCAGGCCGCCGCGGGTCAGGGCCAGCGCCGCCCCTGCGGCCGCCCGGGCGGCCCCCACCCGGCCTTCGGCGAGGGCCCGGGCGCTCGCCTCCGTCAGGTTCCGCAGCTCGCGCACGTCCAGCCAGTCGGGGCCGAAGGCGTAGCCGGTCGCGGTGCGGCTGATCCGCTCCGCCCCGATCACGCCCCGCAGCCGGGAGACGAGCACGCTGACCTGGTCCGCCGGGCGGGCCGGCTGGTCGTCTCCCCACAGCGCGTCGGCGAGGCGGTCGACCGAGACCGGCGCCCCCTCGGCCAGCGCCAGCACCTTCAGCACGGTGCGGCCCTTCCGGCTGCCGAGGTTCCGCTCGGGCACGCCCTCGACCTCGAACGACCCGAGGAGCCGGACGCGCACCCACCCATTCTCCACCCGGACAGGGGCCGGGGGCGTACAGCCGCACCGGCGCCTTCGGTGCCTGGCTGCCGGCGCCGTCGATTGGGCACCGTCCGCCGACCGCCTAGAGTGGACCCTCTATGGCTGAGGTCTCACTGGTTGCTGAAGTTGGTCGTACCACCGGGAGCGCGGCGGCGCGGCGTCTGCGGACGGAGGGGAAGATCCCTGCCGTCCTCTACGGCCACGGCATCGAGCCGCAGGCGATCAGCGTCGACCGCAAGGCGCTGCGGGCGGCTCTGGCCCACGAGGCTGGCCTCAACGCCCTGTTCGCCCTCGAGGTCGACGGCACCCGGCACCTGGCCATGGCCAAGCAGCTCCAGCGCGACGCCATGAAGCGGTCGGTGTCGCACGTCGACTTCGTGATCGTCCGCCGCGACGAGATCGTGAGCGTCGAGGTTCCCGTCCACCTGGTGGGCGAGGCCCTGGGCGTCGAGCACGCCGACGGCATGGTCGAGCAGCAGCTCTTCCAGCTCAGCATCCACGCCAAGCCGGCCGACATCCCCTCCTCGATCGAAGTCGACATCACCGACCTCACCATCGGCGAGGCCATCCGGGTCAGCGACCTCAAGCTGCCCGAAGGCGTCACCACCGAGGTCGACGGCGAGGAGCCGGTCGTGCTCGGCCAGACGACCAGGATGGCCGTCGAGGAAGAGGCAGAGGAAACCGCCGACGACGCCGAGGCGGCGTCCGCCGGTGCCACCACCGAGGAATAGGCCCTGCCGCCGCCGCGTACGGGCGAGGCCGCCGACCTCCTCGTCGTCGGCCTCGGCAACCCCGGCCCCGAGTACGACGGCACCCGCCACAACCTGGGGGCGGAGGTCGTTTCCGCACTGGCGTCGCGGCATGGCACCGTCCTGCGCAAGAGCAAGGAGCGGGCGCTGGTGGCCGAGGCCCGCATCGACGGCCGCCTCATGGCCCTGGCCTTCCCCCAGACCTACGTCAACCTGTCGGGGGAGTCGGTCAACCGCCTGG
>JAXDMK010000170.1:0-61813 GCA_034666105.1 Actinomycetota bacterium | reverse complement strand
GTGCGCACGTAGACGATGCGCTCGCCCTTCTTGCCCGAGATCTTGGCCCAGTCGTCGGGGTTGGTGGTGTTGGGCAGGTCCTCGTGCTCCTTGTACTCCTGCTTGATGGATTCGAGCAGGTCGGAGGTGCGGATACCGCCCGTGCCGCCGGCGATGCGGCGCTTGATGGCCAGCTTCTTGGCCCGGCGCACGATGTTCTCGATCATGGCGCCGGAGGAGAAGTCCTTGTAGTAGAGGATCTCCTTGTCGCCGTTCTGGTAGGTGACCTCGAGGAACCGGTTGGCGTCGTCGTCCATGTACATCTCGGCCACGGTGCGCTCGATGATCACGTCGACCGCCTTCTGGGGGTCGCCGCCGCCCAGGGAATCGACCTCGCCCGCGTCGAGGGGCAGGCCGGCCACCAGGTAGCGGCTGAAGATCTGGGCCGCCGCCCGCTCGTTGGGGCGCTCGATCTTGATCTTCACGTCGAGGCGGCCGGGGCGGAGGATGGCGGGGTCGATGAGGTCCTCCCGGTTGGAGGCACCGATGACGATGACGTTCTTGAGCGTCTCCACCCCGTCGATCTCGGCCAGCAGCTGGGGGACGATCGTCGCCTCCATGTCGGAGCTGATGCCCGTGCCCCGGGTGCGGAACAGGGAGTCCATCTCGTCGAAGAAGACGATGACCGGCCACCCCTCCTCCGACTTCTCCCGGGCCCGCTGGAAGACGAGGCGGATCTGGCGCTCGGTCTCGCCCACGTACTTGTTGAGCAGCTCCGGGCCCTTGATGTTGAGGAAGTAGCTGCGGGCGTTTTTGTCGCCTGTCACCTCGCTGACTTTGTGGGCGAGGGAGTTGGCCACCGCCTTGGCGATGAGGGTCTTGCCGCAGCCGGGGGGGCCGTAGAGGAGGATCCCCTTGGGCGCGGGGAGCTTGTACTCCTCGAACAGGGCCCGGTGGATGAAGGGCAGCTCGACCGCGTCGGTGATGGCCTCGATCTGGTCGTCGAGGCCGCCCACGTCGGCGTAGGAGACGTCGGGCACCTCTTCCAGCACCAGCTCCTCCACCTCGGGGCGGGGCAGGCGCTCGAGCAGCAGCCCGGTGCGGGGGTCCATGAGGATGGTGTCGCCCGCCCGCAGCTTCTGCCCGATCAGCTTGTCGGCCAGCTCCACGACCCGCTCGTCGTCGGCCCGGCCCACCACCATGGCCCGCAGGCCGTCGTCGAGAAGCTCCTTGAGGGTGACGACCTCGCCGCTGACCTCGGTGCCCCGGGCCATCACCACGTTGAGCGACTCGTTGAGCACGACTTCCTGGCCCCGGACCAGCTCGTCGTCGTCGAGCTCGGGATGGAGGGCGACGCGGATCTTGCGGCCGGAAGAGAACACGTCGACCGTGCCGTCGTCGTTGCGGGCCAGGAACGTGCCGTAGGCCGAGGGCGGCTGGGTGAGCTTCTCCACCTCGCGGCGCAGCTCGGCGATGTGCTCGCGCGACTCGCGCAGGGTGTAGGAGAGCTTCTCGTTCTGGGAGACGGCCTGGGCCAGCTGGCCCTTGGTCTCCAGCAGGCGCTCCTCGAGGGTGCGGACCCGCTTGGGGGCGTCCTGCAGCTTGCGCCGGAGCTGGACGACCTCCTCCTCCAACACCTTGACCTGCTCGAGCAGGGTGCCGACCTGCTGCTCGTAGGAGCCCAGGCGACGTTCGTACTCGGCGTTGCTCGAGTGGACCACCTCCTCCAGCCGGCTCCACGATGGGTCGTCCCAGTAGGTCTCCCAATGGGCTTCATGGCCAACATACACCGGACCCCCCGCAACCGAGACCGGCCCCGGGCATTGGCGAGCGGTTGAGACCATGACTGGTTTTCCCGGCCGTTTCCGGGTAAATTAGCTGTCAGACGACTTTTCGCCACTTCAGGCGACACATCAGGCGCCCGAGCGGGCGACGACACGAGGGGCACGATCACCATGGTCATGAAGGTCTGGATCGACCAGGATCTCTGCACGGGCGACGGCCTGTGCGAGGAAATCGCACCCGACGTGTTCACCCTCAAGGACGATGGCCTGGCCTACGTGCGGGAGGGCGGCAAGACCCTCAGCGGCAGTGGGACCGAGGCCCTGGCGGTCGTACCCGCGGGCCAGGAGGACGGCACCATCGAGTCGGCCGAGGAGTGCCCCGGGGAGTGCATCTTCATCGAGCTGTACTGATTCGCCGGCGGCGGAGCCCGGCCGCCGGCGGCTGACGCGGGAGGCACCAGGGCCGCGATCGGCTCAGCCCAGCTCGAAAGGCTCGGCCGGCTCAAGGTCGAGCGACGCCGAGTTGATGCAGAAGCGTTGGCCGCCGGGCCCGGGGCCGTCATCGAAGACGTGGCCGAGGTGGCCTCCGCAGCGCTTACAGACGACCTCGGTGCGGCGCATCCCGTAGCTCTTGTCGACATGGAGCTCGACCGCGTCGGCCACCGCCGGCTCGGTGAAGCTGGGCCACCCCGTCCCCGACTCGAACTTGGTGGCGGAGCTGAACAGGGGCGCCCCGCAGCCGGCGCAGGTGTACATGCCGTCGTCCTTGGCGTGGACGTACTTCCCGGTGAACGGTCGCTCGGTGCCCTTGCCCCGCAGGACCTGGTACTGCTCCGGCGTCAGCCGGGCCCGCCATTCCTCGTCGGTGATGGCTACATCTTCTTCCATGCTGGTCAGGATAGGCAGGGACCGGTGTCTACCGGCAGCGGCGACGTCGTCTCCAGCAGCGGACGCATCTCGTCCGCGGTCAGGGCGTAGGCGGTGGTGTCGCGGTCGGGGGCGATGGCGAAGGCCACCCCTACCACCTCCCCGTCCTGGTTGACCAGGCCCGCCCCCGAGTCGCCGGGGGCCAGCTCGGCGGCCAGCACGTACACGTCGCGGCGGACGACGGCTGACCCGTACAGGCCCCGTCCGACGGCCCTGACCTGCTGGCGGATCGACGCCGGCGACACCTTGATGTCGGCCTGTCCCCCGGGATGGCCGAACACGGCCACGGTGGTGCCGACGGCCCCGGTGGCGATGGTGAGCGGTGTCTGGTCGAGGCCGGGGACCGACAGCAGGGCCAGGTCGCGGTCGGGATCGAAGGCGACGGTGGTCGCCTCCAGCCGGGCCCCGTCGGGACGGACGACGAACGTCTCCTTCTGGCCCGCCACCACGTGGGCATTGGTCATCACCAGGTCACGGGCCACGCTGAAGCCGGACCCGTCCCGCACCGACCGGCAGGCGGTGCCCTCCACCTTGACGATGCTGGCCGACACCCGGGCCACGGTGCCCGAGGTCAGGGGTGTGGAGGTCGGCGGCGGGCCGGTGTCGAGCGAGGGGAGCAGGCCCCCGAAGACCTGGGGGCTGGCGGCGGGGCCGGCCAGCCGGCGCAGGGCCTGGGAGGCGTCGGGCGGGTCGGGGAGGAGGGCGTCGACGACCCGGGCCACCGCCGAGTGGCGGGTCAGGCGGGCGGGCGCCCCGGTGACGTCGGAGAGCGCGGGCAGGACGAGGAGCCACAGCCCGAGGAGGACCACGAACGGGGCCGCGGCCGCCCCCGCCACCCGGTCGAAGGGCAGGTAGGCACCGAGATCGAGCTGGGCCCGGTACCGGCTGCCCGCCATGCGCCCCAGGTATTGGCCTCCGTAGCCCACCCCCACGAAGAAGAAGGCGCCGATGATGAGCCGGACGGTGGGATCGGTGCCCCCCAGGAAGGTGACGACGGTGGGTACGGCGAGCGTCGCCAGCACCAGGCCCTGCACGAGGAACACGCACGAGGTGCCGCCGGTGACCAGGCCCAGCCGGTAGCCGCCCACCATCGAGCTGATCACGACGGCCAGGACGGCGAGGTCGAGGGCGTTCAGTTCTCGGGCACCGGGGGGTCGTCCTCGGGCGGGGGCAGGCTGTTCTCGCGCCCCGCCAGGGAGCTGTCGGGCACGAGCAGGCGGGCCGAGGTGAGGAATCCGGTGTGGGCGACCATCCGGTGGTCGGGACGCACCGACTGGCCGGCCACGTGCCACGACCGCTGCAGCACCTCGATCGTCTGGGCCAGGCCGAAGGCGCTCGCGTCCAGCGCCTCGTGGAGTTGCGCCACCTGGCCGATGGTGGGCAGGTAGGACACGAAGATCCCGCCCGGGTGCAGCGCGATCTCGGCGTGCTTCACCACCCGCCACGGCTCGGGGAGGTCGAGCACGACCCGGTCGAGGCCTGTCCCTTCGAAGACGGCCTCGTCGATGCCGTCGTAGACATCGCGCTCCTCGATGCGGTAGTCGACGTCGGTGCCGAGGAAGGCGTGGACATTGCGCAGGGCCACCGCCGCGAAGTCGGCCCGGATCTCGTAGCCGGTCACCGACGCGCCGGCCTGGAGCAGGGCCATGGACAGGGCCCCCGACCCCACCCCCGCCTCCAGGATGCGGGCCCCGCGGTACACGTCGGCCAGCATCAGGATGGGCCCCAGGTCCTTGGGATAGACCACCTGGGCGCCCCTGGGCATCGAGAGCACGAAGTCGGAAAGCGTGGGCCGCAGGGTGAGGTAGCGGGCACCCGACGTCGACCGCAGGGTGGTGCCCTCGTGCTGGCCGACGAAGGACGCGTGGGGGATCACGCCGGCGTGGGTGTGGAACTCGCCACCCTCGCGCAGGGTCAGCAGGTAGCGGCGGTTCTTGCTGTCGACCACCAGCACCTTGTCGCCGACCGCGAACGGTTCACCCGATCTCATTCCGGGTCCATCTTGGCGCGCTGATAGGAGCGGCGATCAGGCTTCGGGCGGCAGGTGGGAGATGACGAGGCGCTGGCCGGGCTTGAGCTGCTCCCGGTAGACGACCTTGGGCTCCTTGGCGGCGAACTTCTTGAGGGTCTGCAGGGCCCAGGCGGTGACACCGACGGCCAGCCAGGCGTTGGACTTGCCCAGGCCCCGGGCCAGGCCCAGGCGCCGCAGTCGGGTCAGCACCTCAGACCCGTCGGATCTCGACGACGGTGCTCTTCTTCCGGCCCCGGCGCACGCCCAGCAGGAAGACGAACCCGATCACGCCCGCCGCGGCCACGCCGACGAAGGCCTTGCCCTTCTCGACCACGGCCTCGCCCGTGTCCTCCACCTCGCCCCGCAGGTCGCGGAGCTTGGCCTCGATGTCGGCCCGGGTGATGCGTCCGTTCTCGCTGGCAGTCACGCTTTCGCCTTCTTCCGGTCGCGGGTTCCAGCCTGGACGGCCGCCAGCGCACCCCCGGAGGCGACGGTGAGCACCACCAGGTAAGGGATGAACGACCAGTTGCCGTCGAAGGCGTCGACCGTCTGGAGCAGGCGCAGGAGGCCGAGGACGATCATGACACCGCCCAGCCCGACGGCCAGGCTCCCGGCCAGCCCCCAGCCGACGAAACGACCCAGGCCCTTGATGGGCTCGATCGTCTCCTGCTTGAAGTAGGCGACGACGAGCTGGACCAGGTTCTTGGCGTCGGAGACGAAACCGCCGTCGGGAGCCGCTTTCGCCTTCGCCTGCTTCGCCTGGGCGCGAGTGGCCATGCGCGTTCCTATCCCCCCGTCAACCGTTGCGCAAGCACGGCCGCCTCGTCCTCCAGCAGGGACGCGACCAGCGCCAGCCGGTCGTCGGCCGCGGCCGACTCGAGGACGCGCTGGGCGTCGAACGGCCCCAGGGGGGCCAGGGCGGCCGCCTGCCAGGCCGCCACCGAGGGATCGGGGTCGAGGACGACGGTGGCGGGCGTGGCCGACTCCCCCAGCTCGGCCTTGAGGGCCAGGACCCGGCGGAGGGCGCGCTCGACCCGGCGGCGGTCGTCGGCGGCTCCCGGTCCCGCGGGCTCGCCGTCGAAGGAGCTGACCTCGGCCCGGGGGTAGGGGCCGTCGGGCAGCCACCGGTCGACCCGGATGCGCTCCAGCCCCACCAGCCCCAGGACCCACCGTCCGTCGTCCAGCTCCGCCGCCTGCAGGACCCGGGCCCGGGTGCCGACGTGAGAGCGGACGTCGCCGCCGCCCACCTCGTGGCCCCGCTCGATGAGGACCACGCCCAGCTCGCCGTCGCCGTCGACGCAGCGCCGGGCCATCACCCGGTAGCGGGGCTCGAAGACGTGGAGGGGCAGGAGCATCGACGGGAAGAGCACGGTCCCCAGCGGGAACATGGGGAGCTCGCTCATTTGGGGCCGATGGCGTCGGCGGGTGGTGCTTCGGGGTAGGCGGCGAGGACGTCGACCACGTGGTCCTGCAGGGCGGAGCCGGCGGCCTCGGTGGGCAGCTCGTTGGCCAGGAGGGAGAACCGCAGGGCGCCGGCACCGGGACCGGCGGCGGCGGTCTCGGTGGCGAAGCCGGTGAGGGCGGCCACGCCCAGGAGCGACCCCGTCTTGGCCCGGACCTTGCCCGCCGCGGCGCTGCCCACGAACCGCTTGTAGAGGGTGCCGTTGCGTCCGGCCACCGGCAGGGCCCGGCTCAGGTCGCTGTCCTCCCCCTCGTGGGCCAGGACCTGCTGGAGCAGCTGGCAGGTGAGGCGGTCGGACCGGTCGAGGCCGGACCCGTCCACCGTGGCCACGCCCGCGAGGGGCGCACCCATGGCCGTCAGGTGGTCGCGGATGACGGCCAGGCCGGCGGCGGTGGAGCCCCCACCCCCGAAGCGGACCCCCAGCTCCTTGACCAGCATCTCCGCCCCCATGTTGTCGCTGTGCTGGAGGATCGCCCCCACCACCTCGGCCATCGGCGGCGAGTCGATCGACGCGACCAGGGTCGTGGCGCCGGCGGGCGCGGCACCCACACCCGTCCCCCCCACGGCGACCCCCCGGGCCCGCAGCAGGCTGGTGAGCACGTCGGCGGCCAGGTTGGCCGGGGACAGGGCGTAGGACGGGGCCGGCGGGAAGGTGGCCAGGCCCTCGTTCACGGTGAGGGCGGAGATGGGGCCGACGTCGAAGTTGGCGATGTACCGGGGTAGCCACGTCGGAACCAGGCGCTGGTCGTCGTAGCGGCTGTCGTCGCCCACGATCCGGCCCTGGACGGTGCGGATGCCGGCCGCCACCACCCGGTCGGCCAGGCCCTCCAGAGGGGTGGACAGCTTGGGCTGGCCGTCGTAGCCGCCGTCGGCCGCGAACCCGGCGGTGGCAAGGAGGGGATCGCCCCCGCCCACGAGCCACAGGTCGGTGACGGTCCCGCCTTTCACCGACCCGTTGGCGGCCCGGACCTCGGTGGTGAGATGGGCGTCGCCGCCGATCCGGGCCAGGGCCACCGCCCCCGTGACCAGCTTGAGGGTGGACGCCGGGATGAGGGGCTCGTCCGCCTGGCGGGCGTAGACGGTGCGCCCCGCCGGGTCGCTGACGGCCAGGCAGGTGTGGTCGACGGCGTCGCCCAGGGCCCCGGCCGACGTCACCTGGTCGAGGGCGGTGGTGAGGCGGGAGTCGGCCACCGTCCGGGCGACGACGGCCGGCAGCCGGCGGAGGCTGAAGACGGGGGTGGTGAGGGCCGCCGGCGGACCATCGGTGTCGGCCCCCCGGGCGACCGCCGGCGCCGCACCCGAGGCGACGGCGAGGGCGACGGCGACGGCGACCAGGAGCGCCGCCAGCGGGCGCGCCGGGCGGAGGTTCATCGGCGGCCTCCGGGCATCCGGTGCAATCTATTGCCGCCGGGACGGGTGGCGGCGGCAGCGCCCGGCTCAACCGGCGGCGACGCCCAGGCTCCCGAGCAACTCCACGACCCGCCGGCGGATCTCGTCCCGCACCGGGCGGACCCCCGTCGCCATCTGCGACCGGCCCGCGTTGTGGACGCAGAGGAAGAGCACCCGGGGGACGTCAGGCATTGATCTCCTCCACCCGCGGAAGGGCGGCCGTGGCCGGCGGGTAGAGCGCCCGGGCCACGACGAGGGCCAGACCCGTCCCGGCGACCTGGGCCACCACGAAGACCGGGACGGAGCGCCAGGCGATCCCGGCGAAGGTGTCGGTGAGGGCGCGGGCGACCGTCACCGCGGGGTTGGCGAACGACGTCGAGGAGGTGAAGAAGTAGGCGCCGCCGATGTAGGCGCCCACCGCGAAGGGAGCGAGGGCGGTGCGTCCCGACCGGAGCAGGGCGATGACCAGGAAGATCAGGCCGAACGTGGCCACCACCTCGCCCAGCCACAGCCCGGCCGAGCTTCGGGCGGTGGTGGAGAGCTCGACCGGCGGCAGCGAGTACATCAGGTTGGCCACGATGGTGCCCACCACGCCTCCGACGACCTGGGCCCCGACGTAGGTGGCCGCCTCGGCGGTGGAGAGACGGCCCAGGACACGGTCGGCGAGGGTCACCACCGGGTTGAGGTGGCCGCCCGACACCGGGCCCACGGCCAGGATGATCGCGATCAGGGCGGCGGCGGTGGCGGCCGCGTTCTCCAGCAGCTGGAGCCCGGCGTCGGCCGGCGACAGCCGTTGGGCGGCGATGCCGGATCCGACGACGGCCACCACCAGCAGCCCGGTGCCCAGGGCCTCGGCCAGGGCCCGCCGGCGCAACGGGATCGTCAGCAACAACGGGCGGCCGACTCGGGGGCCGCCGCGCAACACATCGCATCCGACCCCGGCGTGACCGTGCGCAGGCCGCCGTCGGCGGACACCTCGGCGTCGGCGAGCACGGTGTAGATCTCCCACGGCTCGCCGTCGGGCCCGTCGACCCACACCTTGTCCTGCAGCGCGAAGCAGCACGACACCTGGTCCTCGGTGACCGCGGCCAGCCCCTCGGCCCGGAAGCGGGCGGTGGCGGCCGTCACCTCGTCGGTGCCCTCCACCTCCACGCCCAGGTGGTTCAGGGTGCCGGGCCGGTCGGGGCCCTCGATGAGGACCAGCTTGAGGGGCGGCTCGGCGATGGCGAAGTTGGCGTACCCGGGCCGGCGCTTGGCCGGCTCGGCCGAGAACAGTTTGGAGTAGAACGCCACCGCGGCGTCGATGTCGGACACGTTGAGAGCCAGCTGCACTCGGGACATCATTCCCTCCTGATACATTTGCCTTGGTCGATCCATCGATCATGGCGAATGCATCGACGCTTGTCAATAGGAGGTGGCGTGCATACCCAACCGATGACGCTCCGGGAGGTCGACGGCGAGCTCTGCTGCCCGTCGGTCCTGGCCGCTCCCCTCGACGAGGCCGAGGCCGAGGCCCTGGCCCAGTCCTTCGCCGCCCTCGCCGACCCTGTCCGCCTGCGGCTGTTGAGCCTGGTGGCGGCGGCCACCGAGGTCTGCTCGTGCGAGCTGCAGGAGCCGCTGGGCAAGTCGCAGCCCACCGTCAGCCACCACACCAAGGCCCTGGCCGACGCCGGGCTCATCGTGGGCGAGAAGCGGGGCCGTTGGGTCTACTGGCGGGTCGTCCCCGACCGGGTGGAGGCGCTACGGGCGGCCCTGGCCCCGTGATCACCGAGGACGACGTGCGGCGGGTGGCGCTGGCCCTGCCGGCAACCACGGAGAAGCCGTCCTACGGCACGCCCGGTTTCCGGGTGAAGGACAAGCTGTTCGCCCGCATCCGGGACGAGGGCGACCTCCTCGTCGTCTGGGTGGCCGACCTCGCCGAGAAGGAGGCGCTCCTGGCCGCGGAGCCGGCCAAGTTCACGACCACGCCCCACTACAACGGCCACCCGACGGTGCTGGTGCGGATGGAGGCGGTCGATGTCGACGAGCTCGGCGAGCTCCTTGCCGACGGGTGGCGGGCCCGGGCCCCGAAACGCCTCCGGGACGCCCTCGACCGCGGGCCTGAGTGAGCTATCCCGCCGGCGGGCGGCGCCCCAGTCTCGAGGGGACGATCGTCACGGGGAACGGGTAGGTGGCGACGTACGGCTCGTCGGCCACCACCTTGGCCGCCTCCTCGTAGCGTCCGTCGACCAGGCGGAGAACCGTGAGGCTGGGTTCGTCCGGATCGGCGAGCCAGTACTCGGGGACCCCGGCCGCCTCGTAGGCCAGCCGCTTGGTGCCCAGGTCGATCAGGTGGGTGCTACGGCACCCGACTTCGACGAGGAGGAGGGGCGTGCGTTCGAGCCGGGCCCGACCGACGTCGACATCGAGGGCCACGACGATGTCGGGCTCGAAGTAGGTGACCTCGCTGACATAGAAGGCGAACGGTGCTGGCACGACGAAGTGCTCCTCGCCGGCGGCGGCCATCAAGGCGAACGTCAGTTTCGCGACAAAGCTCTGATGGTCGGCGTTGGGGGCCGGCGTCACCAGGAGCACCCCCTCGACCAACTCGTAGCGGCAGCCGTTGTCGGGGAAGCGCTGGACCTGGTCGTACGTGAGGGGGATGTCCCAGGACCGGGTGAGAGCCATCGAAAGATAGTGTAACGGCGTCACCGAACGAGCGCCTACGGTGGAGGCATGCCCGGGACCGCGGCCGGCTATTCGGGGACGCCCCTCCCCCGCAAGCTCGGCATCAAGGAGGGCTTCCGGGTGGCCCTGGTGGGGGCGACGGGATCCTTCGGTCCCGAGTTGGAGCCGCTGCCCGACGGTGTCCACCTGATCCGCCGCCTCCCTGCCGGCGCCGAAGTCGACCTGGCCATGCTCTTCGTCACCACCCGCCACGACCTGGCCACCCGGTTCCCCGACCTCGCCGCCCACCTCCCCCCCGCCGGCGCCCTGTGGGTGGCGTGGCCCAAACGGTCGTCGGGCGTGGCCACCGACCTCACCGAGGACGGGCTGCGGGAGGTGTGCCTGCCCCTGGGGTGGGTCGACACCAAGGTGTGCGCCGTCACCGACGTGTGGTCGGGCCTGAAGTTCGTCCTCCGCAGGGAGAACCGGCCGCCGCCTCCTATTTGAGCCAGGTCATTTGAGAGACCCGAAGGAGCCGACGGCGGGGCCGATCACGATGGCCATGATCGGCGGGAAGATGAACAGGACCAGCGGGAACATGATCTTCACCGGCAGCTTGGCCGCCTTCTCCCGGGCCCAGGCCCGGCGGCGGGCCCGGATCTCGGTGGCCTGCGACGTGAGCACACGACCGACGGGGATGCCCAGGGCGTCGGCCTGGATCAGGGCCAGCACGAACGTGCGGACCACGTCGAGGTCGGTGCGCCGCTTGAGCTCCTGCAGGACCTCCCGCCGGGGCATGCCCAGCTCCATGCCCTGCAGGGCCAGGCGCAGCTCGTCGGCCATGGGCGAGTCGAAGTGTTGACACACGATGCTCAGGGCGGCGTCGAAGCCGCAGCCGGCCTCCACCGCCACCGCCAGCATGTCGATGATGTCGGGCAGGTCCTTGAAGATGGTGTCGTTCCGGACCCGGATGGCGCGCTTGAGGCGGGCGGACGGGAGCATGAAGCCGATCACGGGCAGCATGAGCAACGACTTGTGCGCCATCGGCGTCAAGGGGGCACCCCCGAGGAGCAGGGCCAGCAGGGCCAGCCCGACCACCAACCCGGCCTGGGTCGCCAGTTGGGTACCGGCTCGGCGCTCGATGCCGCCCATGACCAACTGCCGTTCGACCTTGGCCACGTAGGTGGCGGGCAGGAGCTTCTCGAGGCGGTCGGCCGCCGCCCGCCCGACGATCCGGCTGATCCGCCGGAGGAACGGCTCGCCCATGCGGGCCTCGTAGGGCCCCCGCTCGGCCGGGGGCAGGAAGGTGGTGATGTCGGCCTGCCGGCGGTCGCGGCCGACCATGACGAACATGAGGCTCCCGCCCAACAGGGCCAGGCCGACGGCGGCGAGCGTCCCGGCACCCATCAGACGTCGATCTTCACCATGCGGAGGATGGTGAACATCCCCGCCACCACCGAGAACCCGCACCCGATGAGCAGGATCAGGCCATGTCCGCTGTAGAGGGGCTTGACGTAGGTGGGGTTGACGACGTTCATCATCCCCAGCAGGAACGGCACCAGCCCGGCCAGCACGTAGGCCGACAGCCGGCCCTCGGCGGTCAGGATCGAGACCTCCCGCCGCAGCTCCCCCCGCATGCGGATGAAGTCGGACAGGGTGTGGAGGAGGGTCGCCAGCCGTCCGCCCACCGTCTGCTGGATGCGCACCGCCTGCACCACGAGGTCCATGTCCCGGACCTGCACCCGCTCGGCCATGCGTTCCAGGGCATCCACCAGGGGGTCGCCCAGACGGGTCTCGGCCACGACCAGGGCGAACTCCTCCGACATCGGAGGTCCCGCCTCCTCGCACATCATCTGGATGGCCCGCAGGAAGGTGTGGCCGGCCGACAGCGACGACGCCACCAGGCTCAGGGCGTCGGGCAGCTGGGCCTCGAACCGCTTGCGGCGCTTGGCGATGCGGCGGCGGACCATCTGGCCGCTCACGATGGCGGCCACCGCGGGGCCGACGAGGGCGAACACGATCGAGCCGGTCAGCGCCAGCAGGAGGGCGGCCACGCCCAGCCCGGCGGCGGCGGTCACGATGACGTACTCGCCCGCGTGGAGCGGGATGCGGGCCCGCTCGAGGGCCAGCCCCAGAGCCCGCCGGTGGTCGACCCGGCCGACGACGTGGTCGGCGAGATCCTTGGCCCGTCCCGCCAGTCCCTCCAGCGGTGGCCCGTCGTCGCCGGCACTCACCGAGTCGGGGGCGGCGGTCACCTCGCCCCACGGGGCCAGAGGCAGGAGATCGAGGAGCTCGTCGATGGCGCCCCGGGCCCGGCGGCTCCGCACGAGGAATCCGGCCATCAGCCCGGCGCCTCCCAGCGCGACCACGAATGCGAACAGCACCCTGTCCCCCTACGCCGAGTCGGCCTGGGCGGCACGGGCCCGCCGGCGTCCGAACAAGGCCCGCCGGCCCGGGTTCCCGTCGTCCTCGCCGGGGGTCCCCGGCAGCAGGGTGGCCAGGCCCGCGCCGAGGACCTTGCTCACCTCGCATCCGGGGGCGAAGGCCAGGAGAGGCATGCCCATGTTGAGCGAGCGGTTCACGTCCCGCCCGTAGGGGATGACCATCTGGAAGCCCTGGGGGAAGTGGCGGGTGACCTGGTCCACGTCCATGCCGACGTCGGTCTCCACCTTGTTGAGCACCAGCTGGACGCGGTCGGCGGGCACCTTGAGCTGCTGCATCGTGCTCAGCAGCAGCCCCAGGTTGCGGACGCTGGGCAGGTCGAGGGTGGCCACCGCCAGAACCCGGTCGGCGTACTCCAGGGCCACCAGCACCGCCTCCGACAGGCTGGGAGGGGTGTCCACGATGACGTAGTCGAACTTGCGCCGGGCGGCGTCGAGGACCCGGCCCACGTCGGCCGCGTCGACCCCGTCGGCCTCCACCGGCCGCTCGGGGGCGGCCAGGACCGGGATGCCGGTGTCGTGCACCACCAAATGCTCCTGCAGCCGGCCGGACAGGTCCTTCTCGTCGTCGTGGGAGAGGAGGTCGATGATCGTGAGCTTCGGCTTGAGCCGCAGCGCGCTCGACAGTTCGCCGAACTGGAGGTCGAGGTCGATCAGGCAGACACGCTTGTGACGCTTGGCGTGGAGGTGGTAGGCGACGTTGGTGGCAAGGAACGTCTTGCCGCACCCGCCGGTGGCCGACACCACCGCGATGATCTCGCCTACCCGGCCCGGCCCGGGGCCGGGGCCTTCCTCTCCCTCGGGCAGGGATCCCCAGCGGACCTCCAGCGCCTGGAGGATGGCGTCGACGATGACGGCGTCGGTCAGGGGGAGACGCAGGATGTCGACCGCGCCCGTCCGGATGGTGTCGCGCAGGGGAGCGGTGCGGCGGCGGTCGAAGACCAGGATGAGGCTGATGTCGGGCAGACGCAGACGCAGCCGGCGCAGCTCGAGGAGGCCGGCGGGAGTGGCCATGCTGGGACCGGCGATGAGCACGTCGACGGCGGGGTGCCGGATCAGGCTCTCCTCCATCGCGACCAGGCTGGGACACACGACCAGCTCGGGCCGGGGCCGCAGACAGGCGATGGCCCGTCCCACCTGGCGGCCCAGGTCCTCGGTCTCGTCGAGGACGAGGATGGTCGGTACCCGCATGGTGTCAGACGCCCCGAAGGGCTTCAGCGGCGCCGGCGCCCGGGGTCACGACGGGCGGCTCGCCCTTGGCCACCAGGTCGAAGTACAGCTTGTTGAACTCGGAGATGTAGATCAGCCGCTCGGCGTCGCCGGGCGTGACGGCCAGCAGGTAGACCAGGCTGGGGCCGTCGGCCACGCCTTGGGCCGCGGCCAGCCCGGCGCCGTTGACGTTCAGCACCTCGACCGCCTGCAGCACCAGCTGCACCCGGGAGGGAGTCCCCTCGAGCCCCTGGACGACGCCGTAGACGTCGACCAGGTCGCCGGCACCGGCAAAGCCGGCCACGCCGGGGACGGGCTCGAGCTTCAGGGCCAGGGCCCGCTTGCCGGGGGGGATCACGACCGTGCCGATCCGGGTCTGGGGGGCGGGGAACATGGTGGTGGTGAGGAGGGTGCCCCCGGGGATGACGGCGGCGGCCACGCCGGTGGCGATCTGCGACGGGTCGGTGACGGCGTCGGGCGGGACGCGGGCGGGGTCGAGCTCCTGGGTGCGGAGGAGGCCGGCGGCGAGGGCGGCGGCGCCCGACGTGCCCGTGTCGACCGTCGCGGCGGCGACGTAGACCGGCACCTTGGGCACCGCCGACCCGCTGTCGGGCCGGGTGGCGAGGTAGCCGGCCGTGCCCGCTCCCACGACGAAGAGGAGGAGTCCGGCGATGAAGCCGATCTTCGACTTGTTGGCGAGAGGTGCTCTCATCTGACCCTCTTCGACCAGACAGGCGAGTGGAAGGATGGTCCGAACGGCCCATTGTCGGCACCGGGATTTTGGGAAGGGGGCGGTCGCGCCCCTCAGCCCCCGACCAGGTGGACCGGGTCGCCGATGATGTTCACCGACCACGTCGTACGGTCACTGGCGCTGGTGCCGACCGTGTACCGGATCTGCCACCACACCTTTGTCCCGTACACGGTCGTGTAGTTGGCCGGCAGCTTGACGTCGAGGATCATGCGGCGGTCGTTGTACTTGGACGTGCTCTGGAGCCCGGTGTAGGGCTGGGTGCCGGTGCCGCTCACGTTCAGCGAGGTGACGTTCGAGGCGCTGCACCCGCCGGTGGGCGACGTGGGCGGGTTGCACGGGGTGCGCCAGCTGAAGGTGGCCGGGTTCCCGTTGGGGTCGAGGACCTCGATCTTGGTCGCGCCCTCCCCCGAGTCGAACAGGGTGAGCTGCATGGTCTTGCCCGCGTGCAGGGCCGCCACCTGGGCCAGGTAGAAGGTGGCGGTGACGCCCGAGAGGTTGGCGTAGATCGACATGTCGCCCACGCCGTGGATCTGGGGGCACGACGCCGAGTAGCCGGTGGCGCCCACGATCGAGGTGCACGTGACGAACAGGGCGCCGGTGTAGGCCCGCAGGGCGAAGCCGTTCGATGCCCGGCTTTCCGTCGTCTGGGCGGCGGATGTCTTCACCCGCAGGTAGTAGGTGCCGGCCACCGGGTTGACCCAGGTCTGAAGGGGCACCCACAGGTTCTTGTAGACGAGGTTGTTGGTGGCGATCGTCGTCGTCGACAGCAGCGGGTTGTCGCTCGTGTCGAGCGGCGTGTTGTCGCTTCCGAAGACCTGGTAGGTGGTCGTCACCGCCTGGGCATCGGTGGCCAGGGCGATGTCGGGCGTGGAGAGGGAGGTGTTGTAGCCGCCGTCGTAGACCTCCAGGTGCAGGGCCAGGGCGGACTGGGGCATCTCGATGGCGTACAGGTAGCCGGTGGGGTCGTAGTCCGCCGTCTGGGGCGAGGCCGCGGGACTGCACTGCAGGCTGGCGCCGGTCGCGGTTGTGTACGACTCGTAGCGGGCCAGCTTGACGTCGCCGCTCTCGTGGCCGGCGCAGTAGCCGTTGACGGCGGCCCAGAAGTTCTCCCGGTTGGCGCCGGCGAGCAGGTCGCCGGTGCCGAAGGTGTTCTTGGGGCTGCCCAGGGGGACCGGTAGGACGTACTCGGCGGTGGCGGCCCGGGTCAGGGACTGGTCGTGAGCCACGACGGAACCGGAGAAGTACCGGGGCGCATCGGCGTCGGTGATGGTCACCGTGAGCTGGCGGCTGCTGCCGGCCACGGGCGCGACCACGATCGAGATGGCGCCGCCGGGAACGAAGCCGTTGCGGGCGGCCGCGGCCAGGGCCGCCGTCTGCGCCGTCGGGAAGTCGGGCATCCACACCACGCCCGATAGGGCGGCGGCGTCGGCACCCCGTTGGATCTCCGACTGGCGCGAGTACCAGCCACCGATGTCGACCGCGAAGGAGGCGGCCACGATCATGGTGAACAGCCCCGCCGTCAGCATGACCAGCACGTAGCCGCCCTCGTCCCGGTTCCCCAACCGGCGGGTCCACGGGACTCGGGGACGGGCCCGCGTGCTCACCTCACCCCTCCTGGGGTTCGAGCCGCATGACGGCGTCGTCGGCGATGGTGATGGTGGTTCCGAAGAAACCGGTGAGCATCGGCCGGCTGGCCTTCACCCACACCCCCAGGTAATCGTTGCTCAGGGCCTGGATCGCCTGGCGCCCCGTCGGGCACCACGACAGGTCGAGCGAGCCGACACCGCATCCGAACCACGACGCGGGTGCCGTCCCGGCCACGATCTGGGTCAGCTGGGCCCCGGTGTAGGCGTTGCACGACCCGCTCACGCTGTGGGGGGTGACGGTGAGGCATGCCGCCGGCACAACCCCGTCGGTCGTCGTCGACTTGAAGACGACGACGTAGCGGACGTTGGCCAGGCCCAGGTCGCTGAGGGCGGCCCCGGTGGCGAGGAGCAGGCTCTGGTCGGCAGTGGAGACGGCGGCCTGGGCGCTGCCCACCCTCACTCCGGCTCGCACCGCGGTCTGCACCGTCAGGCGGTCGCCCCAGGCCACGCCGAACTCGATGGCCCCGAAGGCGAAGAGGGCGAGCAGGGGCACGACGAAGGCCATCTCCACCAGGGCCGCCCCCCGTTCCCTGCGATGCACGGGCGTCCCGGTCACGTGAGCGTCCTCGGCTCGATGCGCAGGACGGTGTCGGCGGTGAACGTGAGCCCGGTGCCGAGCACGCCGGTGAGGTTGCGGTGGGTCGCCTTCACGTAGACGCCGATGTAGTCGGGCGGCCCGCCGGCCCCGCTGAGGGCGGTCTTGCGCCCGGTGGGGCACCAGGCGCTGTCGATCTTGGTGACCGGTCCCGGCGGGCCCACGCAGCCGAACTCGGTGGCGGCCTTGCCCAGATCGGTGCCCGTGTAGTGGTTGCAGACCCCGGCCACGCTGGCCGTCTTGCACGCCGTCGGGACCACCGCCGTCGGGCTGGCGGCCTTGTACACGGCGATGCTGGTGACCTGGGACGTCGCCACCCCGCCCGACCCTCGGTTGATCGATCGCATGATCTGGTAATCGGACTGCACGTCGGCTCCGTTGCCGCTGGCGCTGCGGGCCCCGACCAACGACATGTTGGTGACGCTCAACTTCTCGTGCAGCGAGTAGCCCCCCTCGATCACGCCGAAGAGGAGCAGGAGGAACAACGGGGTGACGACCGCCGCCTCCAAGATCGAGTTCCCGATTGACCCCCGCAGGCGGACGCGCGAACTCGGCTTCACCGGCCTGTCGTCGTCAGCCTTTCCGACCGCCTGTATGGCCCGAATGACCTATTCGGGCGGTGCCGGAGTCGTTTACGGTTCCAGCGCGGCCCGGAAGATGGACCGGAGGTGCTCGAGGCGCGCTTCGAGGACGTCGGGGGCGAGGGGGTCGCCGCCGAGGAGATCCTCCAGGAAGGGGACGTCGCTGAAGTAGCTCAACAGGGCCCCGTAGATGGTGAAGAAGAGCTGCTCGGGGTCGTGCTTGCGCAGCCGGCCGGCGGCCATCTCCCCCTCGAAGAACACGACCGCCCGGGTGAACAGGGGTCGCAGGCCGGCGCCCAGTTCGGCGCCCAAGCGGCTGGCGTCCTCCAGCGCCTCCCGCCGCACCAGGCGGACAAAGGCGGGGTGGGCCATGAAGAACCGGAACCCGGCGGTGAGGATCCGGTCGACCTGGGCCCACCCGCTGCGGGTGCCGTTGGAGAGCGTCGCCTCCTCCACCCGCTGGTACCAGTCGGCCAAAGCCCGCTCGAACACCTCCCGGTAGAGGGCTTCCTTGGACGGGAAGTGGTGCAGCAGGCTCGGGCGACGGATGCCGACCGCGGCCGCGATGTCGTTGAGCGACGTGCCGTCGTAGCCGTGCTCGGAGAAGCAGCGCAGGGCCTCGACCAGGATCGCGTCGCGTGTCGACGGCGGGACTGACGTCCTGGACGGGACAGGGGACTTCGTCGACGGGGCCGCAGCCACCGGGGTCTTGCCGCTAGCCAACGCGCACACCCGCATCATCATCGGGCAGCATTCCGGCCAGGGTACCCGGTGCGGCCCCGAGGGCCGCGGTTCGTTCCCCCGGCTGGTGGCTGGTGTCGGCCCTCCGCCGCCTGGGCTGGGCCACCCTGCGGGAGAGAAAAGCCGAACTGGTGACGGTGAGCGCCCCCTGAGGGCTGTCACCGTCACCAGTTCGTAGAGGGCGGGCTACTTCAGCAGGCCCCGCACCGCGTCGGCGATGGAGGAGGCGTCGATGCCGGCCGCGGCCAGCAGCTCGTCGGGCTTGCCCGAGGTGGGCATGCCGGAGACGGCCAGGTGGGCGTACGACACGGCCTGGCCGGCCTCGGCCAGCGCGCCGGCGACGGCATCGCCGATGCCGCCCTCGGGCCAGTGGTCCTCTACCACCACGATCCTGCCCCCCGTGGCCTGGACGGCGGCGGTGATGCCGGCGGCGTCGATGGGCTTCACCGAGTAGGCGTCGACCACGCGGACGTTGACGCCCTCGGTGGCCAGGGCGTCGGCCGCCTTGAGCGCCTCGCCCACGGTGATACCGCCGCCGACGATGGTGACCTGGTCGGAATCGGACGACCGCACGACCTTCGACCCGCCGATGGGGAACTCCTCCTCGGGGCCGTAGATGGTGGTGGTGTTGGCCCGGGTGGTGCGCAGGTAGACGATGCCGTCCATGTCGGCCATGGCCGCCACCAGCTTCGCCGTCTGGTTGGCGTCGCAGGGATACAGGATCGTCGAGCCGTGGATGGCCCGCAGAGAGGCGATGTCCTCCAGGGCCATCTGCGAAGGGCCGTCCTCGCCGATGGAGCAGCCCACGTGGGAGCCGACGATGTTGAGGCGGGCCCGGCTGACGGCGGCCATGCGCACGAAGTCGTAGGCCCGGGCCAGGAAGGCGCCGAAGGTGGAGGCGTAGGGCACCCAGCCCCGCACCTGGATGCCGATGGCGTTGGCGATCATCTGCTGCTCGGCGATGAAGCACTCGACGTAGCGGTCGGGGTGGGCCTCGCGGAAGATCTCGGAGAAGGTGGAGTTGGAGACCTCGCCGTCGAGGGCCACCACGTCGCCCCGGGAGTTGCCGAGGGCGGCCAGGGCCTCGCCGTAGACCTTGCGGGTGGCGATGGAGGAGCCCAGCTCGTAGGTGGGGAGCTCGAGGTCGCCGCTGGTCTCGAAGACGTGGGGCTTGCCGTCGGTGGGGGGCTTGGGGACGGTGGCGGTGATGCCCCGGTCGCCGCCCAGCTCCTCGATGGCGCCGGGGATGTCCTCCAACGGCTTGCCGTGGGCGTTGAGCTGGTCCTCGACCGCCTTCACGCCCTTGCCCTTCTTGGTGCGGGCCAGGATCACGGTGGGCTTGCCCGTGACCGCGACCGCCTCGCCGAAGGCGGCGTCGATGGCGTCGACGTCGTGGCCGTCGACCTCGATGACGTGCCAGCCGAAGGCCTCGAACTGGGCCTGGTAGGGGGCCATGTCCCAGCCGTAGCGGGTGGCCCGGCTCTGGCCCAGGCGGTTGACGTCGACGATGGCGGTGATGTTGTCGAGGCCCTCGTAGGACGCAGCCGCGGCCGCCTCCCACATCGAACCCTCGGCCATCTCCGAGTCACCGCAGACGACCCAGGTGCGGTAGGGCAGCTGGTCGAGGCGCTTGGCGCAGATGGCGACGCCGACGGCGATGGGCAGGCCCTGGCCCAGGGAGCCGGTGGCCACGTCGACCCAGGGCAGGCGGGGGGTGGGGTGGCCCTCCAGCCGGCTGCCGATGTGGCGGTACGTGGTCATCTCCTCTTCGGTGACCGCCCCTACCGCCTTGTAGATGGCGTAGATCAGGGGGGACGCGTGGCCCTTGGAGAAGATCAGGTGGTCGGCGTTGGGGTTCTTGGGATCGTTGAAGTCGTAGTGCAGGTACTTGGTGACCAGCACAGCCATGAAGTCGGCGGCCGACATCGACGACGTGGGGTGTCCGGACTTGGCCGCACCGCTGATCTTCACTGCGTCGACCCTGAACTGCTGGCCGAGGTCACGCCACTGCTGGGACTCACTCATCAAAAACTCCTTCGCTGGGCGGCGGCCGGGCCATCCCCGGGCAGGGTCGAGCCGCTCACAGAGCCCCCCATCCTATGTTCACCTCGTGTGGTCCCAGCCAGGCCGCTACCTTCGGGGTTATGGACATCGTCTCGGCTCTGTTCGTCGAGGGCATCGACATGCGTCAGGTGCCGGGCCCGTCGACCCGTTTCGACCTCACCGGGGTGATGTTCTCGATCGCGGCCCCGTCGCCGCCACCGCTCACCCTCTCGCCCCACCTCATCGTGTTCATCCGCTGCCGGGCCGACGAGCCCGGCCAGGGCACGATGGAGGTGCGCTTCCTCGACGCCGCCGGCGAGGAGGTGGCCCGCAACGCCCAGCCGGTCAACGTCCAGCCGGGCAAGTTCGGGCGCCAGTTGGTGAAGGGCGACATGAAGTACGAGGACTACGGCACCATCGAGGCCCACGTCCGCCTGGTGGGCGGACCGACGGTGGTGGTGCCCCTCACCCTCCTGCCCGCGCCCGCGTGAGCCGGTTCGCGGCGGGCCTGTCCCAGCACCCGTCGCCGGCGGTGGCGGTGGGCGAGGTGCTGGGCCAGGTCCTCGACCGCCTGGGGCCCGACAACCCCCCCGACCTGGCCCTTCTGTTCGTGACCCCGCCCCACGCGGGGGCCTTGGAGGACGCCGCCCGGGCCATCCGCGACATGCTCCACCCCCGGGCCCTGCTCGGCTGTGCCGCCGTCTCGGTGGTGGGTGGGGGCCGGGAGGTGGAACAGTCGCCCGGCGTCTCCCTGTGGGCCGGGATGACGGGCCCGGTCACGCCCTTCCACCTCACCGTGGTCGACACGCCCGACGGCCAGACCGTCACCGGCTGGCCCGACGACATCGACGACGACCCCAGCGCCCTCCTCCTCATCCCCGACCCCTTCAGCTTCCCGACCGACCTTTGTCTCCAGCGACTGGCCCAGGACCGGCCCGGGCTGGTGGTGGTGGGCGGGGCCGCCTCCGCCGCCCGGGGCCCGGGCGGCAACCGGTTGGTGATCGGCGACCGGGTGGTCACCGAGGGCGCGGTCGGCGTCTTCCTCCCGTCGTCGCTGACGGTGACCACGGTCGTGTCCCAGGGCTGCCGGCCGGTGGGCACCCCCTACGCCGTCACCCGGGCCGAGGACAACGTGGTGTTCGAGCTGGGGGGCAAGCCGGCTCTGGAACGGCTGCAGGAGGTGGCGGCGGCGGCGTCCGAGGCCGACCGCCGGCTGCTGTCGCAGTTCATCCACATCGGGCGGGTGATCGACGAGCGCAAGGTCGACTTCGACCGGGGCGACTTCCTGATCCGCAACGTGCTGGGGGCCGACCCCCGGGTGGGGGCGATCATGGTGAACGACGTCGTCGAGGTGGGGGCGACGCTGCAGTTCCAGGTGCGGGACGCGGCGTCGGCGGGCGAGGACCTGGCCCACCTGATGGGCTCCCGCACGTCGGACGCGGCCCTGCTGTTCACCTGCAACGGGCGGGGATCGCAGATGTTCCCCACCCCCGACCACGACGCCACGGTGGTGTCCGACAGCCTGGGCGGGGTCCCCCTGGCCGGCATGTTCTGCGCCGGCGAGCTGGGCCCCATCGGCGGCCGCAACTTCGTCCACGGCTTCACCGCCTCGGTCGTGCTCTTCGAGGAGGGGGACAGCCCCGCGCCCTGAACCTCCCACACCGGGCGGTTTTGTCGTTACCATCCGTCGTGCCGACGAGGGAGGGGTCGTTGCCGGTCGATCTGCGGAGCATCCGACGGGCGCTGCCCGAAGGGCGGTCCCTGCCCGAGGAGCTCTGGACGCGGCGGCACCGCGGAATCCTCATCCTGCTCTGGGCCCACGCCGCCTTCATCCCCCTCTTCGCCCTCGCCCGGGGCTTCTCCCTGGGGCACACCCTGCTGGAGGGGGCGGTCGTTCCCGTCACCGCCCTGTTGGCGTCGTCGTCGTCGTTCAGCCGCCGCCAGCGCAGCGCGGCCGCGTCGCTCGGCCTTCTTTCCTGCTCGGCGGTGCTCGTGCACCTGTCGGGCGGGGTCATCGAGATGCACTTCCACTTTTTCGTCATCGTCGCGGTGGTGGCCCTCTACCAGGACTGGATCTGCTTCCTCGCCGCCATCGCCTACGTGCTGGTGCACCACGGCATCCTGGGGGCGCTGGAGCCGAGCTCGGTCTTCAACCACTACGCGGCCCTGAACCACCCGTGGAAGTGGGCCGCCATCCACGCCTTCTTCATCACCGGGATCAGCGTGGCCTGCCTCGTCACCTGGCGGGAGAACGAGAACGTGCTCGACCGGGAGCGGGAGGCGGAGAACCGGCTGCGGGAGGAGACCCGCATCGTGGAGACGCTCAACGACGTGGGCCGGACCGTCGCCGCCAACCTCGACCTGGGCACGGTGGTGCAGCGGGTCACCGACGCCGCCACCGACCTCACCGCGGCCGCCTTCGGCGCCTTCTTCTACAACGTGGTCAACGCCAAGGGTGAGTCGTACATGCTCTTCGCCCTGTCGGGGGTGCCGGCGGAGGCGTTCACCGGCTTCCCGATGCCCAGGAACACGGCCGTGTTCGCGCCCACGTTCGCCGGCGAGGGCACCGTCCGCCTCGACGACGTGACCGCCGACCCCCGCTACGGCCACAGCCCGCCCCACCATGGGCTCCCCGAGGGTCACCTGCCCGTCCGCAGCTACCTGGCCGTCCCGGTCCGCTCGGCGCGGGGTGAGGTGCTGGGCGGGCTGTTCTTCGGACATCCCGAGACGGGCCGCTTCACCGACGTCGACGAGCGCCTGGCCGAGGGGATCGCGGCCCACGCCGCCGTCGCCATCGACAACGCCCGGCTGTACGAGGCCCAGCGCGAGTCGCGCGAGGTGGCGGAGCGGGCCCAGCGGCGGTTGGCCGTGCTGGCCGACGCCAGCCGGGTCCTGGCCGCGTCGCTCGACGTCGACGAGATCCTGGGGGAGCTGTCCCGGATCGTGGTGCCGGGCCTGGCCGACGACTGCGTGGCCTTCCTGGCGGGCGACGACGCCATCCTCCGCCCGGTGGTGGGCTCGCCCCCCGACCCGGACGGCCCGGACGGCCCCGACGGCTCGGGCTGGCCCGATCGGGTTCCGGTCGCCCCGATCGACACCGTCCACCCCGCCGGCCGCAGCTTCCGCACCGGGGAGAGCGTCCTGCTGACCTCCCCGTCCGACGACCTGGCCGCCCCCCTTTCATCGGCGATGGTGGTGGCGCTCGTCGGTCGGGAGGGCCCGTTGGGGGCGCTGGCCCTGAGCACGACGGCCGTCTCGGGGCGGGTGTTGAGCGACGACGACGTCTCCCTGGCCGAGGAGCTCGGGCGGCGGGCGGCGGTGGCGGTCGAGCACGCCCGGCTCTATGCCAGCCAGCGCAGCGCGGCCGAGACCCTCCAGCACAGCCTGCTGCCGGAGGTGCTGCCCGAGCTTCCCGGCGTCGCCATCGCCAGCCGCTACCTGGCCGGAGGGCCGGGCGTGGAGGTGGGTGGCGACTGGTACGACGTCCTGGCCCTGCCCGACGGCCGCCTGGCCCTGGCCATGGGCGACGTGGTCGGGCGGGGCGTTCCGGCGGCGTCCCTCATGGGTCAGCTCCGCAACGGCCTGCGGGCCTACATCGTGGAGGGACGCTCCCCGGGAGAGGTCCTGGGGCTCCTCAACCGGCTGCTCCGGGAGGTGGGGGCACCCCACCAGATGGCGACCCTGGTGGTGATGGTGCTCGACCCCGAGACGGGCGAGCTCCGGTACGCCAACGCCGGCCACCCGCCGCCGCTGGTGGAGGCGGAGGACGGGGGGTCGCAGTTCCTCGAGGGCGCCGTCAGCGTGCCCCTGGGCGCCATCGGCCACGCCGACTACCCCGAGGCCGTGGTCGACCTCACCCCCGGCTCCACCCTCATCCTCTACACCGACGGGCTGGTGGAGGACCGCACCATGCCCCTCGACGTGGGGCTGGACCGGCTGCAGGCCAGCCTGCTGACCGCGCCCGACGACCTCGACGCCATGTGCGAGCACGTCACCGCCCATGTCATGGCGACCGAGTGCGCCCAGGACGACATGGCGATCCTCGCCGTGCGGTGGTTGGAGCTGGGGGCCACCCTCGACCTGCAGCTGCCCAGCCACGCCCGCGTCCTGCGGCCCCTGCGGGCGGCCCTGCGCCGGTGGCTCGCGGCGGCGGGGGTGAGCGACCACGAGGCCTACGAGATCCTGGTGGCCACCACCGAGGCCTGCTCCAACGCCATCCGCCACGGCGCGCCCCAGGCCACCCATTTCGACCTCCGGGCCGAGCTGAACGGCGACCTGGCCATCGTCGTGCGCAGCGCCGGCCGGTGGCGGGAGCGACGTCCGTCGGCGCCCGGCGGACGGGGCCTCGACATCATGCGTCAGTTCATGGACGACACCCAGGTCGACGGTGGCGACGACGCCACCGAGATCCGGATGCGCCGGCGGTTGGTCAACAGCCATCCGCAGCCAGGGGCGGATGTCGATGCGCCTTGACCTGTCCGAAGGCGACGGGGTCGTGGTCGCGTCCGTCACCGGCGACATCGACTTCGGCACCGCCGACGACCTCGGTCGGGAGGTGGCCCGGGCCCTGCCCGACTCCGCCGCCGGCCTCGTGCTCGACCTCACCGACGTCCGCTACGTCGACAGCAGCGGGGTGCGGGTGATCTTCGAGCTGGCCGCCCAACTGGGGATCTCCGGCCGCAAGCTGGCCCTCGCCGTCCCCGAGACGTCACCGATCCGCCGGTTGATCAAGATCACCCGGCTGGAGGAGGCCGTCCTCCTGGGCACCGGCCCGGCCGAGTGCACCGAGATGCTCAGCCAGACCTAGTGCCGTGGCCGGCAAGATCTCTGTCGGGTGAGCCACGGCCGGCGTTCTGGGACGTCGGTCGGGGACGAATGGTTTGGGTCGCCGACGGGCATCGCCGAGGGTTGGCCGCAGAGGACCGAGGGCGGTCGGCCGGGCGGCGACGACGGGAGCGGCACACGTCCACTGATCGCGACCCGACTCCACTACGAGGGCGGATCGAAGGTGGTGTGCAGCCAGTCGAGGATCGTGCTCAAGCTCTGAGGGTCAAGATGGGTGCCCGGGGCGTTGTACCCGTTCCCTGGGGATGACACGACCTCGGCAGGTGTGCGCTTGTCCTCTTTGAAGACGTGGTTGGCGTTGGGTGGGAAGGCGAATGTCACGTTGGCCATTCCGGCGGCGCTTCCAGGCGTCACGACACGGGTTCGAGTTCGCATGGGCGTGACACTCTGTTGTTCATGTGGAGGAGGCAGCGGCCGGCTTTCGACTCGTCGGCGCCGACGGAGTGGACCACTGGCGGGTCGGCCTCAGCGCGCCTTTACTGCCGGCTTCTCGCGGCAGTACAGGCGGCCGACGAGTCGGTGGCGCTCGCCCGAGAGGATCAGTTCGCCACCGGCGAGCTCGATGACGCCGTGCACGACCTGAGACGACAGGCAACAGCAATCACGGAACATCTCGTGGTCGTGAGCCGGCTTCCTGTCGGCAAGCGACAACGGGCGCTGCGCCCATTGCGCTCCCCGGTCGACGAGGTGGAGCGCCTAGCAGCACGAATCGGCCGCAGCGCGGCAGACGCGCGCGGCTACGCCAACATCAGCGACGGGCTTGAGGAAGTCGCGGTCCGACTTCGAACGCTGGAGGAGGCGCGGGCTGAGGTAGAGGTCAAACTGCCAGACGTCGACCGACGGAGCCTGACGCACCGCCTCGACCGAATCACAACCAGACCGAGCGCGTGGCTCCGGCAGAGAAAGGGCGGGGATTCGTAGCAATCGCCACGGCCTCAAGCAGGTGTCGCTCCTTGGTGAGCGCGTCATCGTTTCGTTGCGACCGCGATAGCAGGTGTCAGCCCTCGTGCAGGCCCATCGTCGGGCCGGTCGCAACTACCGGGTCAGCGCGAAGGCCGGGGCTTACACTCCGACGGTGGGAGAACGGCGCACGGCCATGGCCGCCGTGCTCATCACCGACCTGGTCGGGTCCACCGAGCTCATGGCCACCATCGGACAGGACGAGTTCCGGGACTTCCTCGGCGACCATTTCGCCCGCTTGGGCGACGTCGTCGACCAGCACCGGGGCACCCGGATCAAGACCCTGGGCGACGGGATCCTCGCCACCTTCCCGTCGGCCACCGATGCCGTGGGCTGCGCGGTGGCCCTGCAGCAGACGGTCGACCGGCGGGGCCGTCCCGGCGGGGCGCCGGTGGCCATGCGGGTGGGGCTGGCCCTGGGCGAGGTCGGCGTCGACGACGGCGACGTCCTGGGCACGCCGGTGGTGGAGGCGGCCCGGCTGGCGGCGGCGGCCGGCGGCGGCCAGATCCTGGCGTCGGACGTGGTCCGCATGGTCTGCGACGACCCCGGCCGGGCCCTCTTCGTCGAGGTCGGCGACCTCACCCTCAAGGGCCTCCCCCACCCGGTGGCGGCCTACGAGGTGGCGTGGAAGCGGCTGCCGTTGTCGGCGGTGCCGCTGCCGGCCCTGCTCACCGACATCGGCCCCATCTTCGTGGGCCGCGACGCCGACCTCGAACGCTTCCAGGCCGTCTGGGACGACGCCGGCTCGGGCGACCTGCGCCTGCTCCTACTCTCCGGCGAGCCGGGGGTGGGCAAGACCCGGCTGGCGGCGGAGATGGCCAGCCGGGCCCACCAGGCGGGGTCGACCGTGCTCGCCGGACGCTGCGACGAGGACCTGCCCGTCCCCCACCAGCCCTTCGTGGAGGCCCTCCGCCACTTCGTCGACCACTCCCCCGACGCAGGCCTGGGCGAATCCCTCGGCCGCTACGGCGGCGAGCTGACCCGCCTGCTCCCCGAGCTGGCGGTCCGGGTGCCGGATCTGCCGCCGCCCATCCGGTCCGATCCGGAGACGGAGCAGTACCGCCTGTTCGACGCGGTGGCGGCCTGGCTGGGGCGGGCGGCGGCCGAGCGCCAGCTCCTGCTCCTGCTCGACGACCTCCAGTGGGCGGCCAAGGCCAGCCTCCTCCTCCTCCGCCACCTGCTGCGATCGGCGGGCCTGGGCCGGGTGGTGGTCGTCGGCACGTACCGCGACACCGAGCTAACCCACGACCATCCCCTGGTCGGGCTGCTGGCCGACCTCCGCCGCCATCCCCGGGTGAGCCGCCTGTCCCTCGACGGGCTGGTGGAGGCCGACGTCATGGCCTTCGTGGAGCAGGCCGCCGGCCACCGGCTGGTCGGTGAAGGGGAGGCGCTGGCCCGGGCCATCCACGCCGAGACCCAGGGCAACCCCTTCTTCCTCCGGGAGGTCCTCCGCCACCTGGTGGAGACGGGGGCGGTGGTCGTCGACGGCGGGAAGTGGAACGTCTCCCTGGCCATCGAGGACGTCGGCATCCCCGAGGGCGTCCGGGAGGTGGTCGGACGGCGGCTGGCCCGGCTGTCGGGCGCGGCCAACACCGTCCTCAAGCTGGCCGCGGTGCTGGGGACCGACTTCGACCTGGCCGAGCTGCAGGCCGCCGGCGACCTCGACGAGGAGGCGGTGCTGTCCGCCCTGGAGGAGGCCCTCGAGGCCCGGCTGCTGATCGAGCCGGCGGGGCCGACGTCGCGCTACCGGTTCTCGCACGCCCTGATCCGGGAGACGGTCTACGGCGAGCTATCCGCCGCCCGCCGGGTGGTTCTCCACCGCCGCATCGGCGAGGCCATCGAGTCCCTGTACGGGGGGCGGCTCGACGAGTACCTCCCCGCCCTCGCCCACCACTACGGCCACGCCTCGGTGCCCACCGCGGCCAGCGCCAAGGCCCTCGCCTACGCCATCGGGGCCGGCGACCGGGCGGTGGCGCAGATGGCCAACGACCAGGCCGCGTCCTACTACCTGCGGGCCCTGGAGATGCTGGAGATCGTCGACCTGGCCTCCGACGACGCCCGGCGCCTCGACCTGCTCCTGCGCCTGGGCGACGCCCAGCGGCTGGCGGGCGACCCCGCCCACCGGGAGACGCTGCTGGCCGCGGGCCGGTTGGCGGCCGAGCTGGGCGACGCCGACGCCCTGGCCCGGTCGGCCCTGGCCAACCACCGGGGCCTGTGGGCGACGATCGGGGCCGTCGACGAGGAGCGGGTGGCCATGCTCCACGCCGCCCTCGACGCCCAGGATCCGGTCGACAGCACCGTCCGGGCCCGGCTCCTGGCCAACCTGGCGGTGGAGGTCGTCTACGGCCGGGACCCCGATCGGGGGAGGGTGCTCAGCGCCGAAGCCCTGGCCATGAGCCGTCGCCTGGGCGACCGCGCCACCCTGGCCGCCGTCCTGCGCTCCCGGGTGGTCGCCATCTGGGCGCCGACCACGGTGGACGAGCGCCTGGCCCACACCCGGGAGCTGCTCGACGTGGCCGGCGAGCTGGGCGACTCGGTGCTGGTCTGCGCCGGCTCGTGGCACCGCTTCGTCGCGGCCATGGAGGCGGGCGACGTCGCCGAGGCCGACCGCTGCCTCGGCGCGGCCGAACTGCTGGCCGACGAGCTGGGCCAGCCCACCGCCCGCTGGTTCTCCATGATCCTGCGGGCCAACCGGCTGCTGGTGGCGGGCGAGGTCGACCGGAGCGAGGCCGTGTCCCACCAGGCCCTGGAACTGGGGCTGGCCGCCGGCCATCCCGACGCCGTCCTTCTCAACTCGGTGCACGTGTTCAACGTCTGCTTCGAGCGGGGGACCCTCGGGACGATCGCCGAGGCCGTGGCCCGGGTGACGGCGGCCAACCCCGGCGTCACGTCCCTGCAGGCGACCCTGACGCTGCTCCACGCCGAGCTGGGCCAGCTCGACCAGGCCCGCGCCGCCTACGAACCCCTCCTGGGCCAGCTGCCCGAGCTGCGCCAGGAGCCGTACTGGCTGCGGACGATGAGCCAGACCGCCTACGTCTGCCATCAGCTCGGCGACCGGCCCGGGGCCCGGATCCTGATCGACCTCCTGGCGCCGTTCGAAGGCCAGACGGTGTGCACCGGCCTCAGCTGGGCCGGGTCGGTCTCCTATTACGTGGGGCTGATGGAGTCGACCCTCGGCCACCTCGACCGGGCCGACGCCAGCCTGGCCCGGGCCGAGGCCGTCCACCTCGCCTTCCCCGCTCCCACCTGGCTGGCCCGCACCCACCTGGCCCGGGCCGGCGTGCTCCTCGAACGGGGATCGGCCGCCGACGCCGAGCAGGCCCGGGCTCTGCTCGAACAGGCCCTGGCCACGTCCCGCCGGCTCGGCCTGGCCAGCCTCGAACGCCGGACCGCAGCCGCCCTCGCCGCCACCTGAGCCCGCCCGGGCAGGCAGGCCCGGCCCGGGGGCGGCCGCGGCTGCGTCAGCCGTTCACGCTCACTTCCAGGATGGCGGGCGACATCCGCCAGCAGGCGGGGTCCTCCTTGGCCACCGTCGCCTGGAGCTCGTCGAGGTCGGCCCGGAACGTCCGGAAGGCGGCCGCCCCCGCCTCGTCGACGGCGAGGTAGGAAAGGTCCTGCAGCAGCGGGGCCCGCCGCACGTTGAGCACGAAGTTGAAGTTGACCAGCCGTTGGTAGACGTCGAGCGGGTCGCGCCCGCCGTTCTTCCGCACCCGCACCGGTTGCACGTGCGTCCACACCTGGTAGTTCCAGAGGCCGCTGCCCATGACCTCGTGCTCCACGGTGCCCACGTGCAGGAGGATGGCCACCAGCCGGGCCACGCCGTCGACGGTGAGAGCCTCCCCCACCACCCGGTCGACGCCTCCCGGCAGCCGCCGGTTCAGGTCGGCCACCCAGGCCACCACGTCGGCGTCGGCCCGGATCTCCTCGTCGGACCGGTAGCAGCCGTGGAGGTAGCGCCGGGCGTGGGCGTGCATGACGTCGAAGTGGGCCCGCCGGTTCTCGAACGACGGCAGGTCGAAGGGCGCCCCCACCAGGCCCCGCTGCTCGACGTCGGCGTAGGGGTCGAACGTGCTGACGTCGTAGAGCTCATAGGAGTCCTCCAGCAGCCGGCACATCCCCTCGTGGGTGAAGCTGAACACGCTCTCGAAGTCGCCGCCCTTCATCAGCATGACCTCCATGACCAGCTCATTCGAGTACTGGGTGCCCCACACGTGGGGCCACAGGAGGCGGCGCAGGCGGTGGCCGGGGGGAAGGCTGTTGCGGGTGGCGACTGCGCTCTGGGCCGCCGTCGCTAGGTGGACCCAGGTGAAGTGCCGCACCAGCGACAGGTGGTTGGTGGCGGCGCAGAGGGCCAGCCGGCGGGCGTCGGCCCAGGTGGCGTCGTCGGGTGTGACCACGCCCAGCTCGCAGTCGATCTCCACCGGGGAGACTCCCCGCCGGTCGTCGTCGATCTCGAAGCGCACCCGCACGCCGAGCGAGCGCAGGTCGCGGTGGTGCTCGTACCGGCTCAGGTGCGAGAAATCCCACTCGTAACTGGGGCTCGGACTCGGGTCGGTCCCGCCGTCCGGACCGGGCACCGCCCGGAGGTAGGAGGAGTAGGGGCCGGCGACGGCGAGGTGGCCGAGGTCGATCTCGCCCTGGTACTCCGCGGGGAGCACGGGCGCCGGCAGCACCCGCCGCGGGCCCCGGCCGTAGGCCGACGCCATGGCCTGGGCGGGGTCGGGGCTGATCTGACGGAGCCCGGGCCGGCTGGGCGGGAACACCCGGTAGAGAACGGTCTGCACCCGGATGAAGAGCAGCCGGGCCTTCCTGTTCTCGTCGGCGGGGACGTGGTCGGCCACGAGGATCTTGACGATCGGGATCCCCGGATAGCGATCGCGCAACGGGATCGTCCGGATCGTCGGTGCCCGGCCGACACCCGGAACAGGTATGGCCTGCGGGCGGTTGGCCCGGAACTTACGGACGACCAGCCAATTCCAGAAGCCCCTGCGTAGTCTCCACATCGCCTGTCCCCCCGGCTCTCGAGCATCCCCCCGCCGCCTGCGCCTGGCAAGGCTTCTTTACTGGAGCCCGGATCTCCGTCCCTGATACACGGGGCGGGAGTTTCTTATCGTGGGGTGGATCGAGGCCGCATATCCGCTGGGCATACCTTCCGCTCCGTTCCCGGCCGTTCCATCGCGACCGCTGCCCACAGCCTCGTCAAAACCGGCGCCGGCGACGATGCCGGCGGTCACGTTCGGAAGGTGACGGCGGGCACACTTCGGTAGCGTCGGGTGGGCGTGGAATGGCGGTTGCTGCGAGGCGTCCCCGACGACAAGGTCCAGCGGGTGCTGGCGGGCGCCCGCCGGCGCCGGTGGGCGAAGGGCGCGGTCCTGTTCCACGAGGGCGACCAGGCGGTGACGTTGCACCTCATCGCCAAGGGCCGGCTGGCGGTGCGGATGACCACCCGGCGGGGCGACGTGCTGACGGTGGAGCTGCTGGGCGCGGGCGACGTGGTGGGCGAGCTGGCCTTCCTCACGCCCGACGCCCGCCGTTCGGCCACCGTCGTCGCCCTGGAGGCGAGCGAGACCCTCGCCCTCGACCGCGACGTGTTCGAGGAGTTGAGCGCCCAGGACCCGTCCGTTTCCGAGGTGCTGCTCCACCTGTTCGCGGAGCGCATCCGGCGGCTCGACGCCCGGCTGCTGGAGGCGCTCTACGTGCCCGCCGACCTCCGCATCCTGCGCCGGCTGGACGAGCTGGCCACCATGTACGGGGGCGTCATCCCCCTCACCCAGGAGGACCTGGCCGGGCTGGCCGGCACCACCCGGGCGACGGTCAACCGGGTGCTGCGCCGGGAGGTGGAGTCAGGGACGGTCACCCTGAGCCGGGGCCGGATCACCGTCGTCGACGGGGAGGCCGTCGCCCGCCGGGCCCGCTGACGGGAACCGACGGCGGCGGCCATGCGTCTGTGCGAGGGTGAGGAGCGAGGTGGCGGCCGCAGACGAGCAGGTGCAGGGGGACAGGGCCGTCGGCGACGAAGTCGACGGCGTCGAGCGGGCCGGCGCCGCGGTCGGGGACGCGGTCGTCCGGTCGGCGGCACCCGGTTCGCTGGCCGACCTCTACCGGGAGCGATACGTGCCCATGGTGAGACTGGCCTACCTGATCGTCGGATCGACCACCGTGGCCGAGGACCTGGTGCAGGACGCCTTCGCCCGCATGCACCGCCACTGGGACACCACCGAGCACCCCCGGGCCTACCTGCGCACGGCCGTGGTGAACGCCTGCCGGTCGCACCTGCGCCGCCTGGCCCTGGAGCGGGCCTACCGGCGCCACCCGTCGGCGGTGGCCGACCACATGCTGGCGGAAGCCGACGAGCTGTTTGACGCCCTGGCCACCCTCCCGTCCCGGCAGCGGGCGGCCCTGGTCCTGCGTTTCTACGAGGACCTGTCCGAGGCCGACATCGCCGTCGCCCTCGGCTGCCGCCCGGGGACGGTGAAGTCCCTGCTCCACCGGGGCCTGGGCGAACTGCGCAAGGTGGTGGAGCCGTGATGGTCGACGAGGAGCAACTGCGGGAGACGCTGCACCGGCGGGCGGAGACGGTGGAGCCGTCGCCGAACGGGTGGGCTCTCGTCACCCGCCGCATCGAACGCCGCCAGCGGCGAACACGCACCACCACCCTCTCCCTGGCCGGCGGGTTCGCCTTCGCCGCGGTCGTGGTGGCGGTGGCCCTGGTCACCCACGCCATCCCCGAAACCGACCAGAACGTGGCCGCCGGCGGCGGCCGGACCCCCGCCTTCAGCCCCACGACCACCGTCCCCTTCCCCGCCGGCCCCCCCACCACCGTCGTCCCCTTCGACGCCCTCCCCGGCCAGCCCACGCCCGGCGGACCGGACGACGTCGTCCCTCCCCTGGGACCCACCACCATCCCCGGTGCCGGTCCCGACACGGGGCTGACCACCTCCGGCTTCCAGACCGGGACCATCTACCCGGAGACGGCGGCCGAGCTGGAACGGATCCAGGCCCAGGTGGACGAGGGTCACCAGCCGTGGTGGATCGACCCGTCGATGGTGGCGTCCTCCTACCTCTCCAACCGGGGCCTGACCACCGCCGACGCCGGCGCACCCCAGTCGATCGGCGAGGAGGGGGCCCTGCGCTACACGGCCGACGGTGTCGGCGGGTGGGTGAGCGTCGGCCGGCTGACCAGCGGGTCGATCTACTACGTGGAGGGTTCCCGCAGCGACCGCATCGTCCAGCTGCGGGTGGCGCGCCAGGGCGAGCGGCTGGCGGTCGAGGTGATGGCCGCCACCGGCGGCAAGGTCGTGGTGCGGACCAAGCGGCCGGGCTCGGACTGGAACCCGGGCCCGACCCAGGCGGTGGCCGCGGGCAAGCTCACGTCGCTCACGGTCGAGGGCGCGGCCGGCGCCGACCTCATCGTCCAGGTCCGCCACGAGGGCGACGACGGCCGGGTGGGGCTGTCCGAGGAGCGGATGGGGGCGGAGGTGACCAGCTTCGAGTACGAAGGCCTCCACGACGGGTCGCAGCTGGGGCCGGCGTGGCTCGGGCCGGTGCGCCTGGGCATGAGCCTGGCCGAGGCGGCGCGGGCGGCCGGCGTCGCCACCATCACCGATCGGGGCGGGTCGTGCACCACGCTCCGGCCGGCGGGCGCTCCGGCCGGGGTGGGCTTCGTGTCGACCGCGGGCGACGACCGGGTCGACGTGATCACCGTCGGCGCCCCAGGCGCGCTCACCGGCGCCGGCATCGGGGTGGGGAACACGGTGGCCGAGGTGCGCACGGCCTACCCCGGAATCGAGGAGCGCCTCACCCTCGACGGCGACGGCCAGCTCGTCTACGCCCCCGACGACCCCGTCCTGGGCGGCTTCGAGATGGTGTTCGGGATGGTCGACGGCCGGGTGGCCTCCATCTGGTCGGGCTCCGCCGGGCTGTCGAGCACCGACGAGATCTGCGCCTAGTCCGGCCCGGACAGGGCCGGGGCCGGCGCCGTACCGTGCCGTCACAGGCCGTGTCGATGCCAGGGTGCTTTCCCGTAGCATGGCCGCGTGACCTCGGACAACCCGTTGGCCGAGAAGACGGCGGAGCGGGTGGCCCCGCCCGCGGTCCTGGTCATCTTCGGCGCATCGGGCGACCTCACCAGCCGCAAGCTCATGCCCGCCGTCGAGCGGCTGGCCCTGCGCCGGTTGCTGCCGGCCTCGTTCTCCATCGTGGGCGTGGCCCGCACCGAGATGGACGACGCCGAGTTCCTCCAGCGGATGATGAAGACGGTCCTCGACGTGCGCAGCGAGGACGAGGCCGAGGGTGGCGGCGGCGGCGACGTCCGCCACGTCTGGGACGCCTTCTCCGGCGGGTTCCGCTACGTGGCCGGCGACTACGGCGCGCCCGACACGTTCGTCCGCCTGCGGGAGGTGCTGGAAGAGCTCGACCGGGAGCGGGGCACGGCCGGCAACCGCCTCTACTACCTGGCCACGCCCCCCGACACGTTCCCCACCGTGGTGCAGGGCCTGGCCGCCCAGGGCCTGAACCGGCCCAGCTCCGACGACGGGTTCGTCCGCATCGTCATCGAGAAGCCCTACGGCAGAGACGGGAAGTCGGCGGCCGATCTCGACCGCGTCGTGCACGAGGCCTTCGACGAGTGGCAGGTGTACCGCATCGACCACTACCTGGGGAAGGAGACGGTCCAGAACGTCCTCGCCCTGCGCTTCGCCAACGCCATCTTCGAGCCCCTGTGGAACCGGCGCTACGTCAACCACGTCCAGATCACGGTGGCCGAGTCCCTCGGCGTGGGCCACCGGGGCAGCTTCTACGAGCGGGCGGGGGCCCTGCGCGACATCGTCCAGAACCACGTCATGCAGGTGCTGGCCCTCACCCTCATGGAGCCGCCGGCCACCTTCGACGCCAACGGCATCCGCGACGAGAAGGTGAAGGCGCTGCGGGCGGTCGACGTGCTCACGCCCGAGGAGGTGCCCTTCGAGGTGGTGCGGGGCCAGTACCGCAAGGGCTGGGTGGAGGGTCAGGAGGTCAGGAGCTACCGGGAGGAGGACGGGGTCGACCCCCACAGCACCACCGAGACCTACATCGCCATGCGCCTGCGGGTCGACAACTGGCGGTGGGCGGGGGTGCCGATCTACGTCCGCACCGGCAAGTACCTGCCCAAGCGGGTCACCGAGGTGGCCATGGAGTTCAACCGGGTACCCCACCTCCCCTTCGCCGCCGACCAGGCCGAGGGCCTCGACCCCGACGCCCTGGTGCTGCGGGTGCAGCCGGACGAGGGCATCACCCTGCGCTTCGGGGCCAAGGTGCCGGGCCAGACGTTCCGGGTGCGGTCGGTGTCGATGGACTTCTTCTACGGGGCCGCCTTCCTGGAGGAGACGCCCGAGGCCTACGAGCGGTTGCTGCTCGACGCCCTCCTCGGCGACCAGACCCTGTTCATCCGTTCCGACGAGGTGGCCCAGGCGTGGCGTATCGTCGACCCGGTGCTGGAGGCGTTCGAGGAAGGTCACGTCCCCCTGGCCCGCTACGAGGCCGGCACCTGGGGCCCGGAGGAGGCCGACGAGCTCCTTCGCCGCGACGGCCGGGGCTGGCGCCGACCGTGATCCACGAAATCGTGACCTTGGGACGGGTATGACCCAACCGATCTCGAGCACGATCGGCACCTGGGAGGCCGACAACGTCTCCATCGGCGACGTGGAGCGGGCCCTGTCGGGTTTGCGCCGCCACGAGCAGCGGGCCGCGGTGCGGGCCAGCGTGCTCACCCTGGTGGCCGTCACCAACAGCCAGGCTGAAGCCGACCTGGTGCGGGGCATCGTCCACGACCTGGGCGTTCGTCACCCGTCCCGCACCCTGGTGGTGGTGCTGGAGAAGGGTGAGACCGAAGCCGCCGCCAACCAGGGCACGGGGGTCGACGCCGCCCTGTGGGTGCACGCCCTGGAGCAGGACGGGCGGGCGGTGTGCTTCGAGGAGGTGCGCCTGCTCGTCCGGGGCCCGGCCCGCTTCCACCTCGACTCCATCGTGGGCCCCTTCGCCCTGCCCGACGTCCCCCTCGTGGTGTGGCTGCCGGCCAGCCTGCCCTCGCCCGGCGACCCCCTGCTCGACGTCGCCGACCGGCTGGTGGTCGACAGCCGGGCGGCCGACGAGGTGGGCGGCGACGTGCTGGCCCGGGCCGCGGTGCTGGCCCGCCGCCTGCCGGTCACCGACCTGTCGTGGATCCGCATGGCGCCGTGGCGCAGCCTGCTGGCGGGCCTGTTCGAGGGCTCCGTCAACCGTCCCTTCCTCGACGGCGTCGACCGGGTCCAGGTGACGGGCAACGCCGGGCCCCGCCTGCTGTTGGGGGGATGGTTGCTCCGCCGCCTAGGGCTGGCGCCGGCCCGGGTGGAGCTGAAGCCGGCGGCTCATCTGTCGGTGCGCATCGACGCCACCGACCTCCACGGCCGGTCGGGGTCGTTCTCCGTCGCCCGCGCCGGTGCGGAACGGGTGATCACCTCCACCGTCGACATCGAGGACGGTCCCCACCTCGAGCAGCTGCTCCAGATGCAGGAGCGGTGGCCGGTGCTGGCCCTGGCCGGCGCCCTCACCAACGTCGGCCACGACGAGCCCTACGAGGAGGCCCTGGCCGGAGCCCGCGAGCTCCGGGGCGCGGCGTGACCAGCCCGGGCCACCTCGGCAACGGCGAGCTGATCGTCGTCGACGACGTGGCCAGCGAGTTCGCCGAGCGGGTGGTGGAGGCGTTCCACACCCGACCCGGGGAGAGCTTCGCCCTCGCCGTCTCCGGCGGCGCCACCGCCCGCCGCTGCTACGAGAAGCTGGCCGCCGACGGCACCGACCAGGTCGACTGGTGGCAGGTCGACGTCTACTGGGGCGATGAGCGCTGCGTCCCGCCCGATCACCCCGACTCCAACGAGCGGCTGGTGCGGGAGGCCCTGCTCGAGCGGGTGGGGGCGGCCAACGCCGTCTACCCCATGCGCTGCGACGAGGGCCCCGACGCCTACCAGCAGCGGGTGGCCACCGCCGGTCGCTTCGACGTCGTCCACCTCGGGCTCGGCCCCGACGGCCACACCGCCTCCCTCTTCCCCGACTCCCCCGCCCTCGACGTCGACCCCGGCCGGCTGGTGGCCCTGAACGAGGACCCCCACGGGCGCAACCCCCACGCCCGCATGACCCTCACCTACTCGGGAATCGCCCGGGCCCGGCTGGTGATCTTCACCGTCGAGGGGGAGGGCAAGCGGGAGGCGTTCGCCCGGGTGCGGGCGGGCGACCTGTCGTGCCCCGCGGCCCGGGTGCGGGCCGAGCGCATCGTGTGGCTGGTCGACCCGGCCGCCACCGGCGGATAGCCCGGCGGCGCGGAGTCGATCCGCCCGACCTACCATGCAGTCGGAGATCGTCCCCGTGGGACCGGCGTGGGGATGGCTCGGCGACCGGTCCCGATGGAGGTCGGCTGGGTTTGATGGCTCACGTGGAGCAGGTTTGGAGCACCCGCCGTGGCTGACTCCGACTGGCGCCTGATTGCCGAATCCATCCCCCACATCGTGTGGATGGCGTCACCCGACGGCACCATCGAGTACATGAACCAGCGGGCCAACGAGTACACCGGCTGGCCGCCAGGCGCGTCGTACGAAGAGATCTGGGGCGCGGTGATCCACCCCGACGACGAGGCCGACGCCCACCGCGCCTGGGAGCATGCGATTCGCACCGGAAGCGCCTTCTCCTCGGAGTATCGGGCCCGAAGAGCCGACGGCGAATACCGTTGGCATCGCGGCCGGGGGCTGCCGGCGCGCGACGCCGGCGGCCAGATCGTCAAGTGGATCGGCACCGCGACCGACATCGACGACCAGAAGCGACTCGAGGCCGCGCTCCGGGAGACCGGGGATCGGCTGGCGGAGTCCCAGGGCCTCGCCCACCTCGGGAGCTGGTCGATCGACGTGACGACCGGGAAGCGCACCTGGTCCGACGAGATGTACCGGCTCCTGGGGTACGCGCCCCAGGAGTTCGAGCCCAGCACCGAGCGGAACCTCGAGCATCTTCACCCTGACGACGTCGGTCGCGCACGAGTAGTCGCCGCCCTCCAAGCCCAGGGGGAGGCCTGGAACGACGAGTTCCGGTTCGTGCCGCGGGATGGCTCGGTGCGCTGGTTTGCGGTTCGAGGCGAGCCGGTCCTGGGTGAAGACGGTGAGGTCGTGCGCATCCACGGAACCTCCCAGGACGTCACCGAGCGCAGGCAGGCCGAGGAACAGTTGCGGTTCCAGGCCCAGCTGCTCAACGCCGTCGGCGAGGCGGTCATCGCCACCGACACCGAGGGCACCGTCATCTACTGGGGCCCCGGCGCCGAGGAGCTGTACGGGTGGAAGGCGGACGAGGCCCAGGGCCGCCTCATCACCGAGATAATTCCGCCGGTGCGGGAGAGTTACACCGCCCGCACGGTGAGGGGCCACCTGGCCGGGACCGAGCGTTGGTCGGGGCTGATGGAGCTCGGACGGCGGGACGGCTCGAGCTTCATCGCCGAGATCACCCGCCACCCGGTGTTCGACGAGTCCGGCCGGGTGGTGGCGGTCATCGGAACCTCCTCCGACGTCAGCCGGCGGGAGGAGGCCCACGCCGAGCTGGAGCGGGCCCACAACACGGCCGCGGAAGCCCTGAACCTGCTGGCGACCCTCCAGGCGGAGGCGCCGGTGGGGTTCGCGTTCGTGGATCGCAACCTGCGCTTCGTGCGCCTCAACCACGAGCTCGCCCACATCATCGGCGCGCCGATCGACGAGGTGGTGGGGCGGAGGGTCGCCGAGGTGCTCCCCCCCGATCGGTGGGATCAGCTGGAGCCGGTCTACCGTCATGTCCTCGACACCGGGGAGGCGATCCGCAACCGGCCGGTGGTCGAGCAACCGGGCATCAACGGCCGGGTACGCGAGCGGCTGGCGAGCCACTACCCGGTTCGAGTCGGGGACGAGATCATCGGAGTGGGGATGGTCGTCCACGACATCACCGAACTCGTCCGAGCGGAGGAGTTCCGTTCGGTGGTCATGAGCCAGGTGGCGGATGGCGTCTACACCCAGGATTACTCGGGCCGGCTGATGTACATGAACAGCGCGGCATCGAAGATGTTGGGCTGGACCGAGTCCGAGCTGCGGGGGAAGGACATGCACGAGCTCGTGCACTGCCACCAATCCGACGGATCCGGTGCCGGCGTCACCGAATGCGCCCTGGTGACGGAGGCGCCCCACGGGCGACTCGAACGGAGCGAGGGCGAAGCGTTCATCCGCAAGGACGGCTCGACCTTTCCGGTCGCCTACTCCGCCGTCCCTCTGCGTACGTTGTCGCGGGTCGAAGGCGTGGCCGTGGTCTTCCGTGACGTCAGCGAGCCGGGCTCCTCCCCCAACGTGATCCGTGTCCTGATCGTCGACACCGACCGGGCGACGAGGGCCTCGTTCCAGGCGTTGCTCGACCGCCACGAAGGCATCGAGGTGATCGGCGTGGCCGGGACGTCGACCTTGGCGGTCGACTGTGTTCGCCGGCTCCGGCCCGACGTCGCCCTCGTCACCGCCGAGCTTCCAGACGGCGACGGGATCATGACGACGATGACCATCAGGGCGGACGCCCCCGCGACGAAGGTCATCCTCATGACCAAGGGGCACGATGACGCCGTCGCCATCGCCGGCATCGAGGCCGGCTGCGCCGGCGTTCTCGACAAGAGTCGGGCCTGGGTGGAGCTGGTGGGCGCGGTGCGAGCCGCCTATCACGGGGAGACGACCATCTCCCAGGAGGAGCTCCAGCGGGTGCTGGCCAAGGTGCGCGGTGAGGAGCCGGCGGGACGGGCCAACCGGCTCACCCGCCGGGAGGAGGATGTGCTCGCCTGCCTGCGGGAGGGCCTACCGAACGCCAAGGTGGCAGAACGCCTGGGTGTCAGTGCCAACACCGTCCGCAACCACGTGCAACGGATCCTTTCCAAGCTGAACGTGCACTCGAAACTGGAGGCGGTCGTCCTCACCTCCCGGGAGGGCCTGCACCAACCAGCTCCCTGATCGCCGTCCCCCACTGGCTGGTGCGAATGCACTAGTGCAAACGGGTCTGGGCAGAGAGTCCACCGAGGGCGACACTCGGCGACATGAGGCTCGTCGGTCGACCATGACCGGCCGGCCGGAACTGTCGCTCCTCGGCAGCTTCGCCTTCTCGGTCAGCGGGCAGCCCCTGCCTAAGCTCTCGGCAGGGTCCCAGCGACTGCTCGCCCTCCTGGCCCTGAGGAGGCACGTGATGACACGGGCTCAGGTGGCCGGGACGCTGTGGCCTGAGTCCACCGACGAGCGTGCCGGCAGCAGCCTGCGCTCGGCCATCGCCCGCCTCCCCGGCCCCGCCCACCAAGCCCTGAGGCTGACCACGCACGAACTGAGCCTCGACGAGGACATCGTCGTCGTCGATGTCCATCGCTCCTACGCCCTGGCTCACAGGCTGATCGACGACGACGGACCCCCGGACGAGCGGAACGTCGGCGACGACGACCTGTCGGCGCTCTCGCAGGATCTGCTCCCGGGCTGGTACGACGACTGGGCCCTGATCGCAGCCGAGGACTGGCGCCAGCTCCGCGTCCGAGCCCTCGAGGCGTTGGCGGCCAGGCTCGGCGCCGCTGATCGCCTCGCCGAAGCCAAGGCCGCGGCGCGGGCCGCGGTGCAAGCCGAACCCTTGCGGGAGAGCGCGCGGGGCGCCCTCATCCGGGTCCACCTGGCGGAGGGGGACGAGTCGGAAGCCGTCGCCGCCTTCGAGTCCTACCGCTCGCTCCTTCAGGCCGAGCTCCGCATCGAACCCACACCCCGGTTACGCCAACTTCTGCCTGGGAACGAACCGGGATGACTCCTCAGTAGGGGGGCACTACCCGGGTCGGGCCCGCGTCTAGCCTGACCCGACCTGCGAGCTTTCGGTGGGAATGGACCTGCACAATGCCAACGGATCGGACGGGCTTGCTCATCATCCGGGCCTGGATCGAAGAAGGTTCAGAAGAGCCGCTTCGAGCACAGGTTCGGATCATCGACGACGTCTCCGCGGGCGTCGAGCGCACGCAGGCGCTGGCGCGGGTCGAGGAGGTCGTCGCCACGGTTCAAGCGTGGCTGGCCGACTTCCTGAGCGGTCAGCTTCCCGGTTGAGCAGGGCCGCTAGGCGACCTTGACCTCCTGCTTCATCCCGAGGGTGAAGTGGGGCTGCTCCTGCTTGGGGTCGTTGTCGTCGGTGGTGCCCTTGCCGAACGAGCACAGGAACAGGTAGTCGCCCACCGGGAAGGCGCCGACGAGGTAGCCGGTCTGGCCCGGGTTGGTCGACTCGGCGTTGACGAAGTCGACCTTGGCCATGATCTGGTCCTCGGGCAGGCCCAGGAGCTGGTCGAACGTCTCCGTCACCCCCGGCTTGCGGGTGAGCACCAGCATCTCGTGGGCCTCGTCGGACGTGTTCTTCAGCTCGATGCGGACGGTGCCGGCGGGCAGGGTGGGCGGCAGGCCCTGGTAGGCGTAGTTGACGGCCTCCACCGTGGCCTTGGTGCCGGGACAGTTCTCCTGGAAGTAGGCGTCGACGGTGTCGGTGAGCTTCTCGAAGTCGTCGTTGTCGATGACCGAAGGGTCGGCCTCGTCCCGGAACTGCTTCGTCTGGCGGGCGATCTCCTCCGTCTCGTCCTTGATCTCGTCGGGGGCGTCGGCCACCAGGGCCGCGATCGCTGTGGCCACGTTGGCGTCGTAGGCCGACTGGAGCTGGGTCTTGAACTCCGGCGGCGGCGGGCCGTCCGGCGGCACGTCGGGCAGGCCCGCGAACACGGTGTTGAACCCGGCGACGACGTTCACGTGGGCCTCGCAGGCGGCACTGACGTCGGCGCTGTCCTTGTCGTCGCCACCGCAACCGGTGAGCCCGCCCGCCAGGGCCACGCCTACCAGCACTCCCACCATCCACGGACGGTTGCCGATGTTCATCAGGTCTCCCCCCAGGTCCGAAGTGGTGGCGAACCTACCCGAGCGGGTACGGATCACGCATGACCCGAATCCTGCTGATCGTGGCGGTGGCCTGCTTCGCCATCGCCGCCCTGTCCGCCTTCACCGACGCCCTGGCCGTGAACGAGCTCGGCTTCATCGCCCTCGGCCTCACCGCCTACGCCGCCGTCCCCCTCGTGGCCGACCACGAGGCCTTCGGCACCGGCATAGCCGGGAGGCGGCGCGTCCTGCGCTGACCGGGGGTATCGTCCGCGCTGGTGGACGACGAGACGGAGGAGGACGGACACCCCGCGGGGAACGGGGCGCCCGGCTCCGGCCCCGGGACCGCCAGGAACCGCGGACGGAAGCGGTTCTACACCCGGATGTCCCGTGCCCAACAGGTGGTGGTGGCAGCCGGCGCCGTCGCCGGCGCCATCGTGTCGATCGGCACCCTGGTGATCATCGTCGCCGGCTGGCTGGGCGGGGGTGACGATGACGGCGACGGGGAGAAGGTGCGTACTGCCGCGGGCCTGCCCCAGGTCGTCGAGTCGGGCACCGGGGACGGCGACGATTTCGTGCGCTTCCTGCTGGCGAACGACGGCCGGGACCCGGTGGCGCTCGACCTCACCGTCCGGGTGGCCGACGGCTCCCTGATCGACCCCTACCTTCCCCTCTGGTACAACTGCGCCCCCGGCGCGGTCGTCGGCAGCGGCGCGTGCAACCTGGTCCGCCTGGAGTTCCCGAGCGACACCCCCGTCCTCACGACGAACCCTTCGGGGTGGCGGTTCCGGGGCACGTACCGGGTGATGGTGCGCAACGGTGTCGATTACGGGACCGACCTCGACATCTCGTTCGACGACATCTCGACCTGACCACTACCCCCACCCGGGCGCCGAGCCCGATCGAAGCCCCCGGAGGTATCGTCCGCCTTCGTGGACGACAACGCCAACCCCGACACCAACCGCCAGGTCCTGCAGGCCCTCTATGACGCCCTGGGGGCGGGTGACTTCGGGGCGGTGCTCGGCTACCTGTCCGACGACGTGATCGGCCACGTGCCCGGGACCAGCCCGGTGGCGGGCGACTACGTGGGCAAGGAGGCGGTGGCCGGCTACGTGGGCTCGCTGGCCGAGCGGTCGGGCGGCACCGTCCGCTTCGAGCCCCGCACCGTGCTGGTGGCCGGCGACCGGGGCGTGGGCCTGCTGCGCGACCTGGCCGAACGCGACGGCAAGACCCTCGCCATGGACAACGTCCACGTGTGGCGGATGGGCGACGGCACCCTCGACGAGATCTGGATCTACCCCGGCGACCAGTACGCCTGGGACGAGTTCTGGTCCTAACCTGGGACGCGTGACGGCCGCCGAGCTCCTCGCCGCGGCCCTCGGGGACCTGGTGGCCGCCGCCGGTGCCAGGCGGGACGCAACCACCGGCACCCGCATCACCTTCTCGCCCAAGGTCTTCATCCCCCTCACCCGGCTGTGCCGCGACCGGTGCGGCTACTGCACGTTCGCCCAGCCCCCGGCCCGCGTCGAGGCGCCGTTCCTGAGCGCCGACGAGGTGTTGGCCATCGCCCGGGCCGGCGCCGCCGCCGGCTGCCACGAGGCCCTGTTCACCCTGGGCGAGGCCCCCGAGGACCGCTACCCGGTGGCCCGGGAGTGGCTCGCCGCCGCCGGCTACGAATCGACCGTCGACTACCTGGTGGCCATGTGCCGGCTGGTGCTGGCGGAGACGGGCCTCCTTCCCCACGCCAACGCGGGGGCGCTCGTAGCCGGCGACCTGGCCCGGCTGCGGGCGGTGTCGGCGTCGCAGGGGATGATGCTCGAGTCCCTCAACGCCGGCCTCGAGTGCCACCGGGGGGCGCCCGACAAGACCCCCGCCCGGCGCCTGGCCACCCTGGAGGCGGCGGGCGAGCTGGGCATCGCCTTCACCACGGGCGTGCTGGTGGGCATCGGCGAGTCCCGGGCCGACCGGCTGGAGGCGCTGGAGGCCATCGCCGCCAGCCACCGCCGCCACGGCCACGTGCAGGAGGTGATCGTCCAGAACTTCCTGCCCAAGGCGGGCACCGCGATGTGGGCGTCGTCCCCCTGCCCGCCGGAGGAGCTGGTGTGGACGGTGGCTGTCGCCCGCCTCCTGCTGCCGGCCGAGATCCACCTGCAGGCCCCACCCAACCTGTCCGACGACCTGGGCCCGCTGGTGGCCGCCGGCATCGACGACTGGGGCGGCGTCTCCCCGGTGACGCCCGACCACGTCAACCCGGAGCGGCCGTGGCCCGCCCTCGACGTGCTCCGGGCCGCCACCGAGGCCGCCGGCTACGAGCTGGCCCCCCGGCTCACGATCTACCCCGGGTTCGCGTTGGCGGCCGAGCGGTGGCTCGACCCGGCCGTGCGCCCGGCGGTGCTGGCCGCGTCCGACGCCCACGGCCTCGCCCGCGACCTCGACCGCTGGCACGCCGGCGGCGAGGCCGTCCCCCCGCCCCGGCTGCTCCCCGCCTTCCCGAGGGCCGGCGGCGCGGTGGCGAAGGTGCTGGCCGGCGTGGTGGCGGGCCAGGAGGTGGGCGAGGAGGAGATCGTCACCCTCTTCGGGGCCCGGGGCCGGGAGGTGGCGGCGGTGGCGGAGGTGGCCGACGACCTGCGCCGGCGGATCGCGGGCGACACCGTCACCTGGGTGGCCAACCGCAACATCAACTACACCAACGTGTGCACCTTCAAGTGCCGGTTCTGCGCCTTCTCCAAGGGCCCGCTCTCGCTCAACCTGCGGGGCGACCCCTACCTGCTGGGCGTCGACGAGATCCAGCGCCGGGTGGTGGAGGCGGTCGACATGGGCGCCACCGAGGTCTGCCTCCAGGGCGGCATCCATCCCAGCTTCGACGGCGACTATTACATCGACGTGTGCCGGGCGGTGAAGGACGTCGCCCCCGGCATCCACGTCCACGGGTTCACCGCCCTGGAGGTCACCGAGGGCGCCCGCCGGCTGGACGAGCCGTTGGTCGACTACCTGCGCCGGCTGAAGGACGCGGGCCTGGCCACCCTGCCCGGCACCGCGGCCGAGATCCTCGACGACGAGGTCCGCCGGGTGCTGTGCCCGGACAAGATCACCACCGACGAGTGGCTGGAAGCCCACCGGGCGGCCCACTCCATCGGCCTGCGCTCCAACATCACCATCATGTTCGGGGCCATCGAGCAGCCCGTCTCGTGGGCCCGCCACCTGCTCCGCACCCGCGACCTGCAGAAGGAAACGGGCGGCTTCACCGAGTTCGTCCCCCTGCCCTTCGTCCACATGGCCACGCCGATGTTCCTGCAGGGCAAGGCCCGGCGGGGGCCGACGTTCCGGGAGGCGCTGCTCATGCACGCCGTCGCCCGCATCGCCTACCGGGAGCTGGTGCCCAACGTGCAGGTGTCGTGGGTGAAGATGGGCGTGGTCGGGTCCCGCCAGGCGCTGATGGCCGGCGCCAACGACCTCGGCGGCACCCTCATCGACGAGAACATCTCCCGCGCCGCCGGCGCCGGCCACGGCCAGCGCATGGCCGAGGACGACTTCCGGGGCATCGTCGAGCCCCTCGGCCGGCCCCTAGCCCAGCGCACCACCCTCTACGGCCGGGTCGAAAGGGCGGGCGCGGCCTAGCCCAGGGGCGCAACCGGTGACAGTTACAGCCCCCAGAGGGCTCTAGGTGTCACCGGTTCGATCGGGGGGGCGGGCGGAGGACGGGCTTGACGTCGAGGATCGGCGTGCCGTCGACGGCCTCCAGGTTCCGCACCCGGATGCGGGTGCCCTCGACGGCCAGGATCTCCACCTCATGCAGGCCGATGGGGTTGGGCCGGTCGGCGGAGCGGGTGCTGAACACGCCCGTGAGCGGGTTCGCGGGGTCGTCCCGGGGATGTACGGCGAGCACGGCCCGGTCGGCCCGGTCGAGCCAGGTGAGCAGGATGACCCCGGTGCCCACCCTCAGGTCGGCCAGGCCGTCGGCCACGTCCGGATCGAACGCCAGCCAGGCGTCGGGCGCGCCCTCGGTGCCCTGCTTGGGCGCCACGGCCCGGTCGACCAGCGGCGACTCGACCCGCCCGATCGGCCGCAGGAGCAGGTCCGGGGGGCCGTCCCGCCGGTTCACCCCTCGGCCGCGAGCACTGCCTGCAGCTCGTCGGTGAGGGCGTCGACCGCGTCGGGGCGGCCGTGGAAAGCGGCCGGCGTGGTGTGGAAGTGGGCGATCCGTAGTCCGCCCTCGCCCTCCACCACCACCAACGACTGGACCGCGTTGAGCCGGGGGTCGATGGCCGAACCGCCGGGGGGCACCATCCCCACCACCGCCCGGAGGAGGGCCGGCCCCGAACCCAGCTCCCGGACCTCCCGCACCTTGGCCACGTAGGCCCCGGGCCGGTGGTCGGCGAAGATCCCGGCCAGGTGCTCGGTGATCGACGCCCGGGAGTCGACGGGGCTGCCGTCGAAGCCGACCAGGGTGCCGTCGGCCGCGAACAACCGGCCGAAGGCGGCCGCGTCGCAGTCGTTCCAGGCCGCTAGCAACGACCGGAAGAGCGCCTCCACCGCGGCCGCGCTCGGCATGGGGCGGACGGTCAGCGGGTGGGCGACAGATCCTCGGCGGCCAGGAGACGCTCGGCCTCCAGGCGCACGAGGCGCTCGACGTGCTCGGGCTTGGCGCTCCGGCAGCGGGCGGTGTGGAGGATGATCGACTTCGGAGAGAGGATCCGTTGCTCGAACCAGGTGACTCCCGCCAGCAGGCTGACGATGACGACGAGGGAGGCGACGACCATGAGTACGGCGGAGGGCATGGCTGGAGTCTGCCCTACGGGGGCGGGGTGAAACCGGATAGTCCTCCTCCGGGGAGCGGACGGTAAGCCGGCAAAGGGGCCTAGCCTCGGCCTCGGTGAGCCAGTCGCGGCACAACACCGGTAACCCCGAGCTCGACCGCCTGCTGGTCGAGGTGCTCGACGCCGCCCCCGCCACCGCCGACCGCGACCAGCTCATGGACATCCTCGTCACGGTGGCCGGGTTGGCCGGCGACGGGGCCCAGCGCCTCAACCTCAAGATCACCAACGCCGCCCTCTCCGAGATGCGGGAGGCGTTCAACCTGTTCACCCCCTTCGCCGACGTCCCCAAGGTGACGATCTTCGGGTCGGCCCGCACCCTCCCCGAGGACCCGCTCTACGTCCAGACCCGGGAACTGGCGCGCGACCTGGCCGACGCGGGGTGGATGGTGGTCACCGGCGCCGGTCCCGGCATCATGGCCGCGGGGGCCGAGGGGGCGGGTCCGGAGCGGTCCATCGGGGTCAACATCCGCCTGCCCTTCGAGACGCCCAACCCCCTCATCGCCGACCCCAACATGGTGTCGATGAAGTACTTCTTCACCCGCAAGCTGATGCTGATGAAGGAGTCGGCCGGCTTCGCGGTGCTGCCCGGGGGCTTCGGAACCCTGGACGAGGCGTTCGAGCTGCTCACCCTGCTCCAGACGGGCAAGGCCGCCCCCGCCCCCATCGTGCTGCTGGAGGTGCCGGGCGGCACCTACTGGCGGGCGTGGGAGCGGTTCATCCGGGAGGAGGTGCTGGCCCGGGGCCTGATCTCGGCCGACGACCTGGCCCTGTACCGCATCACCGACGACGCGGCCGCGGCCCGCGACGAGATCCTGGGCTTCTTCCGCAACTACCACTCGATCCGCTTCGTCGGCCAGCGGCTGGTGATCCGCCTCCGGGCCGCACCCACCGCCGGGGAGCTGGAGGCCGTCAACCGGGACTTCGCCGACATCGTCACCCGGGGCGCCATCGAAGCGTCGGGGCCGCTGCCGGCGGAGGTGGCCGACGACGACCAGGTCGACCTGCCCCGCCTCGTCCTCCGCTACGACCGGGCCCGCCAGGGCCGGCTGCGGTCCCTGATCGACGTCCTCAACCGGCTGCCGTCGGCGCCTCCCCTGGCCCCGCCCGATCCCGACGCGATCGCGGCCGCCGCCACCCCGGTCGACCCGATCGATTGACGCCGGCGCCGGCGGCGCGGGCCCGGGCGCGCCAGCGGCGCCGGGTGCCCGGCCCGGAGGCCAGACCCACGGCGCCGCCGGCGCTCCGTCGACCTGCTACTGGATGTCGGCGTCGGGTGGGGGTAGTTGGAACCCGTTCTCGCCCTCGACGGCGGCGACGTCGGCGAGGGCGGTGATGGCCGCCCGTCCCCCGGCCGGCACCGAGCCGGTGACCATGCCGATGGAACCGAGCACCTGCTCGACCTCCATCCCCTCGGCCTCCAGCCGTCGGACGAGGTCGTCGATCCGGGCCCGGCCCGAGTCGGCGACGGTCACCGTGACCCGCTCCCGAGCTGCCGTCTCTCGATCGGGCGTCGCCTGGTCGACCATTACTGGGGTGCCTGGGCCAGGCCGGCGCCGACGTCGGAGGCGGGCAGGCTGAGCCGGCGGGCGGCCCGCACCAGCGACGACCACAGGGTGGCGCCGGTACCGCCGCCGGCGGTGGCCCACAGGGCGGCGATGCCGGCCACGTGGGGCGTGGCCATGCTCGTGCCCGAGTGGGTCGCATAGCGGGTGGGCATGGGGGCCGTCGAGTAGACGTCGACGCCGGGGCCGGCGATGTCGATCTGGCCGCCGCTGGCGAAGATGTTGCTGCGGGCCGAGAAACGGGCGATCGCCAGACGGGAGTCGACCGCGGCCACGGCCATGATCGACTTGGCGTTGGCCGGCACGCCGACGAAGCCCTTGCTCCCGGGCCGGTTGGCGTTGTTCCCGGCGGCGGCCACGATGAGCGATCCGGCGTCGAGGGCTCGCCGGCCGGCGGTCTCGTAGGCCGTGGACACCCAGCGCACGTCGGCGCCGAGGGACATGGAGATCACCCGGCAGCCGTTGCGGACGGCCCAGTCGATCCCGGCCAGGATGTTGGAGTCGCCCCCGTTGCCGGCGTTGCCGAGGACCTTGCCGGCGAAGATCTCGGCCTCGGCGGCGATGCCGTAGCGACGGCTGCCGGCGGGGCTGATCGGTCCGCAGGAGGTGCCGATGCAGTGGGTCCCGTGGCCGTGGCCGTCCTGGACGGCCTCGCCCGCGACGAAGGACTGGCTGGTGATGTTCCGTCCCGCGAAGTCGGGGTGACGGAGGTCGAGGCCGGTGTCGAGAACGGCCAGCTTGACGGCGGTGCCCCGGCGGGACGACGTCGCCACCCCGGTGGCCTGCAGGCCCCACGTGAACTGGGCGTTGTCGGCGAAAGCGGCCGCGGCCATGGCCTCGGCCCCTTCGGTGAGGGCGCCGGTGAGGTCGAAGAGGTGAGCGGCGGCGTCGCGGTAGCCGCGGAGGTAGTCGACCGTCATGACCGCGCCCTCGTCGATGGCGTGCATGACCAGCTCGGGCTCGATGGCCAGGATGCGGGGATCGGCCGCCGCCGCCTCCAGGATCGACTGGCCGCCGGCACCGCCGATACCGCCGTCGCCGTTGATCACGGCCAGGCCCAACTGGGCGAAGACGATGGCGTCGGCGGTCGACACGTCCTCCAGGTTGATGCCGTCGGCGTCGAAGTCGCGGGTGCTGGCCACGCTCTGGGTGCCGGCGACCGAGCGGAGGGCCTCGGCCTGGGCCGCCTCGTCGCCGTGGATCTCGTCGCTGAAGGTGACGACGTAGCGCCCGGTCGTCTCCACCGTCTCGTCCGGGCCGAAGCCGTCGCCCGGGTCGGCGCCGTCGTGGTCGCCGTTGCCCCCGTTGTTGCCCCCCCCGTTACCAACTCCGTTGCCAAATCCGTTGCCAAACCCGCCCTGTGACGTGGACATGTCGATTTCCCTCCGCTGATCGTGAGCTCGTGTGTCCTGGCCTTGAGCCCCCAGGCGGCCGCGAAATACGTCGAAATCCGGCCCCGGCCAAGGTCGAACGGCCCATCAAGGTCGCCGGCGGAGCCGCCGATGGGTCTGTTGGCTCGTCTTCGGCTCCGAGGTGAAACCTTCATGCGTCCCCTGCGTCCTTCCACCCTTCGTCGTTTCTTCCTGGTCGGCGTGACCTTCGTCGCCTTCGCCGGCGGGCTCCTGTCCTCCGCCCCCAGCAGCCAGGCCGCGTCCGTCAACCGGGCGGGCCCGAACGGAGAGGGCATGGTGCAGGGGCAGAGGGACGATCGGCGGGGCCTGGTCTACGACGGCCTGCAGCAGCGGGCGGGCGGGCCCTGCGGCGCGGCCTACGAGATCCTCGAGGGAGTGGGCAGCGGGCGCATCCGGTGCACCCACGGGCCCGATCCCGCCCCCGACGGGGTCGACGTCCGGCTCCACCGCGAGTTCGGGGCGCCCAGCACCGGGGTCGGTGGCGCCGGCACCGCCCCCCAGGCGTCGCTGGCCGCGGCCCAGGCCGGGATCCCCTGCTACGGCACCGGCTCCGACGGCTACCGGGTCCAGCTCATGTACGTCCGCCTGACGGGCTCGGCCGACCGCTCGGCCACCCTCTTCCCCAACTTCGTGACCTGGACGGCCAACACCAACGCCGTCTTCCGGGACAGCGCGGCCCAGACGGGCGGCGTGCGCAACGTCCGCTTCGTGACCGACGCCTCCTGCAACCTGGTGATCGTCAAGGCCGAGGTGTCGGCCGCGGCCATGGGCAACTTCTCCACCTACGTGTCCGAGCTGAAGGCCCAGGGCTTCAACCGGGCCGACCGCAAGTACCTGACCTGGGCCGACGCCAACACCTACTGCGGCATCGGCGAGATCTACATCGACGACAAGCCCGCCACCACCCCCGGCCTGTCGACCAGCAACTACAACAACGGCCACCCCCAGGTGAGCGGCGCCTTCGCCCGCACCGACAACGGCTGCTGGGGCCAGTCGATGCCGGTCGAGGCCCACGAGCTGACCCACAACCTGGGCGGGGTCCAGCGCACCGCCCCCCACGCCACCGCCAACTTCCACTGCACCGACGAGTCGGACCGCATGTGTTACGTCGACGCCGCCGGCGTGGTCATGAACCAGGTCTGCGCCACGGGCAACGAGCGGTTGCTCGACTGCAACCACGACGACTACTTCAGCACCGCCCCGGTGGCCGGCAGCTACCTCGCCACCCACTGGAACACCGCCAGCAGCGCCTTCCTGGCCGTGACCGACCCCGGTACCACCACCACGACCGTGCCACCGCCCACCACCACCACGACGGTGCCGCCGACAACGACGACCACGACCGTGCCGCCGACGACGACCACGACCGTGCCGCCGACGACGACGACCACGGTGAAGCCGCCGACCACGACCACCACGGTGGTGGCGGCGGCCACGCCCACGGCCCCCCGGAACCTGGTCGCCACCCGCGCCCCCATGTTCAACCGGGGGGTGCGCCTCACCTGGCAGGCGCCGCTGACGGGGCCGGTGACCGGCTACAACGTCTACCGCCGATCGGGGACGGGCGCGTTCGTCAAGATCGCCGACCTGGGCGTGCAGACCAGCTGGTCGGACACCGGCACCGTGTCCGGGGTGACCTACACCTACGCCGTGTCGGCCGAGAACGGCACCCGCCAGGGACCGCTTTCCAACCAGGCGTCGGCGCTGGCCCGCTAACCCGGGACCCGCCGGGCGTCGCCCCCCGGTGTGACGGGGGAGGGCGCCCCCGATAGCGTGACCCGTTTCCGGGGGTGGTCACGTGCGTCGTCTCTTCCTGATCTCGGTGAGTGTCGCGGCCCTGGGCGCGTCACTCCTGACGGCGACGCCGGTGCGGAGCCAGACCACCACTCCCACCACCGGGAGCCGCAGCCAGATGGCCGACCGCCTGGTCGACGAGCGCCGGGGCATGGTCTTCGACGGCCTGCGCCAACGCCCGGGGGGACCGTGCGGCACCGCCTTCGAGATCGTCGAGGACGCGACGCCGGCGCCGGGGAGGCACACCCCCTGCTCCCACGGACCCGATCCCGCCCCCGACGGCGTCGACGTGCGGGTGCACCGGGACTTCGGGGCGGGACCGGCCGGCGCCGGCGCCGGTGCCGGCGCCGCACCCCAGCCGGGCGTGGCTGCGGTCCAGTCGGGCATCCCCTGCTACGGCACCGGCAGCGACGGCTACCGGGTCCAGCTCCTCTACGTGCGCGCCACGGGCATGGCCGACAACTCGGCCAGCTACTTCCCCACCTTCATCAACGCCGCGGCCAACGCCAACACCGAGTACCGGGACAGCGCGGCGAAGACGGGCGGCGTGCGCAACATCCGCTTCGTCACCGACGCGTCCTGCAACCTGGTCATCCAGAAGGTGCAGATCTCGGCGGCGGCCATCGGCAGCCTCAGCGGCATGGTCAACGCCCTGACCGCCCAGGGCTTCAACCACACCGACCGCAGGTACCTGGCCTGGGTCGACAACAACACCTACTGCGGCATCGGCGAGATCTACACCGACGACCGGCCGAACCCCACGCCCGGGCTGTCGTCGAGCAACTACAGCAACGGCAACCCCCAGGCGCGGGCCACCTTCGCCCGGGTCGACAACGGCTGCTGGGGGCAGTCCAACTCGGTCGAGGCCCACGAGCTGACCCACATGCTGGGAGGCGTGCAGCCCACGGCCCCCCACGGCACCAACGGGTTCCACTGCCGGGACGAGTCCGACCGCATGTGTTACGTCGACGGCGCCGGGGTGGTCATGAGCCAGGTCTGCCCGGTGGCCAGCGAGCGCCTGCTCGACTGCAACGGCGACGACTACTTCAGCACCAACCCGCCGGCCGGTTCCTGGCTGGCGGCCCACTGGAACGTGGCCAACAGCGCCTTCCTGGCCCCGTCCGACCCGGGCGTACCTCCGCCGCCACCGACCACGAGTCCGCCGACCACGAGTCCGCCGCCGGCGACGACGACGCCCACCACCAAGCCGGCGACCACCACCACCAGTCCCCCGCCGGCGACGACCACCCCCACCACCCAGCCGCCGACGACCACCACCGCCCCCCCGACGGCCGCGACCACCACGGTGCCGGGCGGCACCCCGTCCGCCCCCCGCAGCCTGGCCGCCTACCGGTTCAGCGGCGTCATGCTGCTGTGGTCGGCGCCCGTCACCGGCCCCGTCACCGGCTACAACGTCTACCGGAAGACGGCGACGGGAGCTTTCGCCAAGATCGCCGACGTGGGCAACGTCACCAACTACAACGACACCACCGGGTCGGTCGGGGTGACCTACACCTACGCCGTCTCGGCCGAGAACGGAACCCGGGAGGGCCCGCTGTCGAACCAGGCCACCGGCACCCGGTAACGCCGCCGCCGGCGGGCCCGGGGCGGGGCCGGCGTCACCGGCGGCGGGCGCTAGCGGCGGCGGCCGGCCCGGTCGAGCGCCCGCAGGGGGGGCAGCAGGTCGATGACGCGGCTGAACGACACCAGCTCGCCGGCCACGTTGAGGATGACGAGGGCCACCAGCACCGCGTCCCGCACCCCGGGCCCGGTCGCCATCACCACCGCCAGCCCCAGCACCCCGCCCAGGGGGTTGGCGCCGGCGTCGCCCAGCATCAAGCGCTCGTGGAGGTCGTCGGCGAGGAGCCCGAGGGCGGCACCGACGACCACCGCCACCGGGACCAGCTCCACCGCCGCCCCCGTGCCCAGCACCAGCAGGACGAAGGCGGCGGCGCCGGCCTTGGTGGTGCGTCCCGGCGCCCGGTCGAGGAGGTTGGCCAGGTTGGCGGCCAGGGCCACCACCAGGCCGTCGGCGAGGAGGCGCCCGGGCGAGGTCCCCACCGAGGGGGCCACCACCAGCAGGGCCACCGCCCCCCCGCCGGCCAGCTTCAGCAGCCCGCTGGTGACCTGGCCCGACAGCAGGGCCGAGCCGTGGCCCCGGAAGCCCTTGTGGTGGGCCGAGCCCAACACGTCGTCGAGCAGGCCCAGCATCCCGTAGCCGAGCACCGCGGCCAGGACCAGGACCCGGGGACCACTGAGGCCCACGTCGCCCACCCCGAAGGCGGCGGCCAGGGCCCGTCCCCCTTCGACGGCCAGGAGCACGAGGGGCAGGACCACCCCCGCGGCCGTGGGGAGCGTGGCCCCCCGGTAGTTGGTGCGGGTGAGGGAGGGGGCCTCGAACAGCGGGGCCAGGCCCAACCACAGCAGGCGGGTGACCACGACGCCCACCACCAGGCCGGCGACGACCGCCTTCACCTGACCGCCTCCGGGTGCCGGCCGCGCGCCGAGGCCGGGCCGGCCCTCCGGTCGGTCACCGGGCCTCGGTGGGCTGGGGCTCGGGCTGGGACGGGGGTGGCGGCGGGTCGAGGTCGAGGGCGGGCTCCAACAGCACCGGCCGGCCGGGGTGGCGGTCGTCGGAGAGGGCGAGGAGGGTGAGGAAGGGGGCCACGAACACCAGGACCAGGGCGGTGACCACGATGCCCGAGTCGTTGACCGCGCAGCCGAGGACGCCGGCCGCCACCGCGGCCACGACGCCTATGCGGCGGGGGGAACGGGGCGGGAGGAGATCTTCGACGCGGAGCTGCCACACCAGCAGGCCGAGGACGAAGGCGGCCACGATCGGCACCACCCACGCCCACACCGAGGCCCGGAACACCCGCAGGTTGGCCTCCGCCTTGCGGGCGATGGTGGTGCCCAGCCCGCCGTGGCCGTGGATGGTGTCGGCCACCACCCGGCCCAGGTGGGTGCGGGCCTCGGGCGGGCGGAGCAGCTCGACGCCGGCGGCCAGGGCGAGCACGGCCACCGTGGCCAGCGCGGCCACCGCCACCGTCCGCCACGTGATGCGCCGCCCGGCCAGGGCCACCAGGGCGAGGGCGAACACCGGCGCCAGGGTGAGGATGCCGCCCACGTCGTCGCCCAGGGTGGGGGCGCCGTCGACGACGAGGACGAGGGCGAACAGGGCCGCCACCGCCACCAGCGCCTCCCGCCGGCGGGGGGCCTGCTCGAGGTGGAGGGCGGCGACGAGGACGGTGGTGCCGGCCAGGACGGCGAAGGCGCTGTTGCCCAGGCCGTAGAAGCGGGCCGCGGTGTGGGGCGAGTAGCCGAGGATGGAGGCCGTCTGCAGGCGGGCGCCGGTGGCGACGTCGACGACGAGGACGGCCACGGTGGCTCCCATCACCCAGGCGAGGGGGGACAGGGGGTGGCGGCGGGCCCCCACCGGATGGCGGAGGGCGAGGGCCACGATGGCGGCGTCGAGGGCGACGAGGATGGCCACCCCACCCTCGCCCAGGGCGGGGGCGAAGGGGACGGCCCGCAGGAGGAACGTGGCCAGGGGGAAGGCGGCGAAGGCCACCACGGCCACCCGCAGGAGGGTGGCGGCGACCGCGGGCGACGGCCGTAGGCCGGCGGGCACGATAGGCCCCCTGCGCTGCGCCGGCGCCGCCGGCTCGGGGGACGGGTCGTCGGCGCCCGCCGCGCCGGCCGCGGCGCCGGCCGCGCCCACGCCCGTCACCGCCGCCCGGCGCCGGTCGGCGAACACGAGGAGGGCGAAGGCGTAGACGAGGGCCTGGGCCAGCACGAAGCCGAAGGCGACGCGGAAGTAGATCCGCTCCCGGTAGGCGGCGTCGCGGTCGAGGCGGGCCAGGCGGCCGACGGTGGGCTCGACCGTCGAGTAACGCAGCGGGTGGCCGATCATCTCCACCGGGACCGGCGCCCCCACCGCGGCCAGCACCGTGGGGGCCACGTCGGTGAGGGTGACCAGGCCCAGCCGCTTGGTCGACGACGAGGCCAGCAGGCCGTGGGCCACCCCCGGGCCGGCCGCGACCACCGGCGTCAGCCGCCACTCCTCGTCGGGGGGGACGACCGACACCACCAGCACCAGGGTGGACGGGTCCACGTCGGCCAGGACGCGCCCGAGGATGGCGTCGGTGTCCTTCAGGGCGAAGTTGCGCTTGAGGTCGGCGAACACCGGCGGCGCCAGCTCCTCCAGCGCCTCGGCCCGGGTCATGTCGCCCGTGTCGACGAGGACCACGTCGGCCTCGGCCAGGGCCCGGACCGTGGCCGCGGCCACCTTGTCGGGATCGGCCCGCTCCCCGAACGGGCCGGTGCCGTCGGGCATGAGGAGGTCGGTGTCGACCTGCCCGGCGTCGACCCGTCCGGCCCGATCCATGAGGGCGAGGGGGGCGGGCCGGAAGCGGGCGGGCCGGTCATGGGGGACGTTGGGCCCGGTGAGGCCCTCGGCGATGTCGGCCACGCCCACCACGGCCGTCGTCCGGCCGGCGGCGTGCAGCGCGTCGCCCAACGCGCCGGGGAGGGTGGGCAGGTGGCGGCCGGCCGAGCGGCGCAGGTCGGCGGCGGCGGCCACCTCCACCGGGCCCGGCCCCTCCGACCCCACGTCGGACGCGGCCCCGTTGGCGGCCTTGACCCGGGCCCCCGCCCCCAGGGTGGCGTAGCCCTCGGCCACCGCCGGGTGCGGCGAGCCGGTGCGCACGCTCATGGCGCCCAGCCCGCCCGCCTCGATCAGCCGGTCGAGGTTGGGCATGGTGCCGTTGCCGACGTCGTCCCACCCGAGGCCGGGGATGCCCACCAGCAGCACCTTCGACGGGTTGGTGGTCGAGGCCCGCGTGTCCGCCTCCCACCGCGACCCCGACCAGGCCATCGCCGCCAGGGCCACGACGAGGGCGCCGACGATCACCGCCATCCGGGTCCGGACCGTCGTCAGCCGGACCCACAGGGCCCGGGCGATATCGACGCCCTGCCGGCCCCGATGGACGAACCCGTCCCGGCCGCGGCCGGTGTGGCGGTGGTCCATGGCCACCGGCAGCTCGATGACCCGGGCGCCGGCCCGGACCGCGTCGATGGTGAAGGCGGTCTCCAGCCCGAAGCGGGGGGCGAGGTCGAGGGCGCGCAGGAGCTCGCCCCTCACCGCCCGCTGCCCCGACAGCGGGGCCTGGGCGACGTAGCCGCAGGCCCGCCGGATCCCGGCCCCGGCCAGCCGCCGGACGAGCCCGAATCCACCCTTCCCCCCGGCCCCGGGCAGGATCCCGATGACCAGGTCGGCCCGCCCCGCCAGCACCGGTTCGAGGAGGGCCTCGGCGGCACCGGCGGTGACCCCGACGTCGGCGTCGACCAGGAGGTAGACGTCGGTCTCCGAGCTGGTGCCCACGCCCGCCGCCACCGCCCCGCCCTTGCCCACGTTGGCCGGCAGGCGGAGCACCCACGCCCCCGCCGCCTGGGCGACGGACGAGGTGGCGTCGGTAGACCCGTCGTCGACGACGAGCACCTCGTCGACCGCGGCCAATGCCTGCAGGGCGGCGACGGTGGCCCCCACCGTGTCGGCCCGGTCCTTGGCCGCCACCAGGGCGACAACCCGCGGCCGCCGGGTCGGCCCCTCGACGTCGCTCATGAGGCGTCCAGGGCGGGGACGAGGCGGGGCCGGTGCAGCTCGGGCGCCCGGAGGAGGCGTTGGGCGGCGAGGTAGGCGGCCACCCCCGCGGCCCCGGCCAGGGCCAGGGTGACGGCGGCCGCGGCCCGGCTCTCGGCCCCCAGCGCGCCCTCGACGGCGGCCGCCACCACCGCCGCCGCCCCCGCCGCCACCGCCGCCGACGCCGTCGCCCGGGCCAGACCCGCCCCCACCGGCACCGGCTCCCCCACCCGCCGCCGGACCAGGACCAGCAGGAACACCGCGCCCACGACCATCGCCACCGAGTGGGCCAGGCCGAGCACGATCACCCGTCCGTCGCCGGTGGCCATCTCCACGCCCGCCACCATGAGCGCGGAGCCGCCCACGGCCACGCCCAGGCTGACCAGGGCCGGCGTCCGCACGTCGCCGGCGGCGTAGGAGGCCCGGGTGAGGAGTTGGATCCCGGCGTAGCCGGTTATCCCGAAGGCGTAGGCGGCCAGCACGTTCGCCACCAGCCGGGCCCCGTCCGGATCGAGGGCGCCTATCCGGATGAGACGGAGGGCGGGCGCCCCCAGCACCGCCAGCAGGGCGACGGCGGGCGCCGTCCAGAACACGATGGTGCGGGCGCCCTGGCCCAGGGCGGCGGCGAAGGCCGCCCACCGGCGCTCGACGGCGTCGGCCGCCAGGTGCGGATACAGGGTGGTGAGGACGGGGTGGGCCAGCACCGCGTGCGGGAACAGGAACATGGTGAAGGCGATCTGGAACGCCACCACCCCGCCCTCGACCCGGTTGGCCAGCACCAGGGTGGTGGCCAGCAGCACCTGGGACGCGGCCAGCGAGGCGGCGCCCCAGAGCCCGGCCCGGCCCACCGCCTTCAGCCCGGGGTGGCGGGGGTCCCAGCGGGGTCGCAGGCGGATCCCGGCCCGGCGGGCGGCCACCACCGGCACCACGGTCATGGCCACCACCCCGGCGGTGGTGCCGGCGGCCAGCAGCAGCTTCGGACCGAGGTCGAGCTGCAGGCCGGCGCCCCGTCCCCCGCCGTGGGTGACGGCCCAGAAGGCGCCCATGGTGGCGATGACGAACACGTTGTTGGCCACCGGGGCCAGGGCGGCGGCGGCGAAGCGGCGGGAAGCGTGGAGCACGGCCGTGGCCACCGCCCCCACCACGTAGAGCAGCACCTGGGGGAGGAAGAACACCAGGAGGAACGAACCCAGGCGGATCTCGGCCTGGCGCACGTCGGCGTCGGGCACGGTGACGGTGAGGGCCCGCATGATCCACGGCCGGGCCACCAGGCCGGCCACGGTGACCACGGCCATCACCGCCAGCGTCATCCCCAGCAGGGCCCCGGCCAGGTGCTCGGCGTCGTCCCGCCGGTCGCTGTCGAGGAGGGCGACGAAGGGCGGCACCAGCACCGACGACAGCATCCCCGCCGCCAGCAGCTCGAACAGGAGGTTGGAGACGAGGTTGGCCGTCTGGTACACGTTGCCCAGGAAGGTCGCCCCCAGGGCCCCGCCGATGGCGAGCACCCGCAGCAGGCCGGTGGCCCGGGACACGACGTTGCCCGCGGTGACCTGGGCCGTCGGGCCGGTGAGCCGGAACCGCCCGAAGCCCGTCGCGGGCAGGGGCGGGGTGGCGGTCACGCAGGCAGGGCGGGCAGGAGCCGCTGCGCCCCCGGTCCCACGCCGAAGTGGCCCACCCGGGCCGAGCCCAGCTCCTCCAGGGCGAGGACGACGGCGGCCTGGCCCATCGGCGACTCCAGGTTGTCGACGGTGGACACCTTGCCGTTGACGGTGGCGTCGCTGCGGAGCAGGCCCACGAACACCCCCCGGCCCCCGTCGGTGTCCTGGCCCGCCTCGGCCGCCACCGCCCGTCCGCCGCTGGTGGCCAGGGCCTGGGCGAGGGGGGACGCGAGGATGTCGTCGCCCACCTCGGCGCCGGCGCCGGAGACCACCACGAACCGGGTGCCGCCCACCGGCACCGTGCCCAACCCGGGGGACGGGGTGGTGGAGGTGGGGTCGCCGCCGTCGATCGAGGGCGGCGGCTCGTAGGCCAGGAAGCCGGCCGACACCAGGGCGGCCAGGGACGCGGGCTCGGTGATGAGCCGGGCCAACGCCTGCTGGCGCAGCTCGTCGGCGCCGGCGGTGGCCGCGATCGTGGTCGACGGGGTGGCGGCGGGGGCGGCGGGGGCGCCGGCGGCGGGCGGAGTCGTGGTGGTGGTGGTGGGGACGGCCGACGTCAGGGCCGCGGCCAGGGCCCGGGTCTCGCCCTCGTTGTCGAGGCGCATCTTCGACGTCACCCACACCGTCCCCTGGAGGGCCGCCCCCGACGTGACGAGGGACTGGCGGAGGGCGTCGACCGGCTTGCGGTCGACCCCGTTGACGGCGATGACGAGGACGGGGACGGTGAGGAGCTGGTCGCGCACCACGTGGATCAGCGACTGATCGGCGAAGTCCTGTCCCTCCCGGACCTGCTCGGAGAGCTTGCGGTTCTCCTCCCGGGTGCGGTTGATGTCGGATCGCACGTTGTTGAGGTTGTTGTTGAGGGCGTCGACGGTGACCCGGTCGATCACCGTCGAGCCCATCACGATCCCCATGCCCAGGGCCAGGAACACGGCCACCAGGGAGACGACGTGGTAGCGGAGGTTGATCACAGCAACGTCCTCCACGTCTCCTGGAGGCTGAACCACAGGGCGTTGACGAACACGTGCAGGGGTTGGGCCACGGCCACCATCATGACCATGGCGAAGAGGGCGGCGGCCACCAGGAAGCCCAGGTCGCGGGTGCGGACCCGGCTCTGGTACAGCCGGCTCACGCCCTTGGCGTCGACCAGGATCGGCCCCACCTTCAGCCGCACCAGGAACGTCGACGCCATCCCGGCCCGGCCCTTGTCGAAGAACTCGACCATGGAGGCGTGGGTGCCGACGGCCACGATCAGCTCGGCCCGCTTCTCGTAGGCGAGGAGCATGGCCACGTCCTCGCTGGTGCCGGCCGCCTCGAAGGTGGCGTAGGGCAGGCCCAGCTCGTCGAGGCGGGCGGCGCCGGGCGCGTCCCCGCCCCGGAAGGCGTGCACCACCAGCTCGGCGTCGCCCTGGAGGGCTTCGGTGGAGACGGAGTCGAAGTCGCCGATGATGATGTCGGGGCGGTGGCCGGCCTCGAGGACGGCGTCGGCGCCACCGTCGACGGCGATGACGACGGGGCGGATCTCGTGGATGTAGGCCCGCAGGGCGCGCAGGTCGGCCTTGGAGTCGGAGCCGCCCCGCACCACCACCAGCACGTGGCGGCCACCGATGTCGACCTTGAGATCGGGGAGGACGGGGGTCTCGGTGAGGAGGTGCCGCTCCTGGCGCAGGTACTCGAGGGTGTTCTCGGCGAAGGCCTGCAGCTCGACGTCGATCGACTGCTTGGCCACCTCGATCTGGGCCTCGAGCGACTCCAGGCTGTGGCGGGTGCCGGTGGCCACCACCTCGCCGGCGCGGGACACGTCGCCGCCCTCCACCCGCAGGACGTCGCCCTCCGCGATCCGGTCCATGACGTCGGCGCCCACCTCGTCGACGAGGGGGATGCCGGCCGCGGCCAGCAGGAGGGGGCCGAGGTTGGGGTAGCGGCCGGAGATGGAGCGGGAGGCGTTCACCACCGCCGCCACCTGGGCCCGGATGAGGCCCTCGGCCGCCACCCGGTCGAGATCCTCGTGGTCGATGACGGCGATCTCGCCCGGCTGCAGGCGGGGGATGAGGTTCTTGGTGCGCCGGTCGACCCGGGCCCGGCCGGTGGCGATGCCCGTCTGCTCGGGGGCGGACGGCTTGCCGTTGCCGGCGCCGTTGCCGGTGCCGTTGGCCCGCGACCACGCCTGGCGCAGCCGGGGGGCGAGGCCGGTGCCGGTGCGCTCGTGGTCGGCGGCTTCGGACGTAACCCTGGCCATCAGCGCCCCCGCTGGCGGGAGGCGGTGGCGGTGGCCAGCAGTTCCTGGGCGTGGTCGTGGGCGGTGGCGCTCGACGGCTGGCCCGACAGCATCCGGGACAGCTCCACCACCCGCTGGCGGTCGTCGAGCAGGCGGACGTCGGCCACCGTGCGCCCGTCCCGCTCGTCCTTGGTGACCGCCACCTGGTGGTCGGCGAAGGCCGCCACCTGGGCCAGGTGGGTGACGACGAGCACCTGGTGGCCGTCGCCGGTGGTGCCGGGGGCGGCGCCCCGGTCGGGGGCGGCGGCCGGGTCGGGGGCGGCGGCCCGGTCGGGGCCGGCCAGGTCGGCCAGGGCCCGGCCCACGGCCAGTGCCGCCTGACCGCCGACGCCGGCGTCGACCTCGTCGAAGACCAGGGTGGGCGGGGCCTCGCTCAACACCAGCCGGCAGGCGAGCATCGTCCGGGCCAGCTCGCCGCCGGACGCGACCTTGGCCAGGGGCAGGGCCGCCTCCCCCGGGTTGGCGCCCAGGAGGAAGGTCACCGCCGCGCCGGCGGGGTCGTCGTCGGCGACGGACACCTCGAAGCGGGCCCGGGGCAGGGCCAGCTCCCTCAGGTGGGCCTCGACCGCAGCCGCCAGCCGGGGCGCCGCCTCTCGACGGGCCCGACCCACGGCCGCGGCGGCCTCTTCGACGGCGGCCACGGCCACGATCCGCTCCTCCTCCAGGTCCCTCACCCGCTCGTCGTGAGAGTGGAGCTCAGCCAGCCGGCTGCGGGCATCGG
>JAXDMK010000169.1:0-8725 GCA_034666105.1 Actinomycetota bacterium | reverse complement strand
CCCAACAGCCCCCCGCGAAGGTCAACGGCCAGGGCGTTGACCGCCTTCGGCGGGCTGCTTGTTTCCGACCGGCCAGGGCTCCTTCGTCGCCGGCCGGTCGGTCCGCCGGCCAACGGCGCCGGCGGATGCCAACGCAAGGCGGCGCCGGCGGACGCCAACCCCGGCGGTGACGGCGGGATTGGGTCCGCGGGCTCGGGTGGGGCTCCCACTAGCCTCGGGTTGCCGATGTTTCTTCGTTCGCTCACTTTGAAGGGCTTCAAGTCCTTCGCCGAGGCGACCACGCTCGAGTTCGAGCCCGGGCTGACGGTCGTCGTCGGGCCGAACGGGAGCGGGAAGTCGAACGTGGTCGACGCGGTGGCGTGGGTGCTGGGCGCCCAGGGGCCCCGCACCGTCCGGTCGACCAAGATGGACGACGTCATCTTCGCCGGCACCGGTCGCCGGCCGGCGCTGGGCCGGGCCGAGGTCAGCCTCACCATCGACAACACCCGGGGCGTGCTGCCGATCGACTTCACCGAGGTCACGATCACCCGCACCCTCTTCCGCAGCTCGGGCGAGAGCGAGTACACCCTCAACGGCGTCCCCTGCCGGCTGCTCGACCTCCAGGAGCTGCTCTCGGACACGGGCGTGGGTCGCCAGCAGCACATCATCGTGTCCCAGGGGAACCTCGACGCCATCCTCGACTCCCGGCCCGAGGACCGGCGCCTGATCGTGGAGGAGGCGGCCGGCATCCTCAAGTTCCGCCGGCGCAAGGAGAAGGCGGAGCGGCGGCTGGAGGGGACGGAGGCCAACCTGCTGCGTCTCACCGACCTCCTGCGGGAGGTCGGGCGCCAGCTGCGGCCCCTCGAGCGCCAGGCCGACGCCGCCCGCCGCCACGGCGACCTGGTGGGCGAGCTGCACGCGCTACAGGTGTTCCTCCGGGGCCGGGAGGTGGCGGTGCTCACCGCCCGCCACCAGGCGGCGATGCAGGCCCGGGCCGGCCTGGTGGGCGAGGAGGCCCGGGTGAAGGCCGAGCTCGAGGTCCTCGACACGTCGGTGGTGGCGGCCGAGATCCGGGTGTCGGAGCTGGGCCGGGTCCGGGTGGGCCAACTGTCTCTGAGTGACGGAGTGGGCCGGCTGGAGGCGCTCCGGGAGCGCACCCGGGGACTGGTGGCGGTGGTGACGGAGCGGCGCCGGTCGGTCGAGCGCGACCTGGCCGTGAGCGTCGACTCCGCCCTGATCGCCGCCCTCGACGACGACGCCGGCCGCCTGCGGGCCGAGCTGGCCGACGTGGAGGCGGCGGCCGAGGCCATGGCCGCCCGCTTCCAGGAGCTGGCCCAGGGGGAGGCGGACCTGGCCCGCGAGCGGGCCGGTGCCGGCGAGCCGTCCACCCGGGCCAACGCCGCGGCCGAGGCCCGGGGCGAGCTGGGGGCGTTGCGGTCCAACCTCGACCGGGGCCGGGCCGACCTGGCCCGCCTCGAGCACCGCCTGTCCGGTCTCGACGCCCGGGCCGCGACGCTGGGCGGCGAGGCCGACCGGGTGAGCCTGGAGCTGGCCCGACTGGCGGGGGCCGAGAGCGAACTGGTGGCGGTCCGGGAGCAGGCGGACGCCGACCGGCGGGTGGCGGCGGCGGCGCTGGCCGCGGCCGAGAGCGCGGCCCGGGAGGCCGCGGCCGGCCACCACACCTGGGCCGCCCGGGCGGAGGCGCTGGCCATGGCCGTCGACGAATCCCGGGGCACGGGCGACACCGACCGGCTGGCCGGCGTCGACGGCGTGGTGGGCACCCTGCTCGACCTGGTCGACATCGACGCCGGGTTCGAGGCCGCCTTCGAGGCGGCGGTGGTGGAGGCGGTGGGGGCGGTGGTCGTCGACGGCGTCGCCACCGGCCGGCGCCTGCTCGACGACCTGGCCGGCGCGGGGGCCTGGCCGACCGGCGTCCTGCCCCTTGGCTCGCTCCTCGACCCGCCGGCCGCGGTGTCGTTCCACGGCCCGGCCCGCCCCCTGCGCTCGGTGGTGCGGTCGAGCCACCCGGGCGTGGAACGGCTCCTCCGCCATCTGCTGGCCGACGTGGTCGTGGTCGACGGGGGGTGGGAGGAGGCGGTCGACGTCACCCTCGCCTTCCCCGACGTGGTGGCGGTCACGAGGGCGGGCGACCGGATATCGGCCGTCGGCTGGCGGCTGGGGGTGGGCGCGCCGGGAGTGACCCGGGCCGCGCTCGACGAGGCCCGGGCCCGGGCCGGCGACCTGGCCCAGGCCGTGGCCACCGCCGACACCCGCCTCACCCGGTCGACGGCCGCGGCCCAGGCCGCCGCCGCCACCGCGGCTCGGGCCGCGGCCGAGGCCTCGGCCGCCGCCACCCGCTACCGCCAGCTCGACGCCGCCGCCACCACCGCCCGGGCCGACGCCCGCCGGGTGGCGGCCGAGATCGACGACGTCCGCGCCCAGCGCGACCGCACCGTCGACCGGATCGCCCAGGAGGCGGCCCGGGTGGCGGAGCTGGAGTCGCTCCTTCCCGCCCTCGACCAGGACGAGGCCGCGGGCGCGGCCCGGGTGGCGGCGGAGCGGGCCGACCGGGCCCGCATCCAGTCCCGGGCCGAGGGGCTGGTCGCCCTCCGGGCCGAGCTGGAGGTGCGGGCGGCCGGCCTCGACGACAGCCGCACCGCCCTCGCCCGCCGGCTGGCCGAAGTCGAAGCCCGCCTGGCCGGCGCCGCCGCCCGCCGCCAGGAGTCGGAGTCCCGCCGGGCCCGGCTGCTGGCCACGAGGGCCGGCCTCGACCGCCTCGGACCGCACCTCGACGTCCGGCGGGCCGAGCTCGACGTGGCCCTCGCCGACCTCCGCCAGCGCCGCGACGCCCAGGTCCGGGCCCTGGCCGACGGGGTGGCCAACCTCGACGGCCTCCGCCGCCGCCGCCAGGCCGTGGAACGGAGCCTGGGCGAGCTGCGGGAGCGCTCGGGGCGGGTGGAGCTGGAGTCGGCCGAGGCCCGCCTCCGGCTGGAGACGGTCGAGGAGTCGCTGCGCCGGGAGCTCGACACCGAGCCGGCCGATGCCATGGTCGCCTCCTGCCCCCCCCTGCCCCCGGGCACCAGCGCCGCCGCCCGGGTCCGCGACCTCGAACGGGAGCTGCGCCTCATGGGCCCGGTCAACCCGCTCGCCCTCCAGGAGCTGGAGGCGCTGCAGGAGCGCCATGTGTTCCTCACCGAGCAGCTCGACGACATCAAGGGCTCCCGGCGGGAGCTGGTCAAGATCATCCGGGCGGTGGAGACGGAGATGGCGGAGCTGCTCACGGCCGCCCTGGCCGACGTCACCGAGCACTTCGCCGCCCTGTTCGAGACCCTCTTCCCCGGCGGCCAGGGGCGGCTGCACATCACCAGCCCCGACGACGTGCTCTTGGCTGGCCTGGAGCTCGACTGCCGGCCGGCGGGCAAGAACGTGCGCAAGCTGTCCCTGCTCTCGGGCGGGGAGCGCGCCCTGTGCGCCCTCGCCTTCCTCTTCGCCGTCTTCCGCAGCCGGCCGTCGCCCTTCTACCTGCTCGACGAGGTGGAAGCGGCCCTCGACGACGTCAACCTCCACCGCTTCATCGACCTCCTCCAGCAGTTCCGCGACGAGGCCCAGCTGGTGGTCGTCACCCACCAGAAACGCACCATGGAGGCGGCCGACTCCCTCTACGGGGTCACCTTGCAGCCGGGCGGGTCGTCGAAGGTCGTGTCCGAGAAGGTGCGCACCCCGGCCTAGGGCCCGGCCGGTGGGTGACGGGCGTCACCTACATTGAGGGACACATGGAGATCGTCCTCGGAGTTCTGGCCTTGCTGGTGGTCACCGGCGTCGTCGCCGCCGTCCTCGCCGCCCGCCCCCGCCGGGGGTCCGACCTCGACCCGCCCCCCGCGTCGCTGCTGCCCGGGGCGACGGAGGCGCCGCCCAAGAAGCGGCGGAAGATCCCCTCCGAGGAGGAGCTCAACCGGCAGGCGGCGGAGCTGGTGGCGGAGGCGGAAGCGGTGCTGGCCGCCACCCAGGCCCCGTCCGCGCCTCCGACGGAGGCCGAGGCCGCACCCGACGCCGCGCCGCCGGAGCCGGAGCCGGAAGCGCCGCCCGCCCCCGCCCCCAAGCCCCGGTTCCGCGACCGGCTGGGCAAGGCCCGGGGCCTGTTCAGCGGCTTCCTGGGCGCGGCCCGCACCAAGGACAAGATCGACGACGAGACGTTCGACGACCTGGAGGAGGCCCTCCTGCGGGCCGATGTCGGCGTGGGGGCCACCACCATCCTCCTCGACCAGCTCCGGTCCCGGGTCAAGGCGGAGGGCATCACCACCGCCGACGGGCTGGTGGAGGCGCTCAAGGACGACCTGAAGAAGCAGCTGACCATGGCCGACCGCAGCCTGCGGCTGGAGCCGGGGCAGCCCAACGTGTGGCTGTTCGTGGGCGTCAACGGGGTGGGCAAGACCACCACCATCGGCAAGGTCGGCCACCAGCAGGTGTTGGAGGGGCGGTCGGTGATCATGGCCGCGGGCGACACCTTCCGGGCCGCGGCCGCCGAGCAGCTCGAGCTGTGGTCGAAGCGGGCCGGGGCCACCCTGGTGCGGGGCAACGAGGGCGGCGACCCGGGGGCGGTCGTCTTCGACGCGGTGGAGCGGGCCGCGGCCCGCAACGTCGACCTGGTCCTGGCCGACACCGCCGGCCGGCTGCACACCAAGGTGAACCTCATGGAGGAGCTGCGCAAGGTCCGCCGGGTGGCCGATAAGCCGCCGGGGAAGGTCACCGAGGTCCTCCTCGTCATCGACGCCACCACCGGCCAGAACGGCCTGGTGCAGGCGAAGCAGTTCCTGGAGGCGGTCGATGTCACCGGTGTGGTCCTCACCAAGCTCGACGGCACGGCCAAGGGCGGGATCGTGCTCGCCATCCAACGCGACCTGGGCATCCCCATCAAGCTCGTCGGCCTGGGCGAGACCGCCGTCGACCTCATCCCCTTCGACCCCGACGAGTTCGTCGACGCCCTCTTCTCCTGAGCTATTCGGCGGCCCCGGGCAGGGCGGCCGCCACCCGGGCCGCGAGGTCTCCCGGCGGGAACGGCTTGACGATGTAGTCCACCGCCCCCCGGGCGAGGGCGGCGTCCCGGTCGGACGGGGAGCCGTTGCCGCTCATGAGGACGACGGGGCAGGTCAGGCCGGCCTTGAGGTCGTCGAGCAGGTCGAGGCCGCTCCGGTCGGGGAGCTCGACGTCGAGGAGGACGAGGTCGGGGAGCGACTCCGCCAGCCGGGCCTGGCCCTCGCCCGCCGACGCCGCCTGCACGACCACGTGTCCGGATCGCCGCAGGAGGCCGGTGGCGAGCTGGCGGAGGAAGGCGTCGTCGTCGATCACCAGGATGGTGGCCATGCCGGGATCGTAGGCACCTCCCGGGCGTAGCCTGGCCCGATGGCTTCGGGGGGAGCGAGGACTCTCCGGACGATGGTCCGGGCCTACGTCGCCGGCGGTGCGTTCCTGCTCGCCATCCTGGTCGGGCTCAGCGTGGTGGCGGTCCACACCATCGAGCGGGCCGCGTCCACCGAGAGCCGGCGATCGACCTCGCTGCGGCTGGCCGACGAGCTGCGCCAGACGTCGGACGACCTCACCCGCATGGCCCGCACCTACGCGGTCACGGGCGACAGCCGGTACAAGGCCTGGTTCGACGAGATCCTCGCCATCCGCGACGGTCGGTCGTGGCGGCCGGAGCACTACGACGGCATCTACTGGGACTTCGTCACCGCCAACGGCACCCGTCCCACCAAGTTCGGCCCCGCCATCGCCTTCGACGTGCTGGCCGCCCAGACCGGCTTCAGCCGCCAGGAGCTGGCCCTGCTGCAGGAGGCGCGCGACAAGTCGGACGGGCTGGCCGTCTTCGAGTCCGAGGCGTTCGCGACCCTGGAGGCGGGGGAGGGGACTGCCGACGAGCAGGCCGCCCGCCAGCACGCCATCGACCTGCTCAACGGCGACGGCTACCACCGGGCCAAGGCCGAGATCATGGAGCCCATCGGCCAGGTGTTCGACCTGGTCGACGCCCGTACCCGGCAGGAGACAGCGTCAGCCTCCGCCACCGCCCGTCGTTACTCCCTGGCCGCGGTGTCGGCGGCCGTGGTCCTCCTCCTCGGCATGGTGGTGGTGGCGGTGGGCACCCGGCGGGCCGTGCTCGGTCCCGTCGCCGCCCTCGACGAGGCCACCGCCCGCATCGCCGCCGGCGATCTCGACGCCCGCGCCCCCCGGGCCGGCGTGCGGGAGATCGACGACCTCGCCGTCCGCTTCAACACCATGACCCAGGCCGTGGGCCAGCGCACCGACGAGCTGGCCCGGGCCCGCGACGAGGCGGAGGAGGCCAGCCGCACCAAGAGCGCCTTCCTGGCCACCATGTCCCACGAGATCCGCACCCCCATGAACGCCGTCATCGGCATGACCGGCCTCCTCCTCGACACCGACCTCGACCCCGAGCAGCGCCGGTTCGCGGAGATAGTCCGGCGCAGCGGCGACTCCCTGCTGGCGATCATCAACGACATCCTGGACTTCTCCAAGATCGAGGCTGGGCGCCTGGAGCTCGAGCGCCAGCCCTTCGACCTAGGGGAATGCGTCGAGTCGGCCCTCGAGCTGGTGGCGTCGCGGGCGGCGGAGAAGGATCCCGCCCTCGACCTGGCCTACGTCAAGGAGCCGAGCGTGCCCCCGTGGGTGACGGGCGACGTCACCCGGCTGCGCCAGGTCCTGCTCAACCTGCTCAACAACGCGGTCAAGTTCACCGAGCGGGGCGAGGTGGTGGTGCGGGTGACGGGGGAGCGACTGCCGGCCGACGCCGCCGCCGCGGCCGACGCCGGCGCCGCCGCCGACCCGGCCCGGCGGTACCGGCTCGCCTTCGCCGTCTCCGACACCGGCATCGGGATTCCGCCCGACCGCATCGGCGGGCTGTTCGAGTCCTTCACCCAGGCCGACGCGTCGACCACCCGGCGCTACGGCGGCACCGGGCTGGGCCTGGCCATCGCCCGCCGCCTCACCGAGCTCATGGGCGGCACGATTTGGGCCGAGAGCAGCCCGGGGGTTGGGTCGACGTTCCGGTTCACCGTCGTGGTCGACGAGGCGCCCGCCCCCGTCGAGGCCCACGCCGCGGCGCGGCCCCTGGCCCACCTGTCCGGGCACCGGGTGCTGGTCGTCGACGACAACGCCACCAACCGGGAGATCGTCGTCCGCCAGGTGGCCTCGTGGGGGATGACGGCCACCGCCACCGAGTTTCCGATGGAGGCGCGGCAATGGGTGCGGGAGGGGGGCCAGTTCGACGTGGCCGTCCTCGACATGCAGATGCCCGACATGGACGGAGCCACCCTGGCCCGCGAACTGCGGGGGACCGAAGCGGGCCGGACCCTGCCCATCGTGGTCCTGACGTCGCTCGGGCGCCGGCAGGAGGACGCCCGCTACGGCGTCGACTACGCCGCCTACCTGACCAAGCCCATCCGGGCCGCGCAGCTCTACGACGCCCTGGTGGGGATCTTCGCGGCCCAGCCCACCCGGGTGGTGGCCCCCGCGCCGGTGGTGGCCGACGAAGAGCTGGCCCAGCGGGTTCCCCTCCACATCCTGCTCACTGAGGACAACGCCACCAACCAGCAGCTGGCCCAGCTCATGCTGGCCAAGCTCGGCTACCGCTGCGACGTGGCCGGCAACGGAGTCGAGGCCCTCGAAGCCCTCCGCCGCCAGCCCTACGACCTCGTCCTCATGGACGTGCAGATGCCGGAGATGGATGGGCTGGAAGCCACTCGCCGCATCCGGTCGGACTGGCCCCCCGCTGAGCAACCCCGCATCGTGGCCATGACCGCCAACGCGGTGGCGGGCGACCGCGAGGTCTGCCTCGCCGCGGGTATGGACGACTACCTCTCCAAGCCCATCCGCATGCCCGAGCTGGTGGGTGCGCTGGAGCGGTCTCGCCCCGGTGCCTTTCAGGACGGCTCGTCGCCAATCACCGCGCCCACGCCCGCCTCGACCGTCGACGGTGCCCTCGACCCGGCCGCCATCGCCGGCCTGGTCGACGCCTTCGGCGACCCCGAGGTGGTGGCCGCCCTGATCGACACCTTCCTGACCGACGCCCCCGCCGTGGCCGGCACCATCCGCGCCGCCGCCCACGACGACCGCCGTCCCGACCTCCAGCGGGCGGCCCACAGCCTCAAATCCAGCAGCGCCGCCCTCGGCGCCATCGCCCTGTCCGCCGCCAGCGCCGCCCTCGAACGCTCCGCCCTCGACGCCGACCCCCTAACCGTCAACGCCCTGGCCACCGAGGTCCTCGCCGCCCACCAATCCGCCCGCCAGGCCCTGGAGTCCGTCGCCGCCCGCCTAAGGAGCCCCAGCGACCAACGCAGTGCCCTTTGACTTTCGGGGGGCCGACTCACACCTTCCGCCGGCGGGTTTGGCCGGCGGACCGACCGGCCGGCGACGAAGGAGCCGAAACGCCGGTCGGAACAAAAAACAGCCCGCCGCAGGCGGCCCACGCAATGGAAGTTGACCTTTCGGGGGGGTGTCGGGGGGGCGGTGCCCCCCCCACAATCCTGTTCCGGGCATGTTCGAGTCGCTCTCCGACCGTTTCGAAGGAATCTTCCGCAAGCTCAAGGGCCGCGGTCGTCTGGGCGAGCTCGAGGTCGAAGAGGTCCTGCGGGAGATCCGGGTCGCCCTGCTCGAGGCCGACGTCAACTTCAAGGTGGTCAAGAACCTCGTCGGACGCATCCGCGAGGAGTGCGTCGGCGCCGACCTCTCCGGCAGC
>JAXDMK010000168.1:0-3702 GCA_034666105.1 Actinomycetota bacterium | reverse complement strand
GCGCCCGTGAGTGCCCCGACTGGTGCATCTACATCGAGGGCCACAAGGAGAAGCGGCCGCCCCGCCGCGAGGGTGGCAAGCCCCGCACCGTCAACGCCCTCGACCGCTTCGACATCGACTACGCCCTGTGCATGTACTGCGGCATCTGCGTCGAGGTGTGCCCCTTCGACGCCCTGTTCTGGAGCCCGGAGTTCGAGTACTCCGAGGTCCGCATCGCCGACCTGCTCCACGACAAGAACAAGCTCGGCGAGTGGATGGAAGGTGTCCCCGAACCCCAGCCCCTCGAGGCCGGGGCGGTCAAGAAGAAGTAGGCCGAGCCCTCATCCGTGATCGCGAGAACCCTTGATCGCAGAGAACCCTTGATCGCAGAGAACATCGCCTTCTACCTCCTGGCCGTTGCCATGGTCGGTGCCGCGGTGCGCCTGGTCACGACCAAGAACGTGGTCCGGGCGGCCCTGTTCCTGGCCATCGTCCTGGCCGGGGCGGCCGGCATCTTCATCCTCCTGGCGGCCGAGTTCGTGGCCTGGGTCCAGGTGCTCGTCTACATCGGGGCGGTGGTGGTGCTGCTGCTCTTCGGGGTCATGCTCACCCGGGCCCCCATCGGGCGGGAGGCCGACCTCGACAACGACCGTCGGTGGGTGGCAGTCCTGGTCTCGGTGTTCCTGCTGGGGGCCCTGGTCACCATGCTGAGCGACGCCTTCGGCTCGGAGGAGATCGCCTTCGGGCGGATCCAACGCACGGCCGACGTGGCCGACTCGATCTTCGGCGCCTACGTCATCCCCTTCGAGGTGGCGTCGGTGCTGCTGCTGGCCGCGCTGGTGGGCGCCGTCGCCCTGGCTCGAAGAGATTGACGAAGGGACCGACCACACCCTCATGATGCTCAACCAGTTCCTGGTCCTGGCCGCGGTGCTTTTCTGCGTCGGCGTCTACGGGGTGCTGGCCCGCAACAACGCGGTGCTCGTGCTCATGTCCATCGAGCTCATGCTCAACGCGGTCAACATCAACCTCATCGCCTTCGGCGCCTTCCGCGACAACGTGATCGGCCAGGTCTTCGCCCTGTTCGTGATCGCCATCGCCGCCGCCGAGGTCGGGGTCGGACTGGCCATCGTGCTGCTCATCTTCCGCAACCGGGCCAACATCGACCTCGACCAGGCCGATCTGATGAAGGGCTAGGGAGCACACCCGTGCTGAAGAACGCCTGGCTCATCCCCCTGTTGCCGGCCATCTCGTCCGTCCTCATCCTCGCCTTCGGCAAGCGGCTGCCGGGCAAGGGCCACGAGATCGGCATCGGCGCCCTGGGCCTGGCCTTCCTCGGGGCCCTGGTCTGCGCAGTGCAGTGGATCGGCAAGGACCTCGTCGACGGCCGCCGAGAGGCGGTGACCGGCCACCTGACCTGGATCAAGCTGGCCGGGGTCGACATCGGGGCCGGCATCCACATCGACGGCCTGGCGGTGATGATGCTGGTGGTCGTCACCTTCATCTCGCTGCTGGTGCACGTCTACTCGACCGGCTACATGCACGGCGACCGCCGTTACACCTACTTCTTCGCCGCCCTGTCCCTGTTCACCGCCTCCATGCTGCTGCTGGTGGTGTCCGACAACACCTTGCAGCTGATGATCGGCTGGGAGCTGGTGGGCCTGTGCTCGTTCATGCTCATCGGCCACTGGTGGGAGGAGGGGGTCAACTCCAGCGCCGCCATCAAGGCCTTCATCACCACCCGCACCGGCGACGTCGGCCTCATGCTGGGCGTGATCACCCTGTTCTTCGCCGCCGGCCGCAACTTCGACATCGAGAACCTCAACCATCTCGCCCTCACCGGCGGGATCAGCCACGGACTGCTGCTGACGGGCGCGGCCCTGCTGTTCCTGGGGGTGATGGGCAAGAGCGCCCAGTTCCCCCTCCACGTGTGGCTGCCCGACGCCATGGCCGGTCCCACGCCCGTCTCCGCCCTCATCCACGCCGCCACCATGGTCGTGGCCGGCGTCTACCTGGTGGCCCGGGTCTACGGCGTGTTCTTCGAGGGATTCTCGATCCACGCCGGGGGGATCAACTTCGTCGCCCTCATCGGCGGGATCACGGTGCTCATCGCGGCCGGGCTGGCCTTCGTGCAGGACGACATCAAGAAGGTCCTCGCCTACTCCACCGTCAGCCAGCTCGGGTACATGGTGATGGCCCTCGGCTGCGGGGCGTGGACGGCGGGCGTGTTCCACCTGTTCACCCACGCCTTCTTCAAGGCGCTCCTCTTCCTCGGGTCGGGCTCGCTCATCCACGCCGTCCACTCCAACAACATGAGCGAGATGGGCGGCCTGCGGAAGCACATGCCCACCACCTTCAAGACCTTCGTCATCGGCTCGGTCGCCCTGGCCGGCATACCGCCCCTGGCCGGGTTCTGGTCGAAGGACGAGATCCTCAACGGCGCCCTGGCCAACCACTACCCGCTGTTCCTGGCCGTGGGCCTGGCCGGTGCCTTCATGACCGCGGCCTACATGACCCGGGCCTGCTACCTCGTCTTCTTCGGCGAGTACCGGGGCGACGGCCATCCCCACGAGTCGCCCGCCTCCATGCGCATCCCGCTCGTGATCCTGGCCGGCCTGTCCTGCGTGGTCGGTCTGCTGAACGCCCCCGGCATCGAGAAGTTCCACGAGTGGGTGTCGTTCGAGGTGCCGGGCGTGCCCGAGTTCCTCCACCACCACGCCTTCAACGTGGGCCTGGCCGCGGGCTCCACCGTGGTGGCCCTGCTCGGCATCGGCGCCGCCGCCGGCTACTACCTTCGCAACACGTTCCCCTACGGCATGGTGCAGAAGAACGGGCTGGCCCGCACCGGCTACAAGATCCTGGTCAACAAGTACTTCCTCGACGACCTGTTCGTGAACGGGATCATCCGCAACATCCAGTACCCCATCGCCAAGGCCGCCTACTGGGTGAACCAGAACGTGATCGACGGCGTGGTCAACGCCTTCGGCACCGGGTCCCGCAAGGTCGCCGACTTCGTGTACGACAACATCGACCAGAAGGTCGTCGACGGCCTGGTCAACGGGGCCGGCGCCGGCGCCGAGGAGGGCGGGGCCGTCCTCCGCCGCACCCAGACCGGTCGGGTCCAGTCGTACGCCGCCTACCTCTTCGGAGCCGCCGCGGTCCTCGCCGTCGGCCTCGTGTTCCTGACGTGACCGACGTGCCCCTGACCGACGTGACCCCCCTCGTAGGAGAGTCCGCATGCTCCTGACCGCAGCCATCTTCCTACCGGTGATCGGCCTCGCCGTCCTCGGCCTGATCCCCCGCGCTCGGGAAGATGCGCTCAAGGTGGTGGCGCTGGTCACCACGCTGGCCACCCTCGTCGTCGGGGTGGTGATCACGCTCGGGTTCGACTTCGGGAGCTCCGACAGGCTGCAGTACGGGGTCGACCGGCGGTGGATCGACGTGATCAACAGCCGCTACCACATCGGCGTCGACGGCATCTCCCTGCCCTTGCTGCTCCTGTCCATGCTGATCACGGTGCTGTGCGTGATCTACTCGTGGGACCACTTCCCCGAGCCGCACAACCCCAAGGCGTTCCTGATCCTCATGCTCCTGCTGGAGACGGGGATGAACGGCACCTTCGCGGCCCAGGACCTCATCCTGTTCTTCGTCTTCTTCGAGCTCGTCCTGCTGCCGATGTACTTCATGATCGGCGTCTGGGGTGGGGAGGACCGGCAGTACGCCGCC